>JAJYFT010000004.1 GCA_021790815.1 Actinomycetes bacterium
ACTCCATACGTAGTGGAAGATTTCAATACCCTATCTCTGTAAGCCTCAACTACTCTTTTTTTAAAATCGTCACTATATTTTTGAAACGATCTCTTCTTTTTATTGGTTTTGTCATCCATAACTCAATTATTCCTTATTTCTTAGGTTAGTAGTCTCCAATAAAGTCAGTACAGCTTAGACTTCTTACTTATCTGATCTCTACATTTTATACGCAATCTGGTTTCGGTTCTTAAGTTAGTTTTACTCTCTTAGGCTTTTGAATCTGAAAGAGTAGCTTTTATGCCACGGTTTTTTTTGAATCTTGCCAAAGTTGGCTAGACCTCTTCATTGTATCTTGTACTGTAGGAACGAACTGCTTTAACTCAAATCTTGAGATTTTTTGAAATTGTTGTATTAGCAACACCCTGAGAAGCTGACAATAGTACTTTTGGACTAACTACTAACTTTGGGATGCAGTCTGACGCTTATAAATAAATTCAAGAGCTGAGCCTGTGTTATGTTATGAGGAGCACAGGGTTGTTCATAATCCCATCACAATGGTCTCGCTATTTGTGCGACACTACGCTAGTATCACCAAGTATTGGGATCGCCTATACATCTGATTAGACAAACATGAAGATATTATTGACATAGGATATAAAATATTGATAAGTTACAATTCTTAAAATCGCTAGTGCATTACTTACTGTTAAATTGGTGCTTCACGTGATTAATTCCAAATCGCAACAAAAACTTATACCATGGGTGCGAACCAAGTTAGGTACGATTGTCGCTACATGTTCATACTTGACGTTATCTGGTCTAGTCCTTTATCATATTTGGCCTTCACCCACTACTAGAATTGATTGCGGGTGTGGAGATCCCGGTTTATTCACTTGGTTCTTAGCCTACCAAGCTTTCGCTATCACTCATTTACATAATCCATTCTTTACACATTTAGTGTGGGCGCCTAATGGTGCCAATCTTTTAAACGCAACATCGATTCCTCTCCTAGGCATGGTGATGACGCCCTTTACGCTTCTTTTCGGTCCAATATTTTCTTTCAATATCTCACTATTTCTAAGTCCAGTACTAAGTGCATTGGCGGCCAGATGGTGCTACAGATCAATTTTACAGGAAGGGTACGGCGGATTTGCTGGAGGACTACTGTTTGGGTTTTCACCCGAAATATTAACGGAAATGGGCTACGGACATTTAAATTTTATCTTTCAACCATACCTTCCTATTGCCTTAGGACTTTTATACTTAATTTTTACCGACCAAAGTCATGTCAATAGAAGAGTCGCTCTACTCTCCCTTTCAACGATCTTTGAGTTCTTTGTCTCAACGGAGATTCTTCCCTTAACAATACTGCTGATGATACCCAGTTCTATAATCGTACTAGGACTGAATGTAAAGCATAAAGCAAGAATAAACTATCATGCGCTCAAATCTCTGTTTTTTGGTGGAGTCTTAACAGGAATTGCCCTAGCATACCCGACGTACTATTCATTGTTTGGCCCAAGGCATATTACTGGCGGACCTTGGTCATCATCATGGTTTTACGGAACTGGTATATTTGATGCTTTAAAACTAGGCCCCTTTTATGCAAAGTCAGTAGGTTTTGAAAGACTTGGAGGATACTTCGGTATTGCTGGACCGAATCCTTCTTATTTAGGACCTACTCTTGTGATCATTCTTACCTGCTTCGCGTTAACACACTTTAAAAATAAAACTGTGATATTCGCCTTTCTAATGCTCCTTCTCTCTTACTGGTTTGCAATGGGTGGAATTCTACATCTTTCACCAAACGGTCTAGGTGGACTAAGAGAAACAGTTTTTCTTCCATGGCGGCTAGTCCAATCATTGCCAATATTCACAGACGCGCTACCCGGACATCTTATTCAATTTATGTGGCTTTTTGCTGGGCTACTGTTCGCTGCTTTTATAAATTTTGCAGAAATTAAAGTTTCACAACTCTTTAGAATTCATGCCAGCGACAACAGAAAGTTATCTAAATTTCTGATTTCCATATCCGTAATAACACTCTCCCTCCTCCCCAGTTCAATATACGATCAAGTGCCTTTAAGTGTTGGACAGGAGAACGTACCTTCTTGGTTTACTCAAGGATCCAGCATAATCAAGGCAAACACAAATGTACTCGTGATTCCACTACCTTATGGCATCGACACCACCCAATCAATGGTGTGGCAAGCTATTGCCGGATTTCGAATTAATGTAATTGGGGGTTCAGGTATTTTTGTTCCAGGAGTTACTGACGCGCCGCCTGCTATCAACAGGAAAAATAAACATCCTACATTGCTTGACTTTCTTGGGATGGCTCCAAAGAAATATCCATCTCAGTTTTCGTCAAGTCAAGTAAATGCAACTTTTAAACAATGGCATGTAGGAGCAGTACTTATTCAAGCAATATTTGCAAACTTATCACTTGCAATTTTCTTCAATCGGGTATTTCATGTGCAGCCAATAACTTACCGCGGTGCCTGGGTGTGGGAAACAGGCTATTAAACATTTTCTTAAAGTTATTTGAGCATGCTATGATAACTACTTTTTATTCACTTGTCAGCTGCTTATTTCTTAACAGTTCTTTAACATTTTGATCAATCTTTCATCACATCCTCAACAGAAACTCTTAGCATAGGAGGAACAATGAGATACAAAAAAGGAATAGTTGAAATAGTAATTGCTGTAGGCATGACACTAGGTCTTGCAAGTTGTGCGAATTCAAATTCATCAGCAAGCACGACAACAAGTGCGCCTAAGCAAACTGTTTCGACTTCAACCATTACAAGTCCAACGACTAGTGGGATAACTACTACTACCGTGGCGACTCAAAGTGGCCTTAGCTCAAATACTCTAAATCAGTTAAATCAACAGCTTGGCTCTTTAGATAGCAATGCTAATCAATCGAACCAAGATATTTCAAATCCACAAGGAGACAGCTAAAATGTTAAAGAAATTTATGAAAATATCAGTTTTGACAGGGATGGTAACACTATCCACTCTGGGAGTAGGTCAATTGAGTGCTCACGCAGCAACTTCGACAAAACCATCCGCCCCTACCTGTAGCACCAATTTTTCAGGTGCCCAACAGTTAGTTGAATCTGAATTAAGTGCACGAACAACTCAGCTTGGTAAACTCCAAACACGTGTAAACCGATCAACAGCTCTCAGTCAAGATGATAGGTCTTCGCTTATTTCAATATTAAGCAATGAGCAGAATGGCATTTCGGCACTGTCTTCGAAAGTTTCAACCGATACCACCTGCCAAGAGCTTAAACAAGATGCCCATGCAATGGTTTATGACTACAGAGTGTACGTCGTTGTAACACCTCAGACTGATTTGACAGTTGTCGCCGATTCTGAAAGCAGTATTGAATCTTCTATGACATCCCTCGAACCAGTTATTCAATCAGCCATTAATCAAGAACTTGCAAAAGGGAAAGACTTGACAGCTGTCGAACAAGCTTTTGCTTCGTATCAAAGTGAAGTGACTTCTGCAACTTCGCTCACATCTAACATTTCAAGTACAATGCTTGCCCAGGTGCCATCAGGCTATCCACAAAACTGGCAGACATTCTTAAATGCTCGCACCTCTACTGAGACTGCAAGGACAAACATACACAGTGCATATTCGGAACTCAAAATTATAGTTTCAGGACTTAAATGAAAAACTAATTACTATCTTTTACGATACTTTCCCTAAATAAGACCTTGCTAATTCGCAAGGTCTTATTCTTGTGGGATCTTGCATTTCGAGGCTAAAGATTTATACAAGGCTTCGTTAATTGGTTTTTGGCCCATCTGAAAGGATCACTCGTTCGTTCATAGTTTGGTTTTGGTTTAGTTCCAAAGTTAAAAACAACCATTTAAAATACAGGTATGGGTATCATAATCAAGTGTAGGCGCCCTTTCGGACATTTCTCGGCTAATATTTAATTGCAAAATGCCTTATACTATTTCCCTTAAAAATGTTGTGTCTGTAGTTGGGGGCTTCCCTCTCCTTGCTGGGATAAACTTTGAGGCGAGCTTTGGAGAAATAGTTCTAATTTCAGGGCCTAATGGGGCTGGGAAGACAAGTCTTCTACGTCTTATTGCTGGCCTAATCCCAATGACGCAGGGGAGTGGGTATGTTAATGGACTTAATTTACAAGAGAATAGTCAGGAGATAAGAACGCTAGTTTCATACGTTGGGCACAGACCAAATATGTATGATGACTTGACAGCTCTTGAAAATGTCATAATTTCCGTAGGAAACTCACATTCATTGTCGCTTAAAGTTAAATTGTCACGTGTAAAGACATCAAAGCTGAAAGAAGAAATAATTGCAGCATTTGCCCTAATGGGGCTGCCTGATAGGGTTTCGTCAACTAAATTCTCTCGACTATCTGAAGGACAAAAGAGGAGAGTAAATTTCATTCCGCTTTTAATTAAAGATACTAAAATATGGCTTTTAGATGAGCCTCACGCAAGCATCGACGCTCTTTCAAGAGAGATAATTGATAGTAGTATTCTTAGAGCTCAAGAAAGAGGTGCGCTTATTCTCATTGCATCACACGAACTAGAGCACGTTCAAGCAATTGCTACCAGAACTTTGAATATTCAAGGTGGTTACATAACAAGCGGAGACCAAGATGTTTCTTGATGCTTGGATAGTGCTCAAAAAGGACCTTTTAATTGAGATGAGAACAAGAGTAGTCATGGTCCAGGTACTACCAATTGCTGGCGCTATTTTAATAATTTTCGGATTTGCACTTGGCCCTGATAATCAGACTCTTCAAAAAGCAGCTCCCGGCTTAATTTGGATTGCCATCATTCTATCTTGCCTTATTGCCGTTGAACGTAGTTTATCGATCGAATACCCACTTGGCAGGGATGGTCTCAGGCTTCTCAATTTAGATCCTGCTGGCCTATTTTTGGGAAAAGCTCTTGCTATTTCAATAGAAATGATAGGCATATCATTTTTAGTTGTGTTTGGCTCGGTCACCCTCTACGGATCTAGATTTAATCATTTTACTGGGCTTTTAATGGTTGTCCTGACTTGCATTCTTGGATCTTTGGCGCTATCTTTTATTGGTGCCCTTTACGGAGCTATGTCACTTGGTTCGCAAATTAGAGAAACTTTGGTTCCACTCTTGTTTCTTCCTGTTGCAGCTCCAGTACTCCTTGCATCAACTGAGATAACGGCGAAATATTTAGGTATGACTACTGGTAGTAGTCTAAAATGGTTAGGAGTTCTAATTGCACTTACAATTTCTTATTTTGCTATTGGATTTGTAGGATTTGAACCTCTTTTGGAGGAAAGATGACATTTCACGTTACGGACGGCCCGGTGAGTAACGAAAATTCAGATTTTTATCGACTCGATAAAATAAACAAGGCGCTTGCACTTGCAGGACGTAAAATGTGGCGCACTCTTTTAGGTGCAGTTGCAGTAGCGAGCGCATTAGCTACAACAGTATTGGGGCTTTACGTAACTCCAAAAGATGAACATTTAGGAAATAGTGTAAGACTTTTATATGTCCACCCTCCTGTCGCATGGGCAGCACTCTATCTTGCTTTTGGCCTTACTACACTATGTAGCATCCTGTACTTAATCCCAAAAACTAGATCTCCATTTTTTGACAAAATTGCCGGTGCTTCTGCCGAAAGTGGGATACTCTTTTTGTCGTTGACTCTTATAACTGGTTCCATTTGGGGTCACATGACTTGGGGGGTGTGGTGGACTTGGGATGCAAGACTAACTTTAACTGCAGTTCTACTCGTGCTTTATTTAGGATATTTAAGCGTAAGAAAAATCTCTGGCACCGACCATTCAAAAGCAATCCGCAACTCTATAGCTGCCCTAATTGCAGCAATCGATGTGCCAATCGTCCATTTTTCTGTCATTTGGTGGAACACTCTTCATCAAACTGCTTCTATCCTTACGCCCAACTTACAGTTCAAAGTCCCTCCGTCGATGGGAATAACTATGGGCATAGGTTTCTTAAGTGCGACATTCGCATGGGTTTGGATGGTTAGAGTTAGATACGAGATATCAGTTCTCGAAGAGGCTAGAGAGAGTGAGAGCCTTACCACTTTAATTCAAAATAGGCGCATGGAGAGAGTTGGATGAATTTTCTAATCTATCTAGGTTATGGAATAGCAATCTTTGCAACTGTGGGGTACTGTCTATACCTTGGTCTAAAGCGGAATAAATTGGTAAAAGAGCTTTCTCGCATAGTGAAGGACTCTGAGAGTTCGCCCAACGAGTTCACCAACAGATGACGTTGACATCGTCAAAAAGGCGAAGAAGACTGATAGCGGTTGGAACAGTGCTGCTTTGCGTATTTGCATTTCTTATTTATGAAGGCTTGACAAACTCAATCGAATATTTTAAGACTGCCAGTCAGGCAGTTTCTTCTCGTGCAGCGCTTGGAACATCAACATTTAGGATTGAAGGAACTGTCGTTCCGGGTTCTATCCATCGCAAAGCCAACGATACTTATTTCTCAATTTCATCTGGCAGTACTGAAGTTCCCATAGTGGACTCTGGAACCCCACCACAACTTTTTCAACCCGGAATTCCAGTTGTACTCGTTGGACACTTTCAAGCAGGAAACGGACCTGGGGGAACAAGTACTACTTTCCTAACAAACGAGATTATGGTTAAGCATACTTCGACTTACATTGCCGCTCACCCAAATAGAGTTAAAGCAAGCAACGGTACAACTCGCTAAATGAATATTGATGAAGTCCTGGGAAAAATTGGCCTTTACTTTGCTTTTTTAGCGTCATTCGTTGCGATTATTTTTATTATTTTGCAAATTAAGCAAACTAAAGAATCTAACAATACAAGCTCAACAAAAACATTTGAAACTTTTGAGCTACTCCTTATTGGTTCAATTTTTTTTGGAACTACACTGTCAATGTTCGCAATGGAACGCGCATTTTTTCTAAACGACTTTAGCATTGCTTACGTATTCAACAACCACGCCAGGAACACACCGCTGCTTTATACTTTCACAGGCCTTTGGTCAGCCTTACAGGGATCAATCCTTCTTTGGGTATTTCTCCTAAGTGCCTACTGCCTTCTGTTCTCAGTTATTAAGAAAAAAGATCGCTCTCATACAATTCTTTGGGCAAAATTAATTGTCATCGGAATTACAATTTTCTTTCTAGGTTTAGTTGTTGGACCAGCCAATCCATTCCAATTAGTTGCCGGTAAAACTCCATTAAACGGATTAGGACCAAACCCACTATTGCAAAATAACTCGTTAGTTGCGATACACCCTATATTTTTATACTCTGGGTTTGTCGGTTTTACAATTCCTTTTGCCCTAACTGTAGGACGCTTGATAGCAAATGAGAATTCACTGTCGTATCAATTTCTAACAAGGCGCTTCTTGCTGCTTCCTTGGGCATTTCTTTCAATCGGGATCGTAATGGGTGCATGGTGGAGTTACCAAGTACTAGGCTGGGGAGGTTTTTGGGCCTGGGATCCAGTTGAAAACGCTGCACTACTACCCTGGATAACTTCAACTGCGGCACTTCATTCTGCTATTGCAACTGAAAATCGATCTGTGCTTAAAGTATGGACTATGACATTAGTGCTCTCAACTTTTGTGCTTACAATTCTTGGAACTTTCCTAACAAGATCCGGAATTATAGAAAGTGTCCACGCATTCGCATACTCAGGTGCCGTTGGCCCGCTGTTAGCAATTTTTCTAGGGGTAGTAACTCTTCTATCGCTCACCTTAATAGCATTTAAAGCAAGCTCAATTCCTGTTACTGAAAGAATTTCGCCATCATTAAACAAATCTGCTGCTTTTGTCCTAAACAACATCTTATTTTTGCTTTTTGCGCTCGTCGTTTTAGTCGGAACTATAGACCCCATCATTGCAAGTGCATTAGGTCAAAGTGAAAGTGTAGGTGCCCCATTTTATAACACTTTAAGCGCTCCTATAGGATTGGTCATTCTTGTTCTTATGGGAATTGCACCGTTACTTTCATTTAGACCGATTACCTTTGATTCATTGCTTCGAAAACTACTTCCGTATGCTGCAATCTCTCTAATTTCAATCGCCATGTTGGTGGTTCTTCACGTGAGAGATACTGTTACACTAATTGCTTACTTCTTCGGAATCCTAAGCTTTGCCGTTGCTGGTAAATCGATCATGGATAACATGTTAAAGCTAAAAAAACAACATCGAAATCCATTGCTTGGTTTAATATCTCGAAGTGGGGGTGGAATGATAGCTCACCTAGGTTTAATTATGCTAGCTCTAGGTATTGTTACCGCACTTAGCTACGGCCAGAGAGGTGAAGTTAATCTGAGCCCAGGTCAATATTCAACATTTGACGGCATCAAAATCACTTACTTAAAAAGCACAACCTTCAACGTGCAAAATGCCACTATTACGCAAGCGGAAGTCCTAGTTAATGGGAAAGGACCATACAATCCAAAAATTACTGTGTTCGACAATGCAAATGAAGGAATTGGCTCACCAGCAATTGACTCTAACTTATTTCAAGATATCTACTTAACCGTTGCTGAACTCCCCCAAGGTTCGACGCAGCAATCAATTGTCATTGGAGTAATTATTCAGCCGCTAGTAGAATTTATTTGGATTGGAGGATTTATTATGTTTCTCGGTGGTTTAGCTGCGATATTGCCAAAAAAACGTAGCAAAACTACAGTTAGTCAATTAGCCGAAGCTGCAAAACTCGAGAAAGCAATTCATTGACTACGCCTAGCGGAAAGAGAAGGCGAGGCATCGTTCTGTTGAGCTTAACTGTATTGGTCATTGCAATTTCTTTGATTGCAATACTTGCATCGCGTCCGCAAATAAATAACGTAACTGTTTCTTCACCTCTCTTAGGAAATCAAGCACCAAACATAAGTGGACTATCTCTATTTTCAAATAAATCGATTTCTCTAAATAGTTTTAAAGGAAAGTATGTAGTGATTAACTTTTTCGCATCTTGGTGCTCGCCGTGTCATGTTGAAGAACCGGAGTTAGTTGCATTTAACTTCGAGCACTACTCCCAAAAAAATGTCGCAATGTTAGGCATTACATTTGATGACACAGCTTCAAATGCAACTGGTTTCTTAAGATCAAATGGGGCTACTTGGCCTGCCATTGAAGACCGATCAGGTTCTATAGCAATCTCCTACGGCGTAAGCGAACCTCCAGAGACTTTTTTGATATCACCTGAGGGAATAGTGCTCGCAAAATTAATAGGTCCAGTAACTCAAAAAGGACTGGACTCTTTAATTTCTAAATCTGCAAGCAAAAACTAAGATGAACTCAAGTTTAGATGCCCACTTAACGGAGAATGTCAACGAAGACAGTACTGATGCTCCACTCCCTGAAGACTCAACAAAAAGTAAGCGTGCAATATATATTGGCTGGTTGGTCATAATATTCTTTCTAGTCGGTGTCGTTGGCTATGCTACATTAAACCAACCTGCCCCAACTTCGGCACAAAAGGCTCATTCGCTAGAAACACAGATTAAATGTCCGTCCTGTGAAGGTCTGTCGGTTGCGGATTCGACTTCCCCAATTGCAATCAACATAAGAGCCCTAGTCTTGAAAATGATAAAGGAAAACAA
Source organism: Actinomycetes bacterium (assembly GCA_021790815.1). GTDB lineage: Bacteria > Actinomycetota > Acidimicrobiia > Acidimicrobiales > JABEUL01 > JAJYFT01. The sequence continues at coordinate 9,596 of JAJYFT010000004.1, forward strand.
GTCAAACTCTCAGATAATGCTGTATTTAGAGTCCAAATATGGACCTTCGATTTCCTTGAGTCCAACTGGAAGCACTGTAGCATCGTTCACTTGGTATATTCCAATATTCTCAGTAGTTGCCGCATTCTTACTTATAATTTCTGTCGCCTTTTGGAGGTCATCCTTAAAGTTAAAAATGCGCGTCAAATGGTTAAAGCACAGAAAACGATTAGAAAGAAGTTCAAGGTTAAGAATCAAAATTATCGGCTTGACTTTTATAGGCATCGGACTGTTGTATTTTATTTTAAGTTTTGTGGGCGTAAAGTTACCTTTTAATGACGTAGGGAAAAGTACGGTTTCAACTGAGCAAATGATTAGTAACGCACGTACCCTGGCTAACCTTGGGCAAGAACAAGCTGCGCTTGTCATATACACCCAAATAATTCAGGACGACCCACAAAATGCAACTGCATACGCCGAACGTGGATGGCTAATTACGCAAGCTGGTGCCCAAGCACATGATGAAAAGGTAATAAATGAAGGGGTAGATGACTTAAATAAGGCAATTTTAATTGACCCGCAATTAAGTGAAGCTCACCTATTTCTTGGAACAGTTATTTACCAAGACAACCACAAACCTTCTGCAGCAATAAAGGAGTACTCTATTTTTCTCAAATACAACACGAATGAAGATCTCCTAAACGCATCTAAGAACGAAATCTTAAGCTGTTACAAAGCGGCCGGAATAACTCCTCCACATATTCCTTAAATTCTTTTTGAAACAACTCCTGCGATTGCACGGAGAACTGAAGAAGGAAGAACCTGACTCACCGCAACTACAGCCTTGTTGTGGATTCCCGGAATTACTAAGCTTTGATTCTTGCTTAAACCAATTAAACCTTCCATTGCAACAACATCTGGACTTTGCCACATGAATGGGGGGATCGCGTCGGAATTAACATCTGCTCGTTCTTGAAACTCTGTTTTAGTGAAGCCTGGACACAGACATGTCAAACTTATATTAGTACCTTTAAGTTCGACTTTAAGCCCTTCTGAAAACCTCGTTACAAATGCCTTTGTCGCGGCATACACATTACTCGATGGCGCTGGAAGAAATCCTGCAATTGACGAGACATTCAAAATTTTCCCGCCTCCTCTATTGCTCATATCTTGAACTGCAGCGTGCGTAATCCTAACTAAGGCTTTCACATTTAGCTCTATCTGCCCCATTGAACTCTCGATGGGCAGAGTCGCAAAATTCCCCTGCACCCCGTAACCAGCATTATTAATAACAACATCTATGCGACTATCTTTACTTCTAAGTCGTTCAATTGTATCGTTTATTCCATCATCGGTTTCAAGGTCTTTTGACATAACCTCACAACTAATGTCATACGTACTTTCTAACGTCTTTTTAACATCAGCTAATCTCTTTTTATCCCTTGCAACAATTACAAGGTTGTATTTGCCTAGCGGGCTCGAACCGTTAGCGAGTATTTCAGCAAAACTCCTTCCAATCCCACTCGATGCCCCAGTTACAAGTGCTGTGCCAACAATTTGTGAATTAGTCATATACTTAACCTACAGCAATTTATAATATAAAATATTGAAAATTAGCTTTTCCTTAATTTCTTAAAGTCTTCAATACAGTCTAGAAATGACTCTAAAAAGTAATCAATTTCTGAGATATTTGTAGTCCATCCTACTGAAACCCTCAAACTTGAATCAGCTTTTTTACCCATAGATTCAAGAATAGGCGATGGCTCTAAAGTTTCGCTTGAGCATGAAGAACCTGAATGTACGGCAATGCCTCTTTGATCGAGCGCCAAAAGAATCGGCTCAGCCTCAATGCCATTGACGCCTAAAGCTACTATGTGACTAGCTCTTTTGGTCAGACTGCCAAAAATTTCGACATCTTCTATCTGAGACAACTTCTCTATTAAATACGTTGTCTGATTTCGGGATCGCTCAATCTCAAAGTCGAGATTTTGAGAAAGTTCGTCTAATGCAACTCCTAGAGAGTGGATTCCGAAAAGATTTTCAATTCCAGGTCTCCTATTTCTCTCCTGACTGCCTCCTTTTAAAAGTGGCTGTAGAGTTAAGCCTTTTTTAACTATTAGAGCTCCAACCCCTTGCAACGCACCTAATTTGTGACCACTAATCGAGAGATAGGCAGGTGAAATGTCCAGTAACCCTTTGTCTACGTGGCCAACTGCACTTGATGCATCTACCATTAATGGCACATTCAGCTCAGCCAGAACGTTTATAATTCCTTCGATATCTTGAAGGGTTCCAACTTCATGATTCACAAGTTGCAAACACACCAACGCTACACCCTTTGCGGTTTTAATTGCATCTTCTACGCTATCAATTAACTCACCCAAGTTTGCATGGCCTTCTTGATCTAAACTTATGTCAACTATTTCTTTGTTAAAAAGCTTTCCAAAAGTCTCTACATTAAGCTTTACACTTGAATGCTCCCCTTTCGAAACAATCACAGTTTTGCCGGTTGCATTTGCCAGGGCTGAAAAGATAGCTATTGCGTTACTTTCTGTTCCTGAAGACGTAAATATTATCTGACGAGACTTTACGCTAAAAAAACTAGCAACTCGCTCGCGTGCTGACTCTATTACTTCCCTGACTTCTAGACCGCTTGAATGCACTCTGCCCGGGTCTCCAACAAGTTCTAAGTCAACGAGTCGTTTCACTTCTAATTTCACTCGTTCTCGGAGTGGAGTTGATGAAGCGTGATCTAAATATATGTTATTAATCAAATCAGTTATAAACCTAAATCAGAGGCGTGGATTATAAGTCACGGCTATGTTGCATAGAAACCAAGTTATGTTAAACCACAGTTTGACAAATACTATCTCCACGAGCTTTCGAAGAGATCTTAACGGACACTTTCTCACCTGAAAGACCAGCTAAAAGGCCGGAAACCATCCCTCCTTCAATAGCACAAATCACAGGGTTCGACATTGCTAAATCACCAAATGGGCACGAACCTGAAATCAAATGGGTCTCACCTTCGCTCATCTCGCTATAGGCGTTGAACCCGTCGGCAGTAAGAGCATTCGCTACGGATTCAATCGCTTTCTTAATCGACTTATAAGAGCCATCTGGTAACATTTGTTCCGCTAACTGTCTACCATGTTGAAATCCAACTTCACTAGCAAGTTTTTGGGCTACATTTCGGTCGACTACTTTAAGAAGCTTCGCCACAAGCTGTGCCAACAAATCAACTTGTCTACCAGGCAGTTCAGACACTACGTCTCTTTTTGTAATGCTATATAATTTCGACGGTCTACCAGCTTTTTGACCCGGAAACCTAACTAAGGAAACCTCAAGATACCCACCAGACGTAAGTTTATCGAGGTGATGCCTTGCTACATTTGGATGGATTTTGAAGTCTTGAGCAATTTCTGCGACTGTAGTATGCATTTTTTCACGTATCATTAGATATATGTCTCTTCTTGTGCTATCTCCAAACGCAGAGGTCAAAGCTGAAACCGAAGAATTAAAGGTTTTACTTGATACCTCAATGGAATCAGAGATTGTTAGAGAATCTTCCACATTTATATTTTACATTTAATTATGAACGACAACTCACATTATGAAAATTCACAATCAAGTTTAGAGCGGGAGCTGAGGTCAACTATTGACTTAGTCCTAGATCCAACAGTAGGGACTTCAATAGTCGACCTTAAAATGGTCTCTAGCATCAACCTGTCGATGAAAGTTGCTGATGTAGAACTTTTGAGCCCTGTTGACCCAAAACTTTACCCTCAAAAGGACGAACTTTTTAGACGAATAACTGGAGAGCTAATAAAATCTGGCTTGGCAAATGAAGTAAATATTACAATGACGCAGATGGACATCGCTCTTGAAGAAGAGTACGCATCAATTATTAGAAAGCTTTCTAATCAAGATGACCAAGACAGTAAATCTCAATTCTCAAGCACAAGAATAATTGCTATCTCATCTGGGAAAGGAGGAGTAGGAAAGTCTTCAGTATCCGTAAATTTGGCAGTTGCTTTAAGCATACTAGGAGAAAAAGTTGCCCTCTTGGATGCCGACATTTATGGTTTTTCAATCCACAGTATGCTAGGAAGAGACGCCGAACCAATGATCATTGGTTCGTTAGTTGTTCCACCAAGAGCTTACAATGTTAGTTTTATTTCAACTGGATTATTCGCACGTGACGACCAGCCTCTCATCTGGAGAGGGCCAATGTTACATAAAGCATTAGAGCAGTATATTAATCAAGTTGCTTGGTTGAATCCAAAGTTCTTGGTAGTAGATATGCCACCTGGAACTGGGGATGTAGCTATGTCAGTAGCTCAACTCATACCTGAAGCAGAATTTTATGTCGTTACTACCCCTCAAAATGCTTCAGAGCGTGTCGCACAGCGGTCAGCATTAGCAGCAAAAGAGCTCAAGCTCTCGATGAGAGGAGTTATTGAGAATATGTCATACTTCGTTGGTGATGACGGGAAGCGGTACGAACTATTTGGAAGCGGAGGCGGCGAACAACTTGCCAAATCATTGGGTGTAAATTTGCTTTGTCAGATTCCTCTTGCTATGCCTGTTCGGGAGGGAGGCGATGACGGTGAACCTGTTGTAGTAAGAGATCCTGAGTCAGATGCAGCAAAAGCTTTTTTTGAATTGGCAAAAGCAATTAAAGATATTGGACCGGTAAGAATTAGAAGATCTGAGCTCAAAGTTAGCATCAAAAAATAATTAAGTAACTTGTGATCTTCCGAATAAAATAAAATGCAATAGAATCTAAGTAGCAAGTTTTTAAAATAATGACGAATCAAAATCCATCACATAAACCTAACAAGTCAGATCCAAATCAGAACATACCTTCAGATTTTATAGGCCCCGATCAAAACAACATGGGGTCAAGTCAAGACTTCCCACAAATGTCAAACAATCCAATAAATAATGTGCCTTTCTATAGTCCTCAACATTACCAAACTCAATTTGATCAACCTTCCCCAAACCCCCAAAATCCCGATGTCCAGGGCCCATATGGTCAGTTTCCCTACAGCCAGCAACCCTATAACCAGTTTCCGTATGCCCCGCAACACTTTGGCCAGATGCCCTATAACCAGCTTCCGTATGCCCCGCAACACTTTGGCCAGATGCCTTATGGTCAGTTTCCCTATGTCCAGGGCCCATATGGTCAGTATCCCTATCCAAAAACCAACGTTGAGTGGAAGCCATCAAATACCAAAGGGTGGCTCATTATCGCAGTAATTGCAGCAGTTTTAGGTGCCTCAATTGGTTCAATAATTGCAAAAAACATCGTGGCGTCAAATCAGCAGACAATCGTAAAAGAGTACTTTCCATCCAACCCATCAAATGCGAAACCAACTACCATTCAAGAAATACTTTCGAAAGTCCTGCCTTCAGTGGTTGCAATACAAGCATCTTCTGCCGGAATTCAAGACGCTGGGACGGGAATGATCATTACTAGCAACGGAGAGGTTCTAACTAACAACCACGTTGTTTCAGGAGCAACAACAGTAACTGTGAGCCTATATGGACAAACTGCTGAACTACCGGCAAAAGTTTTGGGCACTATTCCAAATAAAGATTTAGCACTTATACAAATCGAGAATAAAAATAACCTACCTACTGTCACATTAGGAAGCTCTACATCGCTTCAACAAGGAGATAGTGTCGTCGCGATTGGAAATGCGCTGGACCTTTTGGGTGGCCCGAGCGTTACTTCTGGTATTGTTTCAGGTCTAAACAGACAAATGACAGCCGCACTTGACAATTCAAATAAAACGGAAACTTTAACAGGATTGATTCAAACTGATGCACCAATTAACCCAGGTAATTCAGGTGGTCCGTTAGTGGTATCTAATGGAGATGTGGTGGGCATCAATACTGCCTCAGCTAGCACTTCTGGAAGTAATGCCCCCGCTCAAAATGTTGGGTTTGCAATTGCAATAGATTCAGTAAAACCACTTCTTGGGAATCTTAGAAGTGGTGGGTCAGGAGGGACATCATTACCACCGTCAAGTACTTCAAAACCATTTCTAGGGGTAGAAGTTGAAACATTGACACCTTCTCTTGCCAAGGCTATTGGAACCTCAGCAACTTACGGAGACTTGATTGTAAGCATAGTTCCTGGAACTCCCGCAGCATACTCTGGTTTAGAGGTAAATGACGTAATTATAGCTATAAATACGACAAAAATTACAAATCAGAATGACCTTAGAAATGCTATTCTTACCCATAAGCCCGGTGACACTATAGACACGGTAGTCATTAGAGGAAGCACTGAAGTCAATATAGTTCTAACGCTTTCTAGCACACCTGGATAATTAGGCATTCAAAAAGAACTAGTCTCTAAATAGGAAATAAAATTTAGGAGAATAAGTGGAATCGATAGAAAGAGAAAATGAACCACCCCAGGGGCATATCAGGATTGTATATTTAGGTCCAGTTGCACCTCATTGGGATGTAGAGAGTGAATTTGGAGACAAAGACGTTATTGAAGAATTTCAATTGCGCGCTCTTGCAAGGCTTTTGTTCCTACCACCACACGACCCGCAGTTCAAAAGGAACCGCGAACGCGTCATAAGGGATGCTGAAAGAGAAAACCTGATACTAGAGTGGGATCTAGGAATTCCTGAAGAATCTACACAAGAAAAATAGTGTTTACAACTTATAACTCATTAATTTGAACCGTTGCTAAATTAAATACTTTTTCCTTTTAATTTGATCTATTCGTGGTAGTTAGTGCGCCACTTATAAGTCATCTATTTGGTCAAACTCTGCACCATCAAACTGAATCCTTGCGATCCAAAGTCCAGGAGCATCAATTTCACTTGCAGTAGGAAGTCCATTTTCCAAATTTAGTAAATATTTCACTCCACTGCTACCCACTCTTTCAATAACGCCATTGATAAATTCCCTACCTAAGTCCACTGAAAGTTGATCCATTTGAAATCCAAAAAGAGTCTCGGCAAACTTCTCAGTTTCCCCTCTTTCCAGCCTGCGCCTCATTAAAGCTTCATGTATCTCGCCACTGTCTCCAATTGTCATCTTCCCAACTTCATTTGTCAGGAATTGAATCAGCCCTTCGGCGGCAGCGACTAAAGCTTTCAAATTTTGTTCAGCTTCCACATGTTCGTCTGATGGTTCAAAATCAACAAGCCTAGACGGATCCATAAGCATCGATTCCAAATTTTCAGGATTCGACAGATCAATATCTTGGAAAGATTGGTTGAGCCGGTCTGAATCTAACTGCAACCCTTTTACGTAGGACTTAAGAAGAGAATTAAACCTTGCATTCAATACAGGCGAGGTCATAACTAGCGTCGCAAAAATTTCACGTGTTACTACGTACATTTCCAATTGAGGAAGATCTAGACTCCACTCTTCGGCAAATCTGGCGACATTTGACCCAGCGAGCGCAACTTCATGCTGATTCTCTCTTGGGAGTAGAAGATCATAATTCCCAAAAGATGTCTCAGCTAAATGGCCGATAAGAGATCCAAACTGCATCGCAAGCATAGTTGGGGCAACGGATTCTAGGAGACGGGAAAACATCGCCGCCATGCTTTCTGGATTTGAAAAATCAAGTTCAGTAGAGCTTAGTTCCCCTAATTTTTGGAACTCCTGACTCGGTTGAGGAATTACCACATTTTCAAAAATCGGCTTTAAGTGTTTGATTGATTTTTGAACCCACTCTGAGCGTGTTATAACCTCAAATTTATCCAAAACTCTTAGATCAGTTCTTAATCCTAATTCTTCTACTAGTCCGACAGATCGGTCATATGATATCCGATAGATGCTTTCCAAATCTATTCTTAGATTTGGATCTACATTTTTCCCTTCTTCAAATTTTTGAATAACTGAAACTGCCATTTGTTCTGCAACTGACCAGTTAACGGGACCACTCGAAGACATCATTCCAATAAGGTCTTGGAAAAACTGAGGCATAAAACCAAAAGAGGGAAACTGTTGAAACGTCACAATATATTATGCTAATTCACTTTTTATATTAAGAAGACAATTTTATGGACAATGTCATAGTTTTACCTTGTCTTATCACAGTAATCGGAACTGAAACTCCGCTTTTAAGAGTGTACATGTATACCTGAAGACTTTCTAAATTAGGTATTATCTGTCCGTTAACGTTTATAAGTATGTCTCCCACCTGTACTCCAGCTAACGCAGCTGGGCCATTTGAATCGACTTCAGAAATGAGCACACCACTACTGCCACTATCTTGACCTTCAATGCCGATCCAACCGTGATCAACTTTTCCGCTTTGGACAATGTCATTGACAATAACTGGTGCCAAAAAGTACGATGCATAAAGTAACTGGTTTTCAAAAGAGTTTTGAAGAATACCAACAGCAATTCCAAGAAGGTTTCCTGCTCCGTCGACTAAAACTGCTCCGTCTTTACATCCACTTACACTGGCATCTGTCACTATTCCGTCAAGCAACACCGAACCAGAATTAGTTTGGGCCGAAACGCCTACTCCATCCACGCTGCCAATTGAAATACTTGCATTTTTTGTCCCAAACGGTAAACAGATCGATGCTGCTATCTCGCCAGTTCTACCGTCACCATCTGGAGCAAAACCTGCAGTTGATAGGCCTTTTTTCGAAACTCTTAAAACCGAAAAGCCTGATCCGCTATCACTTCCCAACAACACAGCATCTTGGATGGTTCCATCATTAAAACTTACTTGAAAGCTTGAAAATCCGGGCCCGATAGTAGTAGGTGCAAGAATTATACCATTTGACTTAACTATTACCCCTGTTGCAAAAGAAACACCTTTAGAATTCGACGCTTTTATTCCAACAATTGAAGGCATCAAATTAGTGACCATTCTCTGAAACCCTGGCGATAGTGACGGTTTCAAGATACCAACATTTTCCTGATCAGAAATTTTTAGAACTGACGATGTCGTTACATTCTTCATAAATGCGGCAGTAGATACACCTCTATTGCCACCAAAAATGTTTGTCACATAGCCAAAAAACCCTAGCCCAATAGCCATCACTGAAAATACGACCAAGTAAGGAGTATACCTCTTTGACCTGCCCAAATGGTGTGCTGGAGCTATGCTGGATCCAACTTCAGACGGATGCCGCCATAGCCTGTCCTCTTTGGAGAGAAACAGACTTGAATTGTTCTCACTTAAGAACTCGTCTCCACTTTCAATTTCATCAAAATCCACTAATTTGAAGATTAGCTAAATTTGTAGACAAATGTAGGTCAGGCTGGTTTAGCATTGGTATGTGACAATAACTGGATCGCAAGCCGATAACTTTAGTTGTGGGCCAATGGCCAATCGAGGCATTGCCCCCACATACGCAAATGACATAATAAAAGTGCCCGATGTCGCGGCAACTTGCTTACCCCAGAGCCTGGGGCAAGCCTCTAGGCTCGGCCGAACTACGCAGGTAAAGTCATCTGGTTCTCTTGTGCTGCGGGCCGATCGCGAACCGAGCACTTCCAAAAGGAAGTGTCTAAGTCTTAGTTCTTGCAAACGTGGCGAGTCTGAGTTAGATCGTTCAGCTAGCCGGGGATCCCACGGCTTTTTCCACTGGGGGGATGCTAAAAAAACAGTTAACTTGGATATAAATGTCTCGTGATTTAGCAATTGACTTAGGAACTGCAAATACCCTCGTTTATCAACAAGGAAGAGGGATAGTTCTAAACGAGCCATCAGTAATTGCAGTTAACACGAAAACTAACCAAGTTTTAGCCATTGGTCATCAAGCTTGGGAAATGATTGGCAGAACACCTGGATATATTGTCGCTTTGAGACCACTTAGGTCTGGCGCTATTACAGACTTTGATATTACAGAAAAAATGATCGAACTTTTACTCCAGAAAGTTGGTGTTGGACGATTTAATAAACCAAGAGTAGTTATTTGCGTGCCTTCAGTGATTACAGAGGTAGAGCGTCGTGCTGTCGAAGAAGCCACAAAAAAGGCTGGGGCTTCAGAAGTTTACCTAGTCGAACAACCTATGGCGGCTGCAATTGGTGCAGGTTTGCCAGTTTCTGAGCCAATTGGGTCGATGATCATTGATATTGGCGGTGGCACTACCGAGACAGCAATTATTTCACTTGGTGGCATAGTTACAATTGAAGCAATCAGGGTAGGGGGGTTTGAAATCGACAACGCAGTGCAGTCTTACATCCGAAAAGAGTATGGCATCGCAATAGGTGAAAGAACTGCCGAGGACATAAAAATTGCAATTGGCTCTGCCTCCTCTAACAGTAAACCAATTAGGGCAGAAGTCAGAGGACGTGATATTTTAAGTGGGCTGCCAAGAGTAATTGAAATTTCAAGGAGAGAAGTAAACTTCGCAATTGAAGACCAGGTTCAGAATATGGTCGACGCTGTAAAAACCTGCTTAGCTAACTCTCCCCCAGATTTAGGTCAAGACCTAATCTCAGAAGGTATTTTCCTGACCGGAGGTGGTGGACTACTCGATGGAATGGCTGAAAGACTAGCTTTTGAAACTATGCTTCCGATACAAATTGTGGACAATCCATTAGAATGCGTGGTGCTTGGGGCAGGCGAATTCCTTAAGTCTCTTGACGACCTCAAACGATATATCTCGAGTAAAAAACGGTAGGGCTTAATCTTTTAAAAGATCCTCAGCTGCTTGTCTTGTTTGCCAATCTTTATCTTGCGCGGCCATTATTAAGGCTTTTTCTACGTTTGAACCTGTATATGTAGCTAACGCCAGGACTGCCCTCCTTCTAACCTTGGGCTTATCGTTAGCTGCGTGTGAAATAACTGTGTCTAAGCCGCTATATTCGCCGGTAAGTCCAAAAACTCCTAGCGTTGCTACACCTGCCTCTCTTACTCTGTAATCAGAAGCATTGTCTACTAAGTCACACACTACTTTTACAAAATCCGCAAATTGTATGCATCCACCACTAGTTGAATACTCTTGTTCAACTAAATCAGATAACGCAATTAGCCCATATACATTGACCAATGGATCGGCATCTTGGAGTGACTTTGCAATTAGGCAATTTAGAATTTGATTATTTTTCGACAAATCAATATCACAAATATTTTTTAAATTCTCTAATGTTCTAATTTTTACCTTACTTCGTGGAACTTCAAAAAACTGTTTTGCCAGGTTAAGCGTTAATTTATTATGCCTTGCCAAACCAGAAATTAATGAAAGTTGAACCCCCTCACTATTACTCGACAAATAGAATTCCAGGTCTGAAGTTGATCCAATATGGCCTAAAATTCCTACTTTTCGTCTTGATGATACTAAATCTTCAGCCAAATGCGCAATACTCTTTTAGTGGATAATTTTCAAATACACGATGGACTAGAGAATGAAGAAGAAACTGAAAACGCTAAAGAGCATCTGCAGGGCATTGACGCAAAAGGGGGCGAAACAGTTGACGAAAATACCGAGATCGAACCAACAGGCAAAAAGTCGCGAGCTAAAATTGGTAAAAATCGAAAACGTTCATCTCGATTCTCTAGAGTTTTTTTAATATGCTTTGTCATTTTGGGGGGTTTAATAGCATTTTCTTTTGATTATCACCTTCCATACTACGCTCTCAAGCCAGGTGCTGCTGTGCCAACAAATAACCTTATTAACATTTCAGGCGTTAAAACTTCCAAAATACAAGGTCAGATAGATTTAGTTTACGTAATTGAATCGAACGTACCGCTCATTGTTTATCCTATAGATAAGTTTTCCTCATCTGTCACTCTGTATAAATCAAGCGAAATAGCCTCTACCCCCACTGGCATCCTTTCCCAAAGTGCACTAGATTCTCAAAATGCGTGGTTCCAAAACACCTCACAAATATCTGCTGAGGTAGCAGCGTTAAGATCCGATGGCTATACCATCAGTTCGGTTAACAATGGAGCTTTAATTGGTTGGATTGACCCAACAGCTCCTGCATCAAAGTTTTTGGCTTCAGGGGACAAAATAGTCTCAGTTGGTGCCTTTAAAGTTAGCTCAGATGAAGATCTTGTTAAGGCAATACAGTCTTTGAAACCTCACTCAGAAGTTACCATTGGATTCGTAACGCCTAACTCAGACAAGACCAACTATCAACGGGTTAAGCTAGCTGCCCAATCCGGATCCTCTTCAAACATTCCTTACTTGGGGGTCGGATTAATGCCTGTTTATAGAATTCCACTCAAAATCAGCATAAATGATGTAGTGAATGGAGAATCTCTCGGGGGTCCTTCTGCAGGACTTGCCTATTCGCTAACAATTGTAGATATGCTTGAAGGAGGGGATTTAACTAAAGGTGAGAATATCGCTGCAACAGGCACCATAGATTCACACGGAAACGTTGGTCCAATCGGAGGATTACTTCAAAAAACTATCGCTGTTTTAAATGCTGGTTGTAAGATATTCTTCGTCCCAGAAGGACAAAGTGCGTCAACGTACTCACAAATTTTCAAGCTGGCGGGAAACAGAATGAAAATTTATAAAGTAGAGACTTTAAATCAAGTACTGAGTATCCTCAAATCAGGTCACTAATCAAGCTATTGTATATAGTATGCCAGAAGATAGGCTTGTATCCATAAATTCATCTACCTCAATTCATCCAGATTCCTTGATGCGTAAAACTTTTCCCATCCAAAGAAAAGGGTTCGATCCAGAAGCAGTTACAAAATACTTAGAGCAGATTGCTCAGGAGATGAACCACTTAATTGAGCGTGAAAATAGAACTCGCCAAATGCTTATAGATACCGAAGCTAAATTGACTATAAGACCAAGTTTTGATGAAGATACGCTCACTGAGGCATTAGGTCAAGAAACAGCAAGGATACTTTCAAGTGCTAGGGAGGCCTCCCGAGATCTTCTCGCTAGAACAGGAATCGAAGCGCAAGAACTTAAAGATAAAGCAGAGAGAATTCTCGCAGAGAGAACGGTAGAAGCCGAACAAGTCGCAGCTGAGATAGTTCAAAAAGCTGAATCTGACGCACAAGCAGTACTAGAGTCTGCTCAAGCTAACTCTCAGATTCTCTCAAACGAAGTCAAAGAACAGTGCAGAGGGATGGTTAGAGAAGCGCAAGAGGCGAGAGCAAGAATTTTATCTGATCTTGTTCGAAAAAGAAGAACACTAAATAGCCAAGTCGAGCAATTGCAAGCGGCCAAGAATTTAATATTTGACACAATGCTTAAAACTAGGTCACAGGTTGATTCGGTAGCAAAAGAACTCGAACACTTAGAGCAGGAAGCAAAGTATAAGGCAGAACATGCTGGCCTTGCAGCTACATTAGAAGATGACCCAAGTGAAGAAGAGTTGATCGAAATTGCATCGAAATTACCTCGTTCGGCTGACTTCGAAGCAGGCAACCAAGATTCACCACAACCTGATACTGATAGACCTGCGAGTTCAGATCCTGCAGCAAATGTGAACACACCAAATCCTACCGAACAAATAGAACACCAGCTCGAAGCAGAAGTTGGAACTTTTCGTATTCAGGCAGACTCTCAAAATGCTCAAATAAAACCTCTTCCAGTTGAAACAGTCATAGAGGGTTTAAAAAATGAGGATAAGCGTGTTGACCTACATGAAAACACTCCACCAGAAATTGATCCATTTGAAATTAAAGCACCTAAGATCGATTTGTCCGATGAACCTCCAGGTGAAGGCATAAGAATTTTAGGAATCCAACCCGAAACTGAAAATTTAGAAAGTGTTATTGAAGAAAGCAATCAACCCGATATGACTGTCACAAAAGATAACTCAATTGACTCCGTATCTGCAATCTTCAAAAAAATTAAACTCGAATCTTCAGATTTAGAATCTCAAGAATCACCAGGTGTCTTAGAAAGTTCAGCCGTTCAACAGGAGGATAGCGAAAGCCTCGACAGCAACACGTCAGAATCTAGTAACGAAACGAATACATCTTCGACCTCTAGCAATACTGAGTCAGTTGAACAAACTTTTCCAGAAACTGACTCCAGTCAAACCGTCGACTCAGGCCATAGTGATAGCGATCTAACCGAGACACTAATCCACAGGCGCAACGAGCTGCTCAATCCAATCGTTGCAGGACTAGTAAGAAAAATTAAGAGGGTCTTAAGTGATGAGCAAAACGAGCTTTTGGATGGTCTTCGTAGGCTGAAAGGGAAAGTAAGTCTAGAAGAACTCCTTCCAAAATCAACTCAAGAATCAAAAATTAGTGAAGCAATCAAAACTCTTATACGAGACGGCATGATGCAAGGAAATATTTTCGTTAATGAATTAATAAGTGGACAAGTACCGAAAATCGATTATAAGGATACAATTGACAAACTTGCTTCTGAGCTATCAGCCGTCCTAACTCAATCACTCAGATCAAAAATTAACTGGTCTGACCTGCCAGAAACAGAAGACTCTGAAAGCCGGATAATTGACCTTGTCACTTCCGGATATAGAGAGTGGAAAGGAAGCCAGTTGGAAAGTTTCGTTCTTGACTATGCATTTCAAGCTTTCTCCATTGGTACAGTTTTATGTATCGAAAAAGGTACTAAAGTCAAATGGATACTAGACCCTTCTGAAGGATCGTGCCCAGACTGTCAGGACAATACATTCGAAGATGGAGTTGAAATTGGAGAGTCTTTCCCCACAGGACAATCCTCTCCCCCTGCTCATTTAGGTTGCCGATGTTTACTCATTCCACAATTGCAATAAGCTAGGAATGTGAGACCACCAGACCCATTACCTTTAAAGCCTGTATTTACTAAAAAACGCCTGATTGTCGCGTCCATAATAATTATCTTAATTATTATTCTCGCTTCCCTAAAAGGCGTTGCCACTTTTTATGCGACCTACCTATGGTTTCAAAGCATTAACAGCTACCAAGTGTGGAAAACCAATCTTTATGCGAAGTTTGAGCTTGGAACGGTCTTCATAGGATCATTTTTTATATTTGCTTGGCTCAATCTTCTCATTGCAGATAAATTTGCCCCTCAAGATATTCACATTCAAAATGAAGACAGTGTTGTGAGTCGTTACCTCCAGATAGTTCCAAAACGAGCACTGTTAATAAGGACTGCCGTTTCCCTTCTTTTAGCAGTTTTTGTTGGATCAAGTGCTATCAGCGAATGGCAAAACTGGTTACTATTCACACACTCCCAGTCCTTCGGGAAAACAGATCCTCAATTTCATCTTGATGCTGGATTTTTTGTTTTTAAATTACCTTTTCTATCGTGGCTCTCTGGTTGGGTTTTTGCCGCGTTACTTGTTACGCTTATCCTATCGGCACTTGTTCATTATTTAAACGGCGGAATATCTGTTGAAAACCAAAAGTTGAAAGCCACCGCTAGCGTTAAAGCTCACCTGTCACTTCTGTTGGGTCTAGTTGGATTAGAAAAAGCAGCTTCGTACTACTATGTCAGCAGACCAACATTAGATCTTTCATCTCGCGGAGTCGTAAGCGGCGCAAGTTACACAGACATACATATTCAGCTACCAGCAATATCTTTATTAACAATTATTTCAATTGCTGCCGCAATAATATTTTTGATAAACATTTACCTTCGTGGATGGAAATTACCGGTAATTGCGGTGAGCCTATGGGTACTTGTCTCTCTTATTGCTGGTGTGCTATATCCCCAAGTAATTCAAACCTTTAAAGTACAGCCTGCCCAAAGCACTTTAGAACTCCCTTACATTCAAAGAAACATTGAGGCTACTCGTTTTGCGCTCGGGTTAGACAAAATTAATACAGTGTCATATCAAGCTAGTCAAAATGCAACGGTTAATCAACTCTCAAACGATGCACCCAGCATAAATGACGTAAGACTTTGGGACTGGGAATACACACTAGCTACGTATGAAAAATATCAAGATATTAAAAACTACTATCAATTTACAACTCTTGCATACGACAGATACATGGTGAATGGCACCTTAACTCCTGTGATAATTGGGATAAGGCAGATAAACTCTGGTGGCCTTCCGGCACAATCTTGGGTTAACCAACACCTTCAATACACGCATGGATATGGAGCAATAATTTCACAAGGAAATTATGCTGCCAATGATGGAACGCCTCAGTTCCCGATCGGAGATGTCCCTCCCGTGTCTTCTGAAGGAACCCCTACAATAACTCAACCCGACGTATATTTTGGCGTCAACCAAGGTGGATACGTGATTGCAGATTCTAAACAAGCTGAAATAGATTACCAATCTGCATCAGGGAACCCAATAGAAAGTCACTATCAAGGCAATGGAGGAGTATCAGTTGGATCGATTTGGAGAAAGCTGACATATGCGCTTTACTTTGGTGATTACAACATACTATTCTCTAATTTGATAGGAAGCTCATCGCAAATTCTTTACAACCAAGACATCCATCAACGAGTGGCAACTGTCGCACCCTTTTTATCTTTAGATGCAGATCCATACCCGATAATTCTAAACGGCCAACTTTACTGGCTTCAGGATGCCTATACAACAAGTGATACATACCCCTACTCACAACAAGCAACCGCACAAACAGTCAGTGCTCTTAACCCAAACAGTGGGCTTGCATCAGCTCCTTTTAACTACGTTAGAAACTCTGTAAAAGTACTGGTAAATGCATACACGGGTAAAATGACTTTTTATGTCATGGACCCATCAGATCCAATAATTCGCGCTTGGGAGTCAATCTATCCTCATCTCTTCACTCCAGTTTCACAGATGTCAAGTGACCTTAAAAATCACCTCCGATACCCAGAGGATCTTTTTTCAGTTCAGGCTGGATACTGGGGACGCTACCACATCACAAATCCAGTTGACTTTTATAATGCAGCGGATTCGTGGATGATTTCGCAAGCTCCGTCAAATAATGTTCCTAACGCTACAAACCAACCGAGCCCTCCAGCAACTCCAATTAACCCCAACGGCCGCTACTCACCTAACTACGAACTTGTTACTCTGCCTGGTCAATCACAACCTTCATTTGACCTTCTTGAACCTTTTGTGCCTGCTTCAACAAGCAACGGTTCCAATGACAAACAACAGATTTTAACTTCATTTTTGACTGCTTCCTCTGACCCTGGTTCGTATGGCACACTTACCAACTATGTAACACCTAGAGGCCAGTCAGTAGATGGCCCAGCCCTTGCAAGCTCAAGAATTGACTCCGTTCCGGCTGTATCTCAACAGATTACTCTTCTGTCTCAACAAGGTTCAACCGTAACATTAGGAACCGTTCAAATACTTCCGGTAGGGCAGTCTCTTCTATACATTCGGCCCATGTATGTTGCATCTTCTACCAACGCGATACCAACTTTAAAATATGTAATTGTAATTTACGGAAATAACGTTGCGCTAGAACCAACTTTGGGACAAGCACTTAGTGATGTGTTTGGAGCGACAATTCCTGGTGTTACATCTACACTTGGCCCCCCAACATCTGTGTCTAGTGGCCAAACTCCTGGTCAGCCATCTGGACCTACTTCATCAGAAGTAACCAGTCTATTGGCACAAGCTCAAGCAGAGTTTACTCAGGCAAATCAAGAACTTTCAAGCGGTAACCTTGGCGCCTACCAAAGTGATGAGAACAAGGCAAATAGCTACGTATCTCAGGCATTAGCTCTTTCTGGGAATAGTGCGCCAAGCTCACCGAGCACAAGTTCACCTGGTGCTCACGGTGTTGTTGGCACAACTACAACTACCACTTTAAGTTCGTCGGCTACTACTACCTCACCAACACAAACATCAAAGCCACCAAATTCAGCTTAATGAATGAAAAGTAAAACAAGTTATGACGAGAAATACGTCAACATATCTGAAACCTTAAAAATCCACTATTTTGATTCATCAGTTGGTAATATTACGTTTCTTTTAGTCCACGGGTTGTCATCCAACTTACATCTATTCGATGGCGTAGCATCTGAACTCATGAACTTTGGTTACCGCGTAATAACTTTGGATCAACGAGGGCATGGTGGTTCCTGTAAGCCAGATTCAGGTTACGACTTTGACTCGATTACCAATGATTTAAAACTATTCATTGATAGCGTTGGGATTCGAGAACATTTTGTGTTGGTCGGACAATCTTGGGGAGGTAATGTAGTTTTAGACTTTGCATCTAGATATCACCTGACTAATCTAATCGGAGTTTGTTTAATAGATGGAGGTTTCTTGAACCTTTCAAAAGCTTTTCAAAGTTGGGAAGATTGTAAAAAAGTTCTTACTCCTCCTAATTTAGAAGGGATTCAGCGAGATGATTTTGAGAAATTAATCAGAAACCATCATCCAGCGTGGCCAGAGTCGGGGATTAACGGGACACTTGAAAACTTTGAAATCCTCAAAGATAACACGATTAGGCCTTGGCTAAATATAGACAATCACCTTTTAATTCTAAAGTCACTTTATGAGCACAATCCTAATAAGGTTGCAGAAACTGTAACAGTTCCCGTCCTGATTGTCCCAGCCAGTCCATCTAAAGACGAAATTCAATTTAAGAAAGACGGATTAGCTGAAATAGATGGAATTTTAAAAGAATCTAGAACAAAGTGGTTTTTTGAATCTGACCACGATATACATGCGGAACATCCACACGAACTCGCTCTTCTGCTACATGAATCTTTGGAACAGAACTTTTTTAAAGTACATTGATTAATTTCCACCGTTATTTTTACATAGGCGGATTCAAAACTCTCCAAGATGACACTTATTTCTTAAACTCATTAACACCTATTCTTGGACACAAATCATTTAGGAAACAGTCGCCACACAACGGTTTTCTGGCATTACAAGTGTCACGACCGTGGAGAATTAACTGGATAGAGAGAACACCTCTAGAATTTTTTGGGACTATCTCGTTTAAGACATGTTCGATCTTTACGGGATCATCTTCTTCAGCTAGACCAAGCCTTTTTGAAAGTCTTGTAACATGAGTGTCTACGGGCAACCCAGGAAGATCAAACGCCACACTTCTAACTACATTTGCTGTTTTTCTGCCAACTCCGGGGAGGGTGACTAGATCTTCGATCCTTCTGGGCACCATTCCGCCGAACTGCTCTTCAAGAACACATGCCATAGCCTTGATATTTTTAGCTTTCGAGTTAAAAAAACCAGTGGACCTAATCAAATTCTGCAAAGACTCAAGATCAGAATTTGCCATTGATTTTGGATCAGGATACTCTTTGAAAAGTTTCGGAGTTACGATATTTACTCTTTCATCGGTGCACTGCGCAGATAAAATAGTTGCTACTAAGAGTTGGAACGGGTTCTCATATTTCAATGCACATAGGGAAGAAGCGGTTCCGGGGTATTTTTTCCTTAATCGCCGTCTAATCTCATCTAACCGTATCTTTACTATTTGAGATCGATTCATAGATTTACACACTACTATTCAAAATAAACTATCTTCTTATAGTGGCACAAATTGAAGTCAAACAGCGTATCGACGAAAACGATATCGCCGAAATCGCATGGTTAATTAAGGTTGCATCGGAATTTGATGCCCATAAAGCAATCGGTGATCACGCTTATATCGACCTTGTGCTTGGAGGACGTATTGGATTTAGAGGTTTTGTTGCAAAGACTGAAAAACACCCTCATATTTTAGGATATGCTCAAATCTCTAGAGGTCCAACCAGCTGGGGGCTCGAATATGTCGTACACCCAAATCACCGTGATGTCGACATCGAAATACAATTGATCAACAAAGCACTGGAAGAAATAGAGCTTCAGGGAGGAGGTCACGTACATCTGTGGATACCAAAACCAAATCCAAAAGATGATGAAATTGCTGAATCTATAGGGCTAAAAAAAGGCCGTGATCTTTTTCAAATGAGAGCTGTGCTAACTGAGGCGTTTGATTCAGGGAAAATACCTTGCAGACCCTTTCAACCAGAGGATACAGAGCAGTGGCTGCTACTTAACAATGAAGCATTTAAAAATCATCCCGAACAGGGAAATTGGGACAAGGAGACGCTTCGATCTCGCCAAATGGAAAGCTGGTATAGCGATGAGGACTTCTTAATATTCGATGATCCTTCTTTACCTGATGGAAGATTAGCTGCTTCATGTTGGATAAAACTTCACGATGATGATGAAACTATTACTGGAGAAATTTATGTAGTTTCGGTCAGTCCTGACCTTCAAAATACAGGTTTTGGGAAAAAAGTGGTCGCGTGTGGCTTAAATCACATCTTAAACAAGGGAATTCATAATTCAATGCTCTACGTCGATTCCGACAATTTACCAGCACTAAAGATTTACAAAGATCTCGGATTCAATGTCGACCACATTGACAGAGCATACGTTTACGACGTACCTACTCCAACCAATGATCCAACGCCATAAGTCACGCCAGCAGCCAGAGCTGCAACGCATATTTGTCTAAAAGCAGACTTAACCATTGACCGACCAGTAAAACGAGCTAAAGAAACCCCAATTGTTGCTGATGAAATAAACCCTAAACCAATAGAAGCTAGTATCGCGCCATTCCCTTGAATTACCAACCAAGGGATCAATGGAATAAAGGCCCCAACTATAAAAGCAAACAGTGACGCCGTCGCCGCTTTAAGAGGCGAACCTAAATTGTAAGGATCAATTCCCAACTCTTCACGGGCATGAACTTCCAGAGCCATCTTCTCATCCTTCATCATCGCATGTGCAAGTTCACTAGCAAGACGAGGTTCTACTCCTCTGCTTTCATATATATTAGCTAGTTCTTTTTTCTCGCCTTCTGGATAGAGTTTAAGCTCTTTTCTTTCGACTTCTAGTTCACGTTCTAAAAGCTCCGTTTGTGCCTTCATAGAGACATACTCTCCCGCTGCCATAGAAAATGCACCGGCAATCATTCCGGCTACCCCAGCCAACCTCACGATACTACTAGCAGGGTGAGCCCCAGCCACGCCTAGAATCAGAGAAACGTTCGTAACAAGACCGTCGCTTGCACCGAAAATACCTGCCCTTACGGCGCCTCCGTGAAGGTCTCTATGATGAACTAACTCCTCCATACCCTTAAGATTAGCTTAATATTTTTAGGTACTTGACCTAAAACTGCCACGATATGTTACTCCTTCAAGTTGGAATCACGAGTGTAACGTTCACAAAAGCTAATTTAATTGAAGTCAGAGCATCATAAAGAGAAATACTTTACCGAAGTGCGATATATTGCAGTACGCGTAGTTACGCAAGATTAGTGAGATATTTTATGTTGCAATAATTAGGTCTTCATCATAAGAAAAGTGTCCTTAACTTCACCAATAACATTTCTCGTGAACAAAAGATCTTCTATTAAGGGGCTATTGTAGTTTTTAGCAACTATGAATATTACGCAATCTCACGGCAAGTCCATATGCAACCAAATCAATTAGACTTAAATCAACAAACAGACCATGAAAAAAACTCGCTACGATATAAATAAAAATGAAATTAATCTAATTCTTCCTGAGCTAGCGCCGTTTCGGATCAACCAAATTTGGCATGCACTTTACGAGGAACTCGTCGATCCAAGTCAAGCTACGTCACTACCTAAAAATATTCGCGAAATGGTCAAACATTCTTCGGAGTTCAAATCTGCGCTTAGCTTGACAAAGTCAAGCATTACCGATCACGGGCTCACCAACAAATTACTCTTTGCGCTAAACGATGGAAGTTTGATCGAAAGCGTACTTATGCACTACAATCGTTGGTCAACTATTTGCGTATCGACTCAAGCTGGTTGCGCAATGAATTGCAAATTCTGTGCTACCGGACAAATGGGTTTCACGAGGCATCTGTCAAGAGGCGAGATCCTAGAACAAATAGTAAATGGTTCTATTGAGACCAGAAACTCATTTCCCCACAGATCTCTTAGCAACATTGTCTTTATGGGGATGGGAGAACCGCTACTAAATTACGAAGCGGTTGTAGGGGCGATAAGAGTTGCAAAAAATGAACTGAAAATTGGTTATCGACATTTTACCATTTCGACGGTTGGAATAGTGCCTGGAATTTTACGTTTAGCCGATGAAAAGAATTTGCTTGTAAACCTTGCAATTTCGTTGCATGCAGTTGAAGAAGACTCCAGAAACGAGTTGATCCCGATAAATAAAAGATATCCAATTTCAGCAATCATAGATGCTTGTAAATACTATAAAAGCCAAACTAACCGACGAATTTCACTTGAGTATGCAATGATAGGCGGGGTTAATGATGATGAAGCTAGTGGAATAAAATTAGCTCAAATTGCAAGAACTTTAAGCGCTCATATCAATTTAATTCCACTTAACGAAACACCTGAATTTATTGGCAAAAGATCACACTTTTCCAAAATAGACAAATTTAGAAACCTGCTTATTGATTCTGGTGCTAATGCGACAGTTAGGCAAACGCGAGGTTCCGATATTGACGCAGCATGTGGACAACTAGCTACACTAGTTAAGGTAAAGAAATGAGCGAAAAACACTGGATCAATAAGTCGCAACCACAAACCTTGATGATTGCGATCATACTTTCCTACGTTAATGCGGTATTTGCCGTATTAAGTCTTTTTTCTGGAGTAAATTCACTACCTTTTTCCGCCCTTGCACTTATCTTAATAGTTCCGCTAGCACAGGGCGGTGCTGCCATTGGAATGGCAAATGATAGTAAAATTGCTTGGAGAATTGCTATTGTACTTGCGGTTTCAGTGTTTGCTCTAATTGGCTACATAGCATTCATGTACTCTGTTATCGCAACTAACATTATTGGGGTTATCTTTGATGTCGCGATGCTTGTTTTATTAATCCACGACCACACACGAAAATACGTAAACGTCTGGTTCCATTAAGCTGGCTCACTAAATTTATTGAGACTTTTTACAAATTTCAGAGACAAGTATGTTTTTACGCCTGCTTGCCTCTTCTAGGTTTCGTTCCGCTCTCTTGAACTGGGAGGACTTGAGGAGATGGAATCGGCAGTGTAGGTTCAGTCCCAAGTACGGTATTCAAACTACACAGGTTTGGATCTTCATTCGCTGGGAGTGTAGATGCCGGAGTGGGAAGAGACGGTACCGTGTAATCCGGATTTGCTAAATCAAGGGTAGCCGTCAGGTCGCCTGTAACGCTTCTTCTCCAATCAGAAAGGTTCGGTACTTCAACTCCAAAGCGTGTTTCTAGAAACCTGAGCGTTGAAGTGTGGTCAAATGTGTCAGAACATACATAACCACCTTTACTAAAGGGTGATACGACTATCATTGGTACTCTAAATCCGAGTCCAATTGGCCCCGCAATTCCTTTTGCTGTGGCTGGAAGTTGTCCAGTCAAAAATTCACCTTGCGTTCCAGGTTCTGGGACAGGCGGGGCCACATGATCAAAAAAACCTCCGTTTTCGTCATAAGTAATAAAAACTACTGTTTTAGCCCAAACTTTCGGATTAGCAAATAAATAACCCAAAAGTTCATTCATAACTTGTTCGCCTCCAAGAGAAGATGCTGGTGGATGCTCTTGATTTGGAAGTGGCGTATTAATCCAACTCACTTGTGGGAGGTTTCCTGATGCAACATCGCTCTTAAAGTCATCTGGCCAAGATGGGGTAAACGCGTTCCTATTGTTTTCTCCAGAAGAGTTAAGAATCTGACTAAAGTACAGAAGTGGGTTATCTGATGTAATAGCACCCAAGGAAGTTTTCGGAGCGTAAGCAGCTCCTCTTGGTTCATAGAATTTCCATGAAATTCCATTTGAAGTTAAACGTTCTGGCATTGTGGTCCAATGTACCGAACCTTCATATCCAACATCTGCTCTTGTTGTTAATACCGGTCCACCAAACTTTCCTGATGGGTCCAACATCCCAGAGATAGACATAACTCTATTAGGGTGAGTTGGCCCAAGAACTGAACAGTGATAAGCATCACAAATCGTATAGGCATCGGCTAAAGAGTAGTAGTAGGGAAGATCTTGTCTCATGTAGTAACCCATTGCATTACGACCCGCATTTGGACCATCTTTAATAATGTGAACCGATCCAAATCCGTCTAATTTGCCATTATCCCAGTACCCGTGTTGGCTCTCCCAAAAATGATCGATATCTGTCGTGCACGAAGCAGGTTCGTTTAGCGTATCGAAGTGAAATGGCATTAACTTTCCAATTGGAGCTGACGAAGTATTTGCAACAAAATCTTGGCTCAAAACACTCGGATCATTCTTAATCGCATTTGCAAATCCATTCACACCTTTTAGAGTCCCGTAGTAACAATCAAAGGATCTGTTTTCCTGCATTACAATAATAACATGTTCGATTTGCGACAAACCTTTTGCTTTGATAGTGGTAGATGCTACTTTATTACTTGGCGATGAGCAAGCGTCTAAAAGGCTTGACGATGCCAAAACTCCTCCAACCATTAACGCTGAAGATCCAAGAAACTTCCTTCTAGAAATACTGCTAACGGTGTGCGATTCATTATCCACAGTGAAAACCTCCTTTCAATAATTTAGTCTGTCAAAGTACTAACGTAGGGTTTAAACTCATAATGGCTATTTACCTGGATCAATACAATTTCAAACGCGGTCATGAGATTTCGTTTAAATTTTAGATATGGCAACAGAAATTGAAAATATTGAAGGATTTGAAAAATATCTCGGGTCTGAACTGGGAGTCAGCAGATGGCATCTTGTAACTCAGGAGCAGGTAAACTTGTTTGCTGATGCGACTGGCGACCATCAGTGGATCCATGTTGATCCTGAAAAAGCTAAATTGGGACCTTTTGGCGGTCCAATTGCCCACGGTTATTTAACTCTATCCTTGGCACCAGTTCTTTTAGGTGAAATCTTAAGCGTAAAGGGAATTAGTTTCGGCGTTAACTATGGGTGCAACAAAGTTAGGTTTCCCTCACCTGTTATGGTAGGGAATAGAATCAGGATTCGTGCTGTTCTCTTTTCACTTGATAAGTTTGACGGTGGTGCTCAAGCCCAAATTAATTTAACATTTGAACAAGAAAACACAGAGAAACCTTGTTGCGTAGCTGAAGTAATTTATCGCTACTACAATTAAATAAACTTTTATTACTAAAAATACCTTGGCCCATCTTAAATAATCGGTGACGAATTAAAAGTTGTTTGCAGGCAACTAGGCTGATTGATTTTCCACATTTAGAAAATGCTACTTTGCCAACCATTTCTGACTTCTTAATTCACTCACCGATTTACAGCCAAGTAAAATCAATGATCGCTTCAGTTCACTCTTTAGAGCTGAAATTACGTCACTAACCCCTTGTTCGCCACTTACAGAAAGTCCGTATAAATATGGGCGACCAATCATCACTGCATCTGCTCCTAATGAAAGAGCTTTAGCGATGTGAGTCCCTCGTCGAACTCCACCGTCTACGAGAACGTCTAGCTTGCCACCAATTTCCTTTACAAAATCAGGAAGAACACTTATAGTACTTGGAGAACTATCTAGTTGTCTGCCACCGTGATTTGATACGACTATGCCATCAACCCCTAAGCTAGCAGCCGTTAATCCATCATTTACATCCATCAATCCTTTTATAACAAGTTTATGATTCCAGTACTCCCTTATCCATTTAATCTCTTCCCATGAAAATGGTGATGCTGCCATTGACAACATACTTTTCCCATCGTTCCTACTCGCCTTAGATTTAGATTTAGACCTGGTTTTATTAAATACCTTTACTCCATCTTGCACCATCCGAACCGTCCATACAGGTTTTGAAAGTACTTGGAGACCCAACCCAACTACATTATCTGGAGTAATCCTAAGTGGAGTAGTCACTCCATTGTTTCGGTCACGTTCTCTATTGCCTAGTGCAGGTGTATCAACCGTGACGACAAGTGTATGCACACCATTTTTCTCCGCTTTGTCTATTAATTTCTTTGACTCATCCCTGCCACCTGCTGAGTACAACTGAAACCACAGTGTTGAATCTGCAACTGATGCAACTTCTTCAATTGAATTACCTGATACGGTACTTAATACACTTTGTATGCCAGCACTTTTAGCAGCTTTTGCAACTCCGATGCCTCCATCTGGATGCATGACTCTTACCAACCCACAAGGGGCCAATACCAAAGGAAAACTTAGCTTTTTACCAAGTACATCAGTTGAAAGTTCGGGGTCCGAAATAGTCCCATCTACCTTTTGGAGTAAGCGAACTTTGTTAAAATCATCAACATTTGACTTCATTGTTATTTCGTCATCAGCACCACCTTCGATGTAATCAAAAACAACTCTGGGAAGAACTTTTTTCGACAAAACTCTTGCTTCATTAACGCTGTGGATAACTTTGGATGTCATCTATACATTTTCGCACCAAAACGAACTGAATGAAAATTAGTTTGAGGTTTTTCTTGTCTTGTTTTATAAAAATACTAGATTTTGGACAAACGAGAGCGCAATTTCCTTCTGTAAGGGCGGGGTTAAGCGACTTTCTTCTTTCTCGGTCTACCCGGTTTGCAACCAGAAAGTCTCTGGTTCTCTACATACTTCTTCACTATTTCAGATGGTGCTCCACCGCACGGCACCTCAGCATATGAGGGGGACCAAAAGTGTTTGCCCACAAAGCGTTCTTCTACTCTCGACCACCGCCTAGAGCGCACTTTCATGAAGGAAAATATTTTACCACTCGATTGAAAATTTGCCAATATATAAAAATAAATGTGGCTTTATCCACCCAGATAAAACGTTAGATGGGTTAGCAACTTGATAGAGTAAATATTTCAGTTTCAGTTCATTTGAGACCTGGACCACTTACCTTCAAAAGATACTTTTTGACGAATTAGAGCCGTTTATAAAAAGTTATAACTTTGGTTGTGAATTAAACTTTTAAAGTGAAGGATATGGAGACAAGAAGAGAATCATCTGAAAAATACAAATGGGTAGTGCTTTCGAATACAACACTTGGCGTTTTAATGGCTACAATCGACCAATCAATTATGCTCATCGCGCTTCCAGATATATTTCGTGGAATCAAAATTGATCCATTAATTCCCGGTAACAGTTTTTATCTACTTTGGATGATTTTAAGTTTCATGGTCGTAACAAGCGTATTGGTTGTAGCATTCGGAAGATTAGGCGATATGTACGGACGAGTTCGAATGTACAATTTGGGTTTCGCAGTCTATACCTTCTTTTCTCTTCTTTTAACAATTACGTGGATGTCAGGCACTTCTGCTGCAATTTGGCTGATTGTTATGAGAGTATTTCAAGGTGTAGGTGCTGCACTCTTGATGGCAAATTCAGCAGCAATTCTTACGGACGCATTTCCAGAGAATCAAAGAGGAATGGCGTTAGGCATCAACCAAGTAGCTGGAATAAGTGGCTCATTTCTTGGACTTGTATTAGGGGGGGTACTTGCTCCCATTCAGTGGAGACTAATCTTTTTAGTGTCAGTTCCAGTGGGACTTTTTGGCACTATTTGGGCATACCTGAAGCTTAAAGAAGTGCCTCGGAGGCATGGTGCAAAACTAGACATTCCAGGCAATTTAACTTTTGCTTTCGGTCTTATTGGAATTATGGTTGCAATTACTTATGGAATTCAACCTCATGGAACATCGACGATGGGTTGGACTAGCCCGTTCGTCCTAGGTCTACTATCAACAGGGCTAATACTGTTAATTATGTTTGGTTTCGTAGAAAAACGGGCCCACGATCCAATGTTTAAGCTGTCACTGTTTAGGATTAGAGCCTTCAGCGCGGGAAGTATCTCAACCTTATTAGCAAGCGTAGGTAGAGGTGGACTTATGTTTATGCTTATAATTTGGCTTCAGGGGATTTGGCTTCCGCTTCATGGATACTCGTTTGAAAGAACACCTCTTTGGGCCGGGATATACATGTTGCCACTAACTGCAGGGTTTCTAATTGCGGGTCCAATATCTGGTTTTCTCTCCGATCGATTTGGGTCACGACCATTTGCAACTGGAGGCATGATGGTGGCAGCCTTCTCATTTTTTCTTCTTGAATTACTGCCAGTAAATTTCTCATACGCTGAATTTAGTCCTTTGCTGCTTCTAAATGGGCTAGCTATGGGAGCATTTGCTGCACCAAATAGAGCTGGGGTTATGAACAGCCTTCCTGCTAAACACCGAGGGGTCGGATCTGGAATGAACTCCACGTTTCAAAATGCTGCTCAGGTCCTTTCAATTGGAATATTTTTTACTCTTATGATTGTGGGTTTATCTACACATCTTCCTGAAACTATGTACAACGGGCTAGTATCAAACGGTGTTCCACACTCTGATGCACTACGAGCTTCTCATCTTCCACCTGTTTCTATGCTTTTTGCGGCTTTTTTAGGACAAAGCCCAATTAAACATATTGTTGGCAGTCAAGTACTAGGGACTTTAACAAGAAGTCAACAGTCAACATTGATTGGGAATAGCTTCTTCCCAAATCTAATTTCAAAACCTTTTGGGGATGGCCTTAGAACTGCATTTAACTTCTCAATTATAGTTTGCCTGATCGCTGCAGTAACTTCGTGGCTGCGAGGAGGTAAATACCACTTTCCAGAGGACAGCATAGAAGATACCGCAGAGGGAAGAAGTGAAGATAAATTAGCTAAACTGTAACTAACTTTTGTCTAAATTTGTGAGATAATTCAACGATAACCGACAAATCTAGTACTTGGGAGATAAATGTCAGGGCAGAGCGATGCTCAATTTTAATTTTTCAAATACAAAGTTTTTTGAAAGATCTATAATTTTATAGTTTTACTACAATTTTTTAAATGACTATTCATTCTTAATACGAACTATTAGAGTAACCTCGATATTGATGGATGGACTTGATTTTAAAAAGCTTCCTAAACACGTTGCATGCATTATGGATGGAAATGGAAGATGGGCTACGTCGCGCGGACTTCCCAGAATTGAAGGACACGCAGCTGGAGAAGAGGCTCTATTAGACACCGTAAATGGCGCTCTAGAGATAGGAATTGACTGGCTTTCAGTCTATGCTTTCTCAACTGAAAACTGGAAAAGGCCACATGAAGAGGTACGTTTTCTCATGCGATTTAACGAGGGGATTCTCACAAGACATCGTGACGAACTGAATGAAAAAGGTGTAAGAATAAGGTTTTCTGGAAGACGAGATTGGAGAGTTCCAAAAAGACTTATTAAACATATGGACGATTCTGCTGAACTTACAAAAAGGAATAAAAAACTTACTTTAACTATCGCATTTAACTACGGCGGAAGAGCAGAATTAGTCGATGCAATAAAAGAACTCGTAAGGTCTGGAATAAACCCCGAAAAAATAGACGAAAAAGTGATCTCCAGATATCTTTACTTCCCAGATATGCCAGATCCTGATCTTATGATTAGAACATCCGGCGAATTCAGAATTTCTAACTTCCTAATTTGGGAAATTGCTTATTCAGAACTCGTTTTTACGGACGTTTTATGGCCTGACTTTAGACGTCAAGACCTTTATGATGCAATTATTGAATACCAAAGCAGGAATCGTCGCTTTGGTGCTGTAAAATCTAAGTAGATAAAAGTGGCAATCAAAATTGGAATCTTTTTAGGAGTTCTGTGTATCGCACTACTAGTTTTGCTAGCAATCGCAGGGTTTAGTGCAGCAACGGAAATTCTTATAGCTGGCATTATTCTCTTCCTACTCATTGTTGGAGGAAGTGCATTTTCTGGATATGGGTCCAGACCAGCTCCAAAGTTTAATGTCCCATCTAGCGAGTACTCTAGTGAAGTTGACGATGAAAGTTAGGACGTAAGATGAGCGCCTATAAGACTAAAGCTATAGTCTTAAGAACTTATAAGCTTGGCGAGGCCGACAGGATAATTGTCCTTGCTTCCAAAGACAATGGGAAAATTAGAACAGTTGCCAAAGGCATCAGAAAAACTACCTCTCGAATTAGCGGAAGATTAGAGCCATTGAGTGAGGTATCTTTACAACTGTGGAAGGGCAAAGGAGATTTACAGACAATAAATCAAGTTGAAACTATAAACAGTTTTCGATGTGTAAAAACTGATTTAGAACGGTTAAATACTGGTTTAGCAATGGCTGAAGCGATCGACCAGCTATTACAAGACGAAAATCCCCAGGAAGACATGTATACAATGTTTTCAAAAGCCCTACAATGGCTTGATAACAAAACCCATGATCCATCTCTTGTCCTTGCTGGTTTTTATTTAAAATTACTTACACTTGAGGGGACCTCTCCTACCGCAACAAGTTGCTCCATTTGCAACCTAGGTTACAATGAAGTTGACCTTACCTATTTTGATTATAAAAAAGGTGGAACAATCTGCAGCGGATGCTACGAAGGTGAGCCAATTTCACAAAATGCAGTAACTGCAATAAGAGCAATGTTAAATGGTGGGCTTGGTAAAATCTTATCTATTTCACCGCACCCTTGCTCAAGAGAGATAGAGCACTTTGCCACTATTAGTATGGAAACCCATCTTGACAGAAGACTTAAATCTATGCGAACTGGGAAAATCTATCTAAGCACAACTAGCTAAGACCAGCTCGTTTCTGTCCCTCATATAGGTCATTAGCCATCTTGTCAGCACCAACAAGTTTATTAACCCGCCTTGCAAGTTCAGGCGCAACTAAAGCAACTTTAGTTCCAACACGCATAGCAACCGGAGCTACATCAAGTTCTGCAATATTTTTCTCGATGGCCCTGACAACTCCAAGAGCTACCTGGCGTGGAGTATTCGTCCCAACACCTTTTGGTAGGTCAACCTTTGCCTGAGCAAACATACCAGCATCTCTTATGAAGCCAGGACACACTACACTCACACCAACATTTTTATCCTGAAGATCGGATCTCATTCCAAAGCTTAGTCCTCGCAAACCAAACTTCGTAGCACTGTAAAGAGAAGACCCAGGCGTAGCTGCTTTCCCAGATAAGGAGCTAATAAACACAATATGTCCCTCTCCTTTTTCAACCATACTCGGCAAAAATAACCTCGAGAGCTGCGTTGGAGCCAATAAGTTAACCCTGTAAATTGACTCAATTTGCTCCGCGTTATACTCTTGAAATGCTGCACTGGCTGGCAAACCTGCATTGTTTATCAATATGTCAATTTGACCTACTTCTTTAAAAAGATTTTCAGGTGCATCCATATCGTCAAGGTCAACAGAGTAGGCTTTCCCACCTAACTCTTTGGCTAGAGATTCCAGCACTTCTTTTTTTCTTGCTGTAAGCAGCACCTTCCCACCCTTAGCCGCTATTTCTCTTGCAATAGCCTGTCCAATTCCGCCAGAAGCTCCGGTAATTAATACGTCTTTCCCATTTATATTCATAACAGTAACTTACACCGTTTTTACCGTTACTCTCAAATTACATAGCTGAACTTAGAAAAACCCAAGTTCATAGTAATTTCAGCGCCAACAACTTTAAACGAAGACCGATAAAGCACTACGTTTTTGAGGTAGTTAGATTTTCGACATAACTCGGAACTGGGCTAAATGAAAACTTGTCTGGCAATGGATCTTTGAAGCCGTTAGATACTGGCAATACTCCAGACCACACGTTTAGGTCCAGATCTGAATCATCCTCGTTGGGTCCACCGTCTCTTTTTTTCATTGAAGCCTCGACAATTTCCACAGCAACAACAATAGTCTTCTTTAATTCAATTTCGCTCGGCCACCTGGCATCTTGTGACCTTCCTTTTAGCAAATGGTTAACAATAGCTTCAAGTCCTCTAAGTTTTTCTTCTCGATCTCTAACTAACGTTGCCTTGCCAATCAACACCACTGATCTATAGTTAATTGAATGGTGCATCATAGATTTTGAAAGTACTACTCCATCCACCAAAGTTACCTCAACGCATACTTCAACGCTCCCATTGCTACCGCCTACAATTGTTTTGAGCATATCGTTTGCTGCCGCGCCATGAAGATAAATGGTGTGTCCACATCTTCCAAAAGCCATTGGGAGAACAATTGGATAGTTAACGCTGTTGAACCCGACATGACAAATGAATGCCTCATCTAAAACTGAGAAAATGTCATCTTTACTATATGACGCTCTTTCGCTCAACCTCCTTACTTTAGTTTTTTTACTGGGCAGAAATTCGCCTTCATCTCTTTTTGCCATCAAAATACCTCTAAACATTAATGATTCTACAATGCCTATTTTAGTTTTATTCAATAGGACTATTGAAAAGCATGGCAATAGTATTAGCTATTTAAGTTGTTGCCCTATTAGTTTAAAGTGTCTTAATAAAATCTGACCTTCTAATAGCTTCGTAGTCAGCACCGAGATACGACGACACTACTCTCGGATCTTGTAACACATTTTTCGGTGTGCCAGACGCAATCGTCATTCCCAAGTGAAAGCAAGTTAATGTATCAGATATTGAAGCAACAAGAGGTACATCGTGTTCAATAATAATTAAGGTTGCATCAGTGCTATTCTTCAAGTCAACAAGTACACCACCTAATGACTCTGCCTCTCTTTGCGCTAAGCCAGATGACGGCTCATCTAGAAGAAGTACTTTAGGTTTGAACGACAAAGCACACCCAATTTCAACTACTCTTCTTGTGCCGGTGGAAAGCTCAGAAATATACGACTCTCTATAGCGTTCCAGGTGAAGCCTTTCTAAAATTTCACTGACAGAATCCAGTACTTCTTTTTCTATCTTTTTTGTAGCGGGAAGATGAAATAGTGCTGAGAAAGACTCTTTGGGCCATATAAATCTGTCGTGAGCAATTGCGAGCGTTTCTTCAACGGTTAACGAAGGAAACAATGTGGCATGTTGAAATAACCTTCCCAATCCAAAGTTTGCTCGTCTGTCACTTGGATACTTTGTAATATCAACTCCATTTAAAATAATAACACCTTCGTTTGGTTTTGTGAACCCCGAACATATGTCAAAAAAAGTAGTTTTCCCAGCACCATTCGCTCCAATAATTCCATGAATTGAGTTTTTCATAACTACTAAATTGAGATCACTCAGAGCCGCTACGCCACCGAAAGTTTTAAGTATTTGCTTAGCTTCTAACGCAATATCGTTATCATAAATTTTATCTATTTTGGTAACTTCTATAACAGGACTAGTTTCATGTATGGCAGTGCCTGAACTGAAAAATATGGACCGGGCAAGATCATTTCGGTCTTTTAACTCAGAGGTTAAACCCAAATATCGAACCTGCCCACGCTCTAAGAATAAAGATTTCTCCGACACGTGCATAGCTACATTTAGCGACTGCTCAACTAGCAAGACTGTAACACCTTTGCTATTAAGTTCTCGAAGTACATTTAATAGCTCGCCAACAACCAATGGGGCGAGTCCAAGTGAAAGCTCATCAATCATCAACATCTTTGGCTTACACAACAATGACTGGGCAATTGTCAACATTTGTTGTTCACCCCCTGAAAGAAGTTCCGCTTTGACGTCAATTCTTTCCTTTAAAACAGGAAATAAATCAAAAATAAAGTTTGTCTGGTCTGCTATGAAATTACGGTCTTTCTTATAAATCCACGTCGAAACTCTTAAATTCTCACCTACAGTTAAACTCTGAAATATGGCTCTCCCCCCTGGCGTCGTAACTAACCCTCCTCTAACACGATCCTCTACGTCAGTTAAAGTTATGTCTTTACCGTCAAATACAATCGAACCAGGTTTGGGGTTAATTAATCCTCCGATTACCTTTAAAAGGGTCGATTTGCCTGCACCATTGGTTCCTAAAACTGCAACTAATGAACCTCGTTCAATTGTTGTTGTCACTCCAAAAAGTACTTGTACCTGACCGTAATAAGCGTTCAAATCTTTTACATCCAAAATACTGTCACCAACATCGAGATCTAAATCTGCAACTTCTTTTGTGTCATCAAAATGAGCAGTTTCCCGAAGGGTTGCCACTTCAATATCTTTTTGATTTGCAACGTAAAATAGTATTCGATCTCTCAACGAAGAAACCATTCCACCAATTCCTTCAGGGAAAAATGTCAAGAATATAATCAAAAATACTCCTTGAACTGCGAGTTGAAGAATTCCTGACAAGTAGTACTGTGTGAGACCAATAAATACTGCACCAAAAATTGCACCTGAAAGTGACCCAAGGCCTCCGACAACTGCTGCTATGAAGACTGTAAAGGATAGTTCAGGATCAAAACCTTGAAATCCAGAGCCTTCTTGCAAAATAATTAGAAGTGCACCAGCAATGCCACATATACTTCCAGAAATAAAGAAGGCATTTAGTTTTATTAGTATAGGCTTAACACCATACGATGAAACTGCCGACTCATTGTCTCGGGTTCCAATTAGCACCCTTCCACTTCGAGACCTTCTAAATCCACTTACAGCAACCATTGTCAAAATCAAAATAACAAAACTAAAAACATAAAAGTTATCTAGGTTACCTAGATTAAAACGTCCAAAAAGCAGTGGAGGCGGGACCCTGGATGGGTTTATAAACGAGAAGTGAGTTGCATTTAACAAGAATGTATCTACTGGCACTGCGAATGAAAGTGTGGCAACAGATAAAAAAAGACCGGGTATTCGCAGTGAAGGCACTCCAATAAGAAGAGCTATGAGCCCTCCTGATAACGCTGCTATTAGCAACGATAAAAATACATCCATATTGGCATGAACTATAAGCATTCCGCTTATTGCTGCTCCGACACCTGCAAAGCCACCCTGTCCTAAACTGATTTGCCCACCCCAGCCAGAAAGTAAAACAAGTGAAACTGTAACGATTCCAAATATAGTCATGTAACTTAAAACCAGTGTTACGTGTTGGCCCAAAAGAGGTGGAACGATTAAGGCAGCAAGAAAAACCAGAGCAGGAAAGAATACCCTTAGCACTTTTACACTCTTTATTTCACTTATAGCCCTTGGAATTGATCTTGCGCCTTGAGCCAAAGTTAACGCGCCTTGAGCCACAGAACCCATTTCGCTTCTTGCACGTTTCGGTGGCTTTATTATCAGCGTTACAATTATTGCAAGAAACAGACCAACATCTACTACTGAACTTCTTGGATACGACCAAAAAGTTGCTTGCTGAAATATCCCTATCAGAACCGCCGCAATTACAGTGTGAATAAGATTTTCCATCCTTCCTATGATTGCAGCTGCAAGTGGCGGCAAGAGAACTACTGGGCCTGCAATCGCGGTAAAGTCGGGTGGATTCCCCATGGACGTTGGAGCCGCAGCCATTGCACCAAGTGCTGAAAGACCGGCTGCGAACATCCAAGTTATAAGTGAAAGCCTTTTTACAGGTATCCCAAGCAAACGTGCCCGGTCTCTTGAATCGGCAGAGGCTCTTATCGCTATCCCAGACAAGGTTTTTTCCAAAAATATATATAGCCCAAACAAGCATATGAAAGCTATGCATAACGCAACGACTGAATCTCCAGTAAATTTAATATCGGATATAGTAAAACTAAAATTAAACGGGGTATTAAAAGTACTTATTGATACCGACCCTTGGACGAGAGTTGGGAAACCCACTTCTGCCGCACCTATTAACTGCGCAATGCCAAGGGTTGCGACAGTTAAAACCATGCGTGAAGAGTTTTTGAATCTTGCTTCTATAACAAAATGAACAATTGCTCCAGTTATTAAAGCAGCGGCTAGACCTGCTACAAGCGCAATAAAGTACTCTACATGTTCAATTGATACCAATACAACAGCAACTGACACTGACATTGCTCCAACTTCTGCCTGAGCAAAGTTGATAATTCTTTGCGATCGATATATCAGCACAAGGCCCAGCGCGGTAAGGCCATAAAGAGCTCCGTCTACCCCACCTAACAAAATTACACCTACAGGAAGACGCTGAGGGAGGAATAAATCACCAAGTAAGTAACCTATGAGAACAAAACATACAAAAGCTAACCATCCAAATAGTTTAGAGTTAGCTTCAATATACTTAACTTTAAATATATTCAACTTTCACTTTCCAAAACAACTTAACTGTACGTGATTCAAGAGAAGAGAAGCGCCATAAGGTGACATCGGGTATCTCTTGCCTCCATTGCACGGTTCATAAGTACCAGGTTTCCCATCCTGAGGACTAATAGCTTTTGTATTCCACCATAAAATATTAAAATCAGCGATCGGGCTAAAGATATTCTGTCCAAAATGCCAAGCACCGTAGTTGCCATTTGGGAGAGAGTTAGGCAAGCGAAAATACCCTTGTTCAAAACTTTCAGGTGTTAAGTCAGGACCAGCCGCTTGCAGGGCATCAAAAAACAAAAGAAGAGGAACATATATTAGCGCGAACTGTGGGCTCATAACGCCCGTCTTATCTGCAATCTGATAAGCCTTAAAAGCCTCTTGATTGGTTTTGTTAGGCAAAAGTAGTCCGCTTGACAAAGAATGTGCCCATTCTGTCTGATTGGTTACCTGAGAAAATATGTCTTCATAATCTATTGAGAGCCACTCAGGGCTGTAGTTTTGATTGACAGCATCGCCTGATGCCAGTATCGGAAAGATTGGGTCACATCCACAAAGTACCGTCGTTACTCCATGAGATTTCATCTGTGCGATTGCACTCAAAGCTTCGGATGACTCTACCGAAAAATCTATTGAATACTCAATTGTCCTGGCCATTTTAATGTTGTACTTCTTTGCAAGTAGCGTACTCAGTTCATTCCCACAAGATGCATATGTTGGATTTTCCGGAAAAATGAGTCCGAACACTCTTGTCTTTCGTTGAAGCACCGGGTCGCCAGCAAATATTGCAGGCATATTTGCCATTGCTCTACCTAATCCAATTGCTAGCGTTTTGACAGCCGTATCACAGTTTGGTATTGGTGAATATTCGAATGGGGCATACTCCTGAAACCACCATTGAGGTTGTGCTATTGCACCAATAGCCACGATCCCATTATTTGCCAAATACTCATCGTAAGGTTGAGTTGAACTAAGAAGCGATATATCTGCAAACGCGTTCAGACCTTTAGCAGTAAGTGCGTCGCTTCTTGCTTGTTCAAGTCCTTGTCCTTGTAGCTCATTTAAAAAGTCACCTTTACCCAAAAAAGGCTTCAGTACTACTTTTCGTCCGTAAAGTTCAAAAGTCTTATTGAAAAGGTTTACGTAAGTCTGCATTGTTGATACAGCTTCTGCATTAGTTCCAATTTCAGAAGCACCAAACACATTCTCTAGAAATGAAGCACCTGCACTGTTTGGTTCACGATACGTTAAAGTTATAGTCGATCCTGAAACACCAGGTGATGTGGCGCCCCCGTTGTAACCACTCCATTTTGGCTCACAAATTGGTGAATACTTAGACCAACTGACTTGACGAACTCCAGGTGAGCATTCAGTATTATTGACCGTCATGCCAGGTTTTCCAGCCATTGAAGTGCCCAGATTAGCTAGATTAACCCGACCTAATGACGTAGAACTAGGTGGAGATGGAAAAATGTAGATGACTACTGCTAACAAAACTGTCACCACTATGGCTGGCGAATACCAAATAAAGCGCTGTGCAATCTTAGGTCTATTGGTTTCCAATTAAGTGCTCCCAAAAAGACGCAGAAAGTTTTAGTGCGCTCACAATTTCGTTAGATTTTTCTTCCATGCCAATCTCCCTGTAGATTGCCCCTGCCTCTAACACTGCAAACGTCATTGACAGTATAATTTTAGAAAATGGAAGTGAACTAAATTCTGGATAAAGTTTTGAAAAAACTGCTTCAACATTCTTGTCAAAGTCACTTAAAACTTCGATAACTACAGTACGGAGACATTCATCAAATAAAGCCTGTGCCACTAATGCATGGGCAGCTCTCAACCCATTTCCTGAAAACAGAGTCCAAAGTATTTCAATAGCTTTGTTGAAAGATACTCTTCCATCTCCAAATTCTTCGAATTTTCTTACAAACTCCTCCGTCCTGGACTCGAAAAGA
The DNA here is from genome assembly GCA_021790815.1 of Actinomycetes bacterium. Lineage (GTDB taxonomy): Bacteria > Actinomycetota > Acidimicrobiia > Acidimicrobiales > JABEUL01 > JAJYFT01. Next base: position 47,305 of record JAJYFT010000004.1, read on the forward strand.
TACCTTAAAGAAGCAATGACTAATTCTGATTTCGTTGGAAAATGGTGGACCTGAGCCCCTCGAGACACATTCGCTCTTTTAACTATTTCACTTGTTGAGGTGTTCGAGTATCCAAGTTCTGCAAGGGTGTCAATTGTAGCCTCTAAGATAGCTTTCTTCGTCAGTGCACTACGTTCAGAATTCTTTAACCGTTTAGGAGTTTCGATCCATGCCACATTGCAATTTAATCACATTATTTACATACAGTCAAGACTGTATGTAAATATACTCCCCAAATTTACCCTTCAAACATATGTCAGGAGGTTTTGAAAATATGAAATTTATAGCTTTTCTTTCGACAAGTAATTAACACGAATACTATTCAGGCTAAAACAAGGATTTTGGAGTTTTCGTTAAAAAATACTGGACTTTGTTCTAAGCTTTGTTTAGTCTTTTGCGAGGGAAATTCTAGATAACAAATTCTTCCAACTTAAAGCTTACAAACTGTTTGCATAGAAACATGATTCGGATATTATGCGGCGTCGCTATGGATTAATTTCAAACATATTTTAAAGTCTATTTAATACACAACAACTTTGCTTGGTATTTACTCAATGCGTCAGTAATATCTCATTTGAACTCAGCTAAAAATATACTGATTATTTTCTAACTTTCTGGCTGCACTTCTAAACTGCCAACTAAATCCAGGCCAAAGTGACGGGTTTCTGCCATTTTCGTCTAAATACCAGCTATTACAACCACTAAGCCAGACTGTGCCTTCCATCTTTGAATCTACTTTTGATACGAACTTGTCTAGCGACTCATGCTTAGCCTCAATGGTATCAAAATTACCTTTTTGCATTTCCTTGAGAGCCTCAATCGTGTAGTGGATTTGAGATTCAATCATGTAAACCATAGAATTATGCCCAAGACCAGTGTTTGGACCCATTAGCAAAAATAGATTTGGGAAATCTGGGACTGTCGTTCCAAGTAGTGCTCTTGGACTCCCTTTCCAAGCGGTTGAAAGGTAGACGCCACTCTTGCCCCGAATACGAGAGGCTGCTGGCATCTCTGCGACCTTAAACCCTGTGCCAAAAATTATTACATCTGCTTTATGTTCAATGCCATCTTTAGTAACTACGCCATTTTTTGTTACCGAACTTATTCCAGAATTGACCAGGGTAACGTTTTCTTTTTGCAGCGTCGGGTAAAACTTATTGGATAATAAAACTCGCTTACAACCCATTTTAAAAGTTGGCGTTAGTGCATCCCTAAGGGTCGGATCTTTAACCTGATTTCTTAAGTGACGTGAAGATATCTTTTCGCCAATACCCATTAACCATCGCTGAGAGGTAAATGCAAGTGCGAAGGTCTCCCTTGCCCAAAAGATTCCCGCTCTCATTGCCAACTGAAGTGGAGGCAGGATCTCGTATATCTTTCTCTCAATTTCACTGACACCTCTGTCAGGGTGAGGCATTATCCATGGAGGCGTTCTCATATAAACATCTAATTGAGCTACATCTTTTTGAATCTCAGGCACATACTGAATTGCCGATGCGCCAGTTCCGATGGAGGCAATTATTTTCCCTGACAAATCTAAATCGTGTCTCCACTCCGCAGAGTGAAAAATTGGACCCTCAAAACTTTCGATCCCGGGTATGTCAGGCGTTAACGGTTCGCTTAGAGCACCGGTCCCGGCCACCAACACTCTTGAAGAGTAAGTGCCTTTATTTGTCTTAATTTCCCAGTGATCTTGCTCCCAACTCGCATCTTCGACATTTGTCTCAAATTTTATATGGTCAATTACTTCATACTTTTCTGCACAGTTCCTTAAATAGTTCTGGATTTCGTTCTGTGGCGAAAAAGTACGAGACCAAGTAGGGTTTGGGGCAAAAGAAAATGAGTACAGATGAGACGGGACATCACATGCACAGCCAGGATAGTTATTAACAAACCAAGTACCGCCTACATCAGTATTTCGTTCTAGAACAGTGAAGTCATTGTAGCCTTTCTGTTTTAGCTTTATAGCCATTCCCAGACCACTAAATCCAGTCCCAAGAATAGCAATATCATAGTGCGCGACAATTTGATCGAATTTTTTGTTAGCAAGTGAACTATTTGCCATTTTTACCGTCCTTATGTTAAATGAGCCAAAAAGCCAAAGCCTTGACCTACTTATAGTAGGCTACTATAAGTAGAATATGAATGCAAATCAAGTCTTAGTGAAAAATATCAACGACGAAATATCCAAAATTCCACACGGCCGTGTTCCGCGCGAACTGCGAATAAAACACATTTTGATATTAGCAGAGGAACTTTTTGGTGAAAAAGGTTATTTAGGTGCATCAATGGATGAGCTCGCCAAAAGAGCAGGGATATCAAAACCCGTAATTTATGAATTAGTTGGCTCAAAAGATCAGCTATTTAAAGCGTGTTTAGAAAAGTCTGGTAATGATTTAGCACAGCAAATATCTAAAGCTGTTGCGAATGAAACTGACCCCATAAGAAAGCTTCGCTACGGAGGACTTGCATTCTTTAAATTCGTTGAGGAACATCGTCAAGCCTGGTCAGTTCTTATATATGGTAATCCCTCATCATTTGCTAAAGACGTCGATGAAATTAGGCAAAAACAAGCTAACTTAGTTGCGAATCTTATTGCACAGGTGATTGATGCACTGCCAACACCGAAAGATACTATCTTTGTTGAAGCAGCTGCTCACGCAATAAATGGCGCATTTGAAGCTCTTGCATTATGGTGGTTCGATCACACAGACATTAGTGCCGAAACTCTTGCCGACTGGTTTGTCTCAATCTGGCTTCCATTTATTTAGATTGGCCCAGCGATGCTAACAAAATTCAGTTTGTGAACAATTCACAGTAAATTTTAATAAAATTCTCAGATAAATAAAGTATGGTAGTTACTAAAGTTACACAAAAACTACAATTTTACTTTTATAATCAAAACAGTCCCGAATAAATCAACTTAAATCACAGGACACAAACCATCGGAGAAAACAAATGGATTCAAACGCTTTTGAAGCAGTTGCAATAATAAACGGCACAAAAGTGTACGGTACAGTTGGTCTTGAATCGTCCGTTACCGCTATATCTAATATCTCCTTATCCGTTGCAAAGGGTAAGTTCATAGCAATTATGGGTCCTTCAGGATCAGGTAAATCAACTCTTCTGCACTGCATGGCAGGGCTCGATAACTTGACAGAAGGCAAAGTTTCGATTGGATCTGTCGATCTATCAAGACTGGGAGACAATGATTTGACAAAATTGAGACGAAGTTACGTAGGTTTCATGTTTCAATCTTTTAATCTTCTACCAACTCTTGACGCAAAACAAAACATACTTCTCCCCCTGACACTTTCAAACAGCAAAATCGATACTGACTGGTTCAATCATCTAGTTGATTTACTTCAAATTAAGGATAGGCTCAACCATAAACCGTTTGAAATGTCAGGAGGCCAGCAGCAGCGTGTTGCAGCTGCTAGAGCACTAATAAGTAAGCCAACAGTAATATTTGCTGATGAACCAACTGGGAACCTAGATTCAAAATCCGGTAACTCTCTTTTAGAAATTCTAAGAAATAGTGTCCACGAACTTGGACAAACTATAGTCATGGTGACACATGATGCAAACGCTGCATCATATGCAGATGAAGTTGTACTTCTTAAAGATGGACAAATCGTAAATATCGTGTACTCTCCTACTCAGAAATCAGTAATCGATGCTTTGGAACTACTTGGATCATAGATGTTTAAAACCGTATTAAGTGGGCTCAAATCTCACTCGCGTAGGCTTATTGCCTCTTCTCTAGCCGTAGCACTTGGAGTTTCATTTGTAATAGGAACTCTCGTCTTTACCAATACTTTAAAACTGGCCATGATCCAATCATTTGCCCAGGGAGACCAGAATATTTCAGTAGCAGTACTTCCGCGAGTTAAAACTTCTGCTTTTAGCGACAGGAGTTCAGGCAAGAGACCGGAACTGCCTCTTTCAATGTTAAACGAAATTAAATCGGTTCCTGGAGTTGAAGCTATATCCGGACAGTTAATTGGTCCTGCTGTAATTTTAGATAGCAGTGGCCATGCTTTTAGCGGAAGAGGATCTCAGTTTGGTGTAGCGATGCCAAGCGATAGCAGATTCAAATGGATTGAAGTCACCTCGGGACATGCACCTATCAACGGTCAACAGGTAGCGGTTGATTCCAATACTCTAGCTACGTTAAATCTAACAATAGGTGATACCATCAAAATAGTAGGCATATCTGGCCTTGCAGAAACTTATACGATTGTTGGAGAAATTAACGTAGGGCTTGCAAAAGGATTCCAATCTAGTAGTGTTGCAGCTTTTGTACTTCCAACTGCAGAAATAGTTACCGGTGCAACTGGTTACAGAGAAATAGATGTCATTGCTAAACCTGGAATTTCACAGACCCAGCTTGCTACAAATATCGCAAATGCCATAGGGCCAAGTGCCGTAGTTGAAACTGGAGCACAGAAAACATTAAATGATGAAAACTCCGTCATCCAAAGAGCTTCTGCTTTCGAGAACGCGCTTTTGTCTTTTGCCGTCATATCGATAATCGTTGCCGCACTTGTCATTGCAAACACTTTTAGAGTTCTAGTTACTCAGCGCTCAAGAGAACTCGCACTTTTAAGGTTGATAGGAGCATCAAAAAAACAGGTATTCTTCTCAATAATTTTAGAATCAGGAGTTGTTGGATTTATCGCTTCCATTGTTGGAATTTTTATCGGACTTTTAATAGCCTTTATACTCCACACACTGTTCAAATCAATTGGGGCTGGACTCCCTTCAACATCACTTCAACTCAGCCTTTCAACAATCATCTATGGGATTTTGGTAGGAACTGTTACAACAGTTGTGGCCTCATTACTTCCAGCTAGAACAGCAACCAAAGTTTCTCCGATCGCTGCATTTGGTTCCTACAGTGACACAAATGTAGGCAAAGGTTTCACTAAAAAAAGGATAGCGTGGGCAATTGGATCACTATTATTAGGTGGATTTCTAATTCTTGCTAACCTTGGAGCGAACGCATCCTTGCCAATGATTGCCATTGGGGGCGGCCTCATTCTTGTAAGTTACATGATCTTTGGTCCACTTTTTGTTAAACCACTAGCAACCTTTTTAAGCTTTCCATTTAAATCTTTCAGTGTGACAACTAATTTAGGAAAACTTAACACCATTAGAAATCCTTCACGCGCCGCTTCAACTTCAGCTGCCTTGACCATAGGATTAACTCTTGTAACGCTTTTTAGCGTTGTTGCCTCATCTTTAACTGCTTCAATTAGCAGTACAATTTTGAAGAACTTTCCATATGACTTCATAGTGACATCTGCTGGTGCAAACACAGTTCCACCAACCGTTGTGACTTCAATTACAAAAACCAATTCATTCCAATCGATCTATGAACTCAGAACTGCAAACATGGAAATTAATGGAATATCAGTTAACGCGGCCGGATTAACTCCAAATCTATTGATTAGTTCAAATCCAACAGTTTCCAGTGGCAGTATTACAAATTTCACAAATGGAAACTCTGTTGTTCTCTCAGACTCATTTGCAAAAAAACATAAATTTACTATAGGTTCAGTTGTAACCATTTCTGTGCCACCTACAACGATTACATCAAAAACTCCATCCTTTCCTTGCACCGTTATTGCAACAGTATCTGGAGTTAACTTCTTTAACAGCGTTAACCTTCCAGTTTCAGTTTTCACGAAGTATGACCCTTCGATTGGAGATGACGCCATATTTTTGAAAGCCTCAAAAATAGTTCCTCTTTCAACAGCCGCTTCTAGATTACAGTCAACAATTGATTCTTACCCACTCTTAAGAGCACAAAATGTTGGTTACTACGTAAATAAGTTAACTTCAAACGTAAATAAAGCTTTAGCACTCTTCACGGCCTTACTCGCTTTAGCGCTACTTATTTCATTCATAGGAATAGCAAACACCTTGTCGCTTTCAATATTCGAAAGAACAAAAGAGATTGGTCTTCTTCGTGCACTTGGTTTAACAAGAACACAAATTTCACGGATGTTAAAATTTGAGGGAATTCTGTTAGCGACAATTGGAGCACTGTCTGGAATAACAATTGGAATTCTCGCTTCTTATGGAATAGTACTAGTCCTACACGCTCAAGGTGTCACTGTATTTTCCGTCCCGATTTCACTTCTAGTAATCTACTTTGTCGTTGCTGGGCTTGCTGGAATGTTTGCATCAACAATTCCAGCACGCCGTGCTGCAAAAACCTCCCCGGTTGTTGCTATCTCCTACGAGGGGTAAAGTTTACTTATGGGCAGAACCTACGAAATAATAGATGGACATTTAAAGTCCTTTATTGAGTCACAACCTGTATTTTTTATTGCAACGGCACCCATTGCACAAGATGGGCACATCAACATATCGCCTAAAGGCAACAGAGATGAACTCAAAGTTCTAGATAGAAACCGTATTGCCTATGCTGACCAAACAGGAAGTGGAATTGAAACAACTGCTCACATATATGAAAATGGACGCATCGTTCTGATGGTCTGCTCTTTCACTGGCAAACCTAGAATAGTAAGATTACATGGTAAAGCTATCTGCCATGAAAGAGGCTCCAGTGAATACAGTGATGTGTCGAAGTTCTTCATAGAAAAAGACGGGTTTTCCGTAAGAAGTTTTATTGAGATTATTGTAGATAGAATCTCAGACTCTTGTGGCTACGGCGTTCCGCTGATGGATTTCGTTGGCCATAGGCCCCACATGGATGACTGGAGCGAACGAAAAGGCGAGATAGGCATTAGAGACTACATACAAGAAAAAAATAGGCAGAGTATCGACGGTCTTAAAGGTTTAACTGCCCAATAACTTAAGAACTCAGATCGCCCATATCGGTTGCTATGAAACGACGGTTACCGCTGCAGTTAGAGAATGAGTTCAAAACTACTAATTACATAAACTAGGATAATCATAAACCCAAGCAAGTAGCTGAATAAATGGAGATCAATCGCAAGTAAATTCGAACCCTACGACATGAAGACCTTAGAAAGGAAACACTACTTGACTTTAACTCTTTACATCTAAGATTTAATAGGACGTTAAAGCATAGATATGGATGACCGTAGGGATCTGAGACCTTAACTCTTCCATGAGGAGAACATTGTCGTGTCAAATTAGGTTCTCTCCAAATAACTCCTATTTCTTGGCTGTAGCAAACTTAGAGAAATGTGTACAAACAGAGCACAAACTTTTAAACACTAAAACCCTTGTTCTATAAAGATAAAACCCCTGATAATTTTTGTGTTCGTACCCACATTCATTCAAGAAGAGCTATAACTATTAATCAGCAATCTCTGACAACAGAAAATATGTCTGAATCTATGTTTCTAACTTTTATGTTTTCTCATAACTAGCACTGGACACTGGGCATGATGAATTGCGTATGTGCTAACAGAACCAAGCAAGAGACCAGTAAAACCACCATGTCCCCTACTTCCAAGCACTAAAAGATCAGCATCTTTAGATAATCTGCACAGTGCTGGCGCAGGAGCCTCTTCAACCAACTCGCCCTTAACTTCAATGTCTGGAAATTTCGAAGCAACATGGTCCATCGACTCCTGCAAAATAGTTTTTGCAGCTTGCTCAAAAGCATCATACGGTTTGCCATCAGGTGGTGCCATCATTGAAAGCCCAAGCGAGGTAGGTATTTGCCAGGTGGCAACTATAGTTAAAGGAACTTTCCTGTAACTAGCTTGTACTGCAGCTTCATCTAAAGCTACTTTCGAACCATCGGAACCGTCTACTCCAACTACTACACCAATCATCTTTATATCCTTTCGTGGGTAATTGTGTTAATTGCTAAATAACTCTTCCATACGTGTCAGAGTCTGCTCCAGAGCAGCACTCACCCGCTTTGTTACCACATCGTTCTTTACAGCTTTTTTATTGTGCTCTTGAGAAATATCCCACGTCTCCCTCACTAAAGTCCCTCCATCTTTAGGATTAAGTTCATATCTCCAGATTCTCCCACCGATAAACTTGCCTAAAAACCCAGGAGCTCTTGGTTGCCACGCAATTCTTTTACCTTCTTCGAATTCTATAACTTTACTGTTCATAAAGTACGGAATCCCAAGTCGCATAGACATTCTAAATTCATCACCTAGCTTGACTCTTTCAGGTGATGACGCACTTGGCTTCTTTACAGTCCCTGAACCATCAATCTCGTGATGCCGACTCGGCCTAGCCAATATTTCAAATATAGGACCAGGTTCAGACCGAATCAATCTTTCAGCTGAAATGTTGTCACCTTCCATGTCATACTCCTTTCATTATTGAGTCTACTACTAAGCACACTCAATCAAATCTTAAAATAGCTAGCGGCTTACACAGAGATATAAACATACAAAACTACTGAACCCAAACAATAGCGTTCTTTCTAAGTGTTACCTGAAGGAATCGCATTTAAGCGCTCCCCTTGTAAGTTCCATCAATAGGTTTTACTATAAAATTTAACTCTACTTAAATTTGGTGTCATACTCTAAGTATGTGTGGACGCTACGCTCAGACTTCTCCTGCACTACTCTTGGAAAATATCTTTAGTGCAGACATTGATAACAAATACAACAGGGAAGATTACGAACCTTCATGGAACGTATCACCTGGCGATAACGTACCGGCCATTGTTGAGTTTGATAAAAGAGTTCTGTCGAGATTTAGGTGGGGCCTAATTCCAGGGTGGGTAAAGAAAACTTCAACTTTAAAACCCCCAATTAATGCTAGAGCTGAAACGCTTTCTTCAAAACCATACTTTAAAAGTGCTTTTAGGCGCAGACGCTGTCTCATACCAGCGGATGGGTTTTATGAGTGGGAAACTCTTCAGGTTCCTGGATCATCAAGACCGATTAAGCTGCCTTGGTATTTTAAGTCACAAGAAAATAGGGTCCTCAGCTTTGCTGGGCTATATGAGATATTCAAGCCCCAAGGTAGTGGCATAGATCTCTTTACCTGCACAATCATCACCTGTGAAGCTAACAGCGTACTTTCTCCAATACACGACAGAATGCCTGTAATAGTCGATAGATCCTGCTGGGATATATGGCTTAGACCTGACAAAGAGTTAAGTGAAAATGAAACTAAAGAGATTCTAAGACCAGCCGAAACAAGTCTTTTAGAAAAAATAGCTGTAACAAAAATGGCTAGTAAACACTCAAAACCAGTATTTGAACTAAAATAGAGTAGGTTCTATTTGAAATAGCGAACATATGTTCGATATAATTCAAATATGTCCACCTTTCTCTCGTCTGCTCAAGCCCTCTCTCAAGAGATCACTTCTTTAGTACATCTCCCTGAGCCTTTTGATTCACTCTTCCCAAATGGAATAATACCTGGTAGTTCTGTCCTTATTAAAGGAGAGACCGGTGGAGCAAGCTCAATCGCTCTTTCAATCCTCGCTAAAATGTCAGCTAAAGGAAATTGGTGCTGCGTTGTATCAATGCCTTGGATTACTTTAGAAGTAGCGTACACAATGGGGGCAAACCTAGAAAATATAGCCGTTCTAGACTGCATTCCAACCAAAATACCTCAAGTTATCTCTCACATTCTTCCAGCAACAAGCCTGGTTCTAATTGATGCTGAATATCTTTTTTCAATGAAAAATTTGAAACTGCTACTTTCTAAAGCACGAAATACTACCACTATTATTATCGCTTCCATAAATCCAATAAAAGCTTTCTCATGTAACTTAAACAGTGCTGATTTTAGTAGAAACTCATCTTTTATGCCTGATTACTCAATAACTGCCGTAAAGTCATACTGGGATAGTTTAAACAGGTCCAAGAGAGTACTAAATAGACATGTAACAATTGAGTCTGGCGGAAGAAGAACTCATGGTTTAAGGATAAGAAAAGACTTTTTGCTTCCCAGTGAAACTGGAGAAGCAGTACTACTTAGGGACCAAGGTTTAGTGGAGCTATGAATCAAGACCGCTTACTCGTAGTTCTTGTTCCTGGATGGCCTCCACAAGATGCAGAGGGACTTGAACCAGTAATAAAAAACTTAATTGACTTTACCCCTGGAGTGTCACTTATCAACCCAGGTCGTATTGCACTTTTAACGCTAGGTCCCTCACGGTACTTTGGCGGAGAAAATTCACTAGCTGAAAAAGTAAAAACATCGGTATCTAAAATTGTTAAAAGACCTGTGAATGTTGGAATTGCTGACGGTCTATTCGCTGCAACTTTAGCGGCCAAACAGAATCGAACTATCCTTAAAGGGAAAAATCCAGAGTTTTTATACACTATGCCAGTGGGAGTACTGCCAAACAGTGAGGTGGCTGGTCTACTAATGAAACTTGGAATAAAAACATTAGGGTTATTTGCAAAATTAGATAGAAAAGCAGTCCTAGAGAGATTAGGAACTGGTGGGATGTGGTGTCATATGCTAGCTTGCGGGAATGACCCTACACTCATAACAACAAACAGTAGTGATGAACTTGCTAAATACTTAGAGATAGACCCTCCAATTGAAGACTTTGACAGAGTTACTTTTTTAGCTAAACAACTGGGTAATGAATTAATCGAGACTTTAGAGATGAAAGGTCTTTGTACCACAACTATAGAACTTGAGCTTGGTTTTGAAGATGGTTCTAACTCAAAAAAACTTTGGCATAACGAGCTCCCATTTACTGCACTAGATATAGCCGATAGAACTAGATGGCAACTTAACTTTATCCAACCGGTTTCCTCCCTTTCAAGCATAAACATTAATGTTATTTCCTCTTGTGTGACTGGACTATTCCAAGACTCTCTTTTTACATCTTTTAATAGCAAATCTCAAGCAATTGAAAAAGCACTAAAAAAAGTTGAAGGAATTATAGGGGGAAATGCTATTAAAATACCTTCATACTTACCGAGTAGAAACCTAGAAGACTCAATTCAATTTAAACGTTTTGGAGAAACCCATAACCTCGAAAATATGGACTTCCCCTGGCCAGGGAAACTCCCCGCACCTCTTCCTGCTGCCTACTATCACAACCCTACTGTGATAAAAGTTTTAGACGAAAATGGAGAAAAAGTATTGATAACAAGTAGAGCACTATGTAAAAACACTCCTTCAACTGTATCCATTAAAAATGGACCTTTATTCAAAGTAAAAGATTGGTGTGGTCCATGGCCACGAGAAGAAAGATGGTGGGATATAGAAAGATGGAAAAGAAAGCTTTTAATACAGGTACTTTTAGAAAATGAAATGGTCTGTCTACTCTCACTGTTTAAGGAAGAGTGGCATCTAGAAGCTATCTACGACTAAACGATGTCAGAAAAATATCAATATGCGGAACTTCACTGTCATTCTGCCTTTAGTTTTTTAGACGGTGCTTCTCTCCCAGAAGAGTTGATAAACCAAGCCAAAAAACTTGGTTTAACAACTCTTGCGCTCACAGACCATAACGGTCTATATGGAGTAGTTAGGTTTAGCCGAGAAGCAAAACTTGTTGGAATCAAAACCGTCTTTGGTGCGGAGATAACTTTAAATGCCAAACTTGAAAGACCTGGACAGAGTGATCCAGATGGAGAGCACTTAGTAATCCTGGCAAAAAATCCTCAAGGCTACAGGCTGCTGTCAACAGCAATAAGTGAAGCACAGCTAAAAGGAAGCAAAGCTAAACCTATTTTTAGCATTCACGAGCTAGCAGGTATTTCAAATGGAACGTGGTACATACTTACAGGCTGCAGAAAAGGACCTCTTTCAAATGCGCTTTATAGTAGCGGTCCCAAAAGTGCTTCTAGACGTTTAGGTGAACTAACGGATCTTTTTGGTCGCGAAAATGTTGTTGTAGAGATATGGGACCATGGTGACTTTTTAGACGTTGCGCGAAACGATGCTCTTACTGAAATTGCTGCAAAAAACTTAGTCTCTTACGTCGCAACTAATAATGTTCACTATGCAGTACCACAAGGTCGAAGATTGGCCTCTATTATGTCAGCTATACGCTCTAAGAGAAACTTAGATGAGATAGATCCTTGGCTTCCAGTAGACGGAGGAGCATTTCTTAAGTCCCCACTCGAACAGATCAATAAATTTTTACGTTGGCCTGGAGCTACTGAAACTGCTGCTGCAATAGGAGCAGAATGCTCCTTTGACCTAACACTCATAACTCCTGAACTCCCTTCTTTTGATGTACCTTCTGACTACAACGAAGATACCTGGCTTATAGATTTAGTCGAAAAACATGCTGTATCTATCTACGGAGAAAAAGATTCTAAAGAAGGAAAGCAAGCTTGGAAACAGCTCTACCACGAACTAGACATAATAACTAAATTGGGTTTTTCTGGATACTTTTTAGTCGTAAAAGACATCGTTGAGTTCTGCAAAAACAACAACATCCTCTGTCAAGGACGAGGTTCTGCTGCCAACTCTGCTGTATGCTACGTCCTTGGAATTACAAATGTAGACGCTATAAAACTAGGGTTATTATTTGAACGCTTTCTATCTCAATCGAGAGATGGCCCTCCAGATATAGACCTTGATATAGAGTCAACACGACGCGATGAAGTAATCAACTACGTTTACATCCGCTACGGTCGAAAACATGCTGCACAAGTCGCAAATGTTATAACATACAGGACTCGATCTGCTATCAGAGATATTGCGAGAGCACTAGGGCTTAGCGAAAATAAGATAGACCTAATATCAAATGAAGTAAAACGTAACGGATTAGACAGTCTTCCTGAACCATTGAAAAGCTTTGTGAATGAGATACGTGACATGCCAAGACACTTAGGCATTCATTCTGGGGGGATTGTTCTAACAAAAGAACCTGTTTCTTCAATCTGCCCAGTTGAGTGGGCAAGAAAAGAAGGAAGAAGCGTACTACAATGGGATAAGGAGGACTGTAAGGCTGCGGGTCTCGTCAAGTTCGATCTACTCGGCCTCGGAATGTTAGAGGCCATCCATAAAGCTATCGATCTCATAGAAAGTGCTTACAACCTAAAGATAGATTTAGCAAAACTCCCACAAGAAGATGCAGTTTACGAGATGTTTGCACGCGCTGATACTGTTGGTGTCTTTCAGGTAGAAAGTAGAGCCCAGATGGGGACGCTACCTCGGATGAAACCTAAAACCTTTTATGACTTGGTTGTAGAGGTAGCACTTATAAGACCAGGACCGATACAAGGTGGCTCAGTACACCCCTACCTGAGAAGAAGAAACGGTTTAGAAACTCCCACCTATCCTCACCCACTTGCCAAACCTGCATTAGAAAAGACACTAGGTATTCCACTATTTCAAGAACAACTAATGCGACTAGCAATCGACGTAGCTGGTTTTAGCGCTCAAGAGGCAGACGAGCTACGAGCTGCAATGGGTGCTAAAAGATCAAAAACACGCATGGCACTTCTTGAAGACAAACTTATGGCTGGTATGCGAAAAAATGGAGTTGATAAAAAATCAGCAGAACTTATTAAAAAATATATAATAGCCTTTTCAGGCTATGGATTCCCAGAAAGTCACGCAATATCGTTCGCTTACATAGTATACGCGTCTGCATGGATAAAATTCCATTACCCAGCAGCATTTTTAGCAGCACTATTAAACTCTCAGCCAATGGGATTCTGGTCAGTAGCAACTTTAGTTTCTGATGCAAAAAGACACAGTGTAAATGTTCTAAAGCCAGATGTCAATCTGTCTAAACCTGAAACCTCTTTAGAAATTAATAGAGATAGAAACGTTGAAGTTCGACTAGGACTTAAACATATAAGAGGGATTGGGAGTGAAGTAGCTTCTAGAATTGATTTGTTCAAACCGTACTCTTCATTAAACGACCTGAGCTCTCGAGCTTCTCTTCTGCCAGCCACCATGGAACAACTAGCTCAGGCAAGAGCACTAGATAGCTTGATAACAGGCAGTGACGAGCTTCGATTAAGAAGGACTGCTATCTGGGAATCAAAAGGTGCCGTTGAAAGCACTGGCAGACTTCCTGGTACGATTGGTCACTCAACTCCCTTGCTTCCATCTGAAACTCTTGAAGAAAGAGCGAGCTTAGATATCTACGCAACAGGTATGCCAATAGATAATCATCCAATATCTTTGATAAGGGAAAATCTTAAGGAAAATGCTGTTACCTGCGCTAAAGATCTAATCAAGCTAAAACATAAAGACAAGGTTCGCGTTGCAGGTTACGTCACTCACAGACAGAAACCTCCGACTGCAAACGGGGTTGTTTTTATGAACTTAGAAGATGAAACTGGGCTTATCAATGTCATATTTTCAAAAGGTGCTTGGGCTAGATGGCGAGATATAGCGTCAGAAGATGCCCTTTTAATCTATGGATTTATTGAAAGAGCTGGATCAACAAGTGCAATAACAGTTGTTGTTGAAAAAGTGCTCGTATTAAATCTAGGTGTCACACTTGGGTCAAGAGATTACAAATAAGACAAATTAAAGCAATCCATCTCGCCATACCACACAACTTGAAACCGCAATTTGAATTAATCAACAGATTTACGTCGAACAACGCACACAACGCAAAACGTTTTGCATCAGGTGCTAATTAGATTTAGACTTGATATATCGATCAAAACTTATAAAAATATTCATTTGAGAGAATATTCAATTGTTAGGCTAATACGAAAGAAATGGGTAGATTTTTTATTTGAAATTAAATCGCAATTACAGACATGACACCACTAAAACAAGAATAACTATTACGCTAAGTTAGTGGCATACACGCCTGCAAATCCACTTATTGAAGTGGCCGTGAACGAAAACGTTGAAAGCAAAAAAGGGCTGTCAACCACTTTGCCGCGCATAATTAAATCAAAAACGCTTTTAGTCATTATCGTTTTAGCTTGCATTGCCTACATACCTTTACTGTTCACTCACCCGGGCCTTATTTCAATTGATACAAAACAGTACCTATACATAAACCCAGCTAAATATACTGCACGAGTTGCTTCAACATGGTCACCAAACATATCTCTCGGAACAGTAACACACCAAAATATCGGTTACCTACTACCTATGGGACCTTACTACACACTCCTGGCCTACCTCAAAGTAGCTACTTGGGTCGCACAAAGATTATGGCTAGGATCACTTTTCTTCTCAGCTGGTTGTGGTGTATTTTACCTAACAAGAACATTAAACTTGAAACACTCAGCTGGTTTAGCGGCAGGTTCTGTCTATATGCTAAGTCCTTACGTTGATCAATACGCAGAGCATCTATCGGCAATTCTGCTTCCGTGGGCAGGACTAGGGTGGATGGTGGCCTTGACAATAAAAGCAGCAAAAACAGGCTCATTTCGCTACATAGCTGGATTTGGACTTGTCATTGCACTAACTAGCTCAATCAATGCCACTTCAGTACTTTATGTAGGTATTGCTCCAGCACTTTGGATTCCATTTGCTATTGCAAGAAAAGAAATAACGCTACGGCGCGGGGTTTTAACTGCATTTTTAATTGGAATTGTAACAGTCTTAGTTTCGCTTTGGTGGGCTGCAGGACTTTGGGTTGAAGCAAAGTATGGAATCAACATACTCCAATTTACCGAAACAGTCCCAGCAGTAGCTTCAACCTCCAGCGCTAGTGAAGTATTCCGTGGTCTGGGTTATTGGTACTATGACGTATCAGACGCCTATGGAACAATCCTTCCGTCATCTCCTCAATACCAGTCAATTGAGTGGCTAATAGGACTTTCATTCTTACTCCCCGTACTGTCAATGATCAGTTCCATATTTATCAAGTGGAAAGAAAAGACATACTTTATCGCACTGATTGCGATTGGAATGGCACTGAGTGTTGGTGCACATCCCTATGGGAACTCAACACCATTTGGAAATATTTTCGGCAAATTTATGACTTCTTCTCAAGCTGGAGAAGCACTTCGCTCCACAGATCGAGCTACCCCTTTACTTATTTTAGGTTTCGCACTCTTACTTGGTGCAGGGCTCGACGTATTAAATTCGAAGTGGAAATGGATTGGCCTCTTTGCTGGAGTTGCCGTTGCATCTGGAGCTGTTGCAAATCAACCTTCTCTCTTCAATGGAGACTTTGTCCCAGTTACATATTCAAGAGGAGCAATTCCTTCGTATTGGTATCAAGCGGCAAACTACCTATCCCAAGGGGGGAACTCCACAAGAGTGTTGCAAGAACCTGGCCAAGACTTCGAAGACTACAGATGGGGATCTACAATTGATCCAGTTCTTCCTGGACTCACTAACCGTCCAACCGTAGAAAGACGTCAAGTTCCAGAAGGGTCAATTCCAGCAGTAGATCTCTTAGATGCTTTTGACAACACTGTCCAAGATTCAATACTTGATCCTAGAGGGGTTTCTGCTGTTGCAAGACTTATGAGTGTTGGCGACATTTTAATTACAGCAGATGATGCGTACGAGCATTACAATCTTCCACCACCAAAAGCTGTTGCTTCTTGGTTGACTCCAACTCCAACAGGTCTTTTAGCTCCAGTTACATTTGGTGCCCCGACACCAAACTATCCTACCCATGATCTTCCTTTGTGGAACGAACAAACTCTTTCACTTCCTCCAAATCAACCGTGGCCGGCACCTTTAACAATTTATCCTGTAGCGAATGCAAGACCAATTTTGAGGCTTGAATCACCTCAAGCACCTGTTGTTTTGGATGGTGGCGGAAGTGGCATAGTTGCAGCCGCAGACTCAGGTTTACTTGATGGGAATCCAACAGTTCTTTATAGTGGCTCATATGCCACAACTGCTGCCAACATTATAAAACATGTCCCACCCAATGCAACACTCGTTGTTACGGATTCAAATCGGAAGGAAGAAAGACGCTGGTCAACATTGCGTGACTCCATTGGATACACAGAAACGGCAACTGAAGTACCATCTGTTATCGATTACAGCCAAACTACATTTAAACTCTTCCCAGGAACTAACGCTAATTCTCAAACAGTATCTATTCAACAAGGAGCTACAGTTACTGCGTCATCCTATGGTAATCCAGTCGGTCTAACTCCTGAAGATCGCGCATACAATGCATTTGACGGTCAACCCAATACACTTTGGATAACTGGGGGATTTTCAAATCCAATCGGTCAATGGCTGGACATCAATCTTGATACGCCTGTTACAACCAACTCGATTACACTTTCACAGCCTCAATACATCCTGCCAGATAGATGGATAAATGAAGTTGAATTCATTTTTAATTCCGGGAAACCAATATTTGCTAGCCTCAACACAGACTCTCTTACAAAGCAAGGACAAGTTGTAACTTTCCCTTCTCGCACTTTTAAGAGTGTAAAAATCATAATTGTAGGAACTCACAATGTATATGCTCACCCCCAAGGTGCGGTTGGATTCGCTGAAGTAGGTATTGCAAATCGCCATGCACTTGAAATAATTCGACCTCCGGTAGATTTGCTCTCTGCGCTTGGAGCACAAAGCGAAACTCACAGACTCGTTTATATTTACACACGAGAGAGAGTAAGCCAATTTCCTCCAAGATCAAGTCCTGAAATCACAATGAATCGCATCATAAATGTTCCAACTCCAAGAACTTTTAGCATCTCGGGGAACGCTCAGCTCTCAGCAGTAATTCCAGATGAGCAGATTGACCTTTTAACTGGCAGAGCTCAGAGTCCACCGGGTTCAGCTGCAGTTGCTAGGTCAATTGGAAGGCTTCCAGGAGATGACGGTGCACTTGCAGCGGCTGCTTTTGATGGAAATCCACTAACTGCCTGGGAGCCGGGAATTGGCCTAGGAGGCCAGCTAGGTGCGTGGTTAGAAGTTGACACTCCAGATATTCATACTTTTAACCAAATTAATCTTCAAATTGTAACTGACGGGCATCACTCGATTCCAACTACTATCACCATTTCAACTGAGCAGGGCGAGAGAACTCTGACATTGCCGAATAAACTGCCAGTTTCCACACCATCTGGAGTTACTACGGTTCCTTTAAACTTTCAAGCTCTTTCTGGAAGACGAATTAGACTAACAGTTCAGGCAATTAAGCCAGCATATACAGATGACTACTATAGTAAAATGCAACTTGCACTTCCCGTTGCAATTGCTGAAGTTGGCATTCCAGGAATTCAAGTTCCTCAAGTTCCACAGTTTATGCCAAACGTCTGCAGAAGCGATCTTGTTTCAATTGATGGCAATCCAATTTGGGTAAAAATTACCGGTCTAACATCAGATGCACTTTCAGGCAAACTACTAGGTGTAGTTGGTTGTGGCCCAGATGCTAATGGAGTTAGTTTAGCGGCAGGTACTCACATTATGACTACTTCAATCGGACAACAAAGTGGATTTAGTCTAGATCAAATAGTTCTAGACTCTCTTCCTGGAGGGGGACCATCTCCTGTAAATGGTGATGGAACAATACCTCCGGCACCCACAATTGCTCCAAGTGGCTCACTCGATATTGCCTCTCAACATGCAACCAGCATTCATTTAACTCTTCACACAACAGGTAGCCCTGTTTGGCTTGTCCTGGGGGAAAGTCAAGACCCGGGTTGGGTTGCAACTATAAAAGAAACAGGATCAAACAACTTATTAATATCACAAAAACAGTCATCATTGATAGATGGGTATGCAAATGGCTGGTTGATAAATCCGCCTCCTGGAAATGCCACTTTAAATGTACAACTCCTTTTTAAACCACAACAAACAGTAAATTTAACGCTAATAATATCTGGTATTTCAATAGCAATACTTTTTCTAATCATACTTGGATCTATCTTCTTTAAGCAGAAACGCAAGTTTCAATACGAACCGTGCCCTTCTTTTAAGAGTCCATTGTGGAGCCACGGGAAAAGGACTCCTATAATTGTTGCACTGCTTCTTTCCTTGACTATCGGAGCAATCGCAGGCTTCCTCTATAACAAGCACGCATTTATCCCGCTTTTCATAGTGAGTTTCGTTGCATTTGAGGTCAAGCATTTACGATGGGTAGTAACACTGCCAACAGTTGGATTTTCAATTGCAGGTCCAGCTTTAATAATGTACAACCAAAAGTACCATCCTGTTTTTCTCGGAGGTGGCTGGCCGACTAGTTATGATTCAGAGGCTAACCTAATATGGCTTGCAATTCTGTTTCTAATCGCCGAAGGGTTCTTAAATGCATATAGAGATTTCAAAGTTAAAAAGAGCAGCTCAACCGAAGATTTTACAGACACCACAGGAGCTAACAACACTTCTGACGAAACACCTAGCCTTACAACTAAATTAAACAACTCTGAAGTTGAATTAAATTCTAAAATATAGAAAACTGTAAGAATGCAATATTTACTTTTCGCCTTTGGAGTTCTAGGTGCTTTAGTTGCTCTTACTACTTTTTTCCCGAGTCATAGTGCCGCTCTAAGTGCTTTAGCCTTTGTAGTCGGATGGACCGTTTGCGAACTTCCATTTTTTTTCATATTTCTAGCAGTTATATCAACTTCTGTCCTTATTTTTTTTGGTGGTCTTAGTTCTCCAATTGGTTATATAGGATTTGCACTTGAGTGCTTATATATCCTGTCACTTGTTGCACATATAATAATTGGAAAACGGTCTGCCGAAATAATCTCAGCCGAAATAAAACATGCTTTTAATGTTGAAACACATTTAAAGGATGGGCTTCCTGGATCTTGGTTGGGACTTTTCTTTGGTTTTCCCACTTTGCCTAAAGAAGTAGAAGTCGTAAGAAATATTGATTACGCCGGTGACGGAATTTATAGACATTTAGCAGATGTTTACCAGCACAAAGACATCTCTCGACGAAATGGTGTGGTCGTTTTGTATATTCATGGTGGTGCTTGGGTAATTGGTGACAAGAAACAGCAGGCACGACCAATGATATACACGCTTGCAAAAAATGGATACACCTGTGTTGAAATAAACTATAGGCTAAGTCCAAAAGCAACTTGGCCAGACCACATCGTAGACGTTAAAAGAGCTATTGTGTGGATCAAAGAAAACATTGAAAGATTTGGAGCAAACCCAGAGAAAATTATCATAAGCGGTGGCTCTGCGGGTGGTCATTTAGCTAGTCTAGCTGCTCTTTCCATAAATGATCCTCAATTTCAACCTGATTTTGAAGACAAAGACACAACGCTTATAGGCGCAGTTACTTTTTACGGTGTAATGGACCTTACCAACAGCACAAATGCACAAAACGGACAGCTTCAAAAGATTTTAGAAAAGCGAGTTCTTAAAAATAAACTAAATGAAAACCGCCAACTATGGGAAAACGCATCACCAATGTTTAAAGTGCGAAAAGATGCGCCACCTTTTTTAATTTTTCAAGGAGCTACCGATACCTTAGTCCCATCAAAAGAAGCAAAGATTTTTGCGGAAAAACTGAAGGCAACTTCAAGCAACCCAGTAGGTTACATTGAGCTTCCATATACCCAACATGGTTTTGAAGTCTTATGGTGGTCACTTCGAACTCGAAGAAGCGTCAAAGCCGTAAATGAGTGGCTTGATGCTACTTATCTTAGGTCTTAAGACCTCGATTCATGAAACCTAAAGTTACTGTTTTTTAGAAAGTCTAGGTTGAGACAGTCTAAATAACAAAATAATATCTAGATATTTTTATCAAAGAATTCAATTTCTTTTGTAATTATTTCACTAAACACTGGAGGAACATACACGTCAAAGTGACCACCACTATAGGAATAGACCTCTTTATTCTTGGTTTTTTTAGCTGCTTTAAAAGCATACTTTGCTGGGGCTTCACTATCTTGTTCTGCAATCACATACATGACTGGAACTTGGATTTTCTTAACCGAAACGATAGGACGATAGAGCGTTAGACCAAGTCCAGATGAAGCTCTCAGCATAGGGCTCCATTCCTTTGAAGCAATGGAATTATAACCCTCTAAAGCACCTTTACTAGTTAACATAGCTAAAGTTCCAGGTTCACCAACAACGGGTACGTACTCCCGTTTCGTAAAAATATCTTTTAACCCCAGCATCGCAAGTTTAAAGACTTGGCTTCTCGGTCTAATAGAGTTAGTAGAAGAAAAAGTGTCCACGTTTGGAACTTGACTTACTACTGCTTTTATTCTTGGATCTGATGCGCTAAGAGAGAGCACATGACCTCCGCTAAAAGAAGATCCCCACAGCCCAATTCTTGAACTATCTATAAAACTCTGTTGCATCAAATAGTCGATAGCCGCACGATAGTCCTGAAGTTGCTTTCTGACCGAAACAAATTGTCTTGGCTCACCGGTAGAAGCTCCGAATCCTCTATAGTCAAACACTAGTACCGCAAAGCCTGCATCACTAAACTTCTTTGCAAACGGCTCAAGACCGGCTGACATTATCCCACCAAGCCCATGTGCCATCACAATCGCTCTATGGGGACCGCCCTTATCTGGAACGTAAAACCAAGCATCAAGTTTCTCCCCACTGCTCACAATTTTAACTGTAGACCGTTCAGACAATCTTAACTCCTTCTCATCTAAGCACCATCTTAAACTATTTGGCCATATTTAAAAACAGGATGAGACAGAACTAAAAACATGAAGCAGCACTTTGAAATAACATCTCTAACTTAATAAGGTCCTACTGTGGGAGTATCGCATTCCCAACATCATCACCAACTACGCAGTAATCAGAAGATGGGCAAGAGACAGATGGCAAACCGACAGCCGAAGGATCTATCAGCGTTGGAGTTCCAAACACGGCACCTTCGAAAGAAATTGCTTGACCTATCCAGTTTGTGACCATACACTGGTTGGTTTCACTACATGATACAGCACTTAGTCCTACAAAGCTCGGCCCAAGCGAATTGGCGCCTGACCAGTTTGATCCGTTGTAGACAAAAGCTTGATCTTTAAAATCTACTGCAACACAAAATGTTTGTGAGCTGCAAGAAACACCGGTTAAATCCCCAGGACCCAAATTTTGATCAACTGCATCGGGACCAGACCAAGTAGAGCCATTAAACGTAAAAATGTTGCCATCATTATCTACAGCTACACAAAATGTTTGTGAGCTGCAAGAAACAGAATCAATTCCCGCACCTGAAACATCTATGTGAAGTGGGCTTTGAAATATTCCTCCACTTTCAACACTTACATAACCTTCAGCATCTCCTGCAACACAGAAATTGACTACAGGGCATGACACCGTATTTAACGTTCCATGGCTGTCAATTAATACTGGAGAGGAAAACGAACTACCATTCCAAGTAAGTTCATTTCCAGCATTATCAACTCCAACACAAAATATTGTACTTGCACATGAAATATCCATGAACCCTAACAGTGGTGGCTCAACTACAGTTGGTTGCGACCAGTTAATTCCATTTAGCTCTACATACTGCCCGCTATTTGTAGTCGCTAGACACCAGGATACTTCTGGACACGAAACAGCAATGAATGTGCTTTCTGAACCAGGTACAATCTGAGGAACTGTCCACAATCCTGATTCCAACTCAACAGTAGTATGCGCTACAGCGGCACAAAAACCATTTGAAACACATGATACAGAGTAGAGCCCGTAACGATCCGAATCAACAGTACTTGGAGATGACCAACTACTTCCATTAAAAGCCACTTCACGTCCACCAACATCAACTGCGATACAACTCGTTGAAGCTGCGCAGCTTATACCTGTCAAGACAAATCCAGGATCAGCACTGTAACCCGTCCACGTAGACCCATTAAAAGCATATGAAAGTCCAGATGTATTAGTAGCCATACACCAAGTGCCAGAACACGATATTGCACTTGTCGTACTATCCAAGTACCCTCCTTTAGTCCATGACCCACCACTAAAAACAAAATAGTTTCCATCTCGATCAATAGCAACGCAAAAAGATACGCTCCCACATGAAATCGATTCAAATCCAACTCCTAGAGAGTTTCCAGATAAGTCAATCATCACTGGAGTTTGCCAAGTACCATTAAAGTTTATTGCTTGACCATTGTCGTCAACTGCAAAACAAAATGTGGTGGTTACACAAGAAACACCTACGACTCCATACACCCCTGGATTTTTGTCAATAAGACTGGGTGGCGACCACGATGAACTCGAATAATTAATAGCCTGGCCTGAAGTATCAACCGCTTCACACCATCCATCAACAGGACAGGATACTTGAGTAAATCCTGCCTGTGAGTCAACTCCAACTGGGTTCGACCACGACGAACCATTCCACGTGGAAGTTAACGCACCGCCATCAACACAAAAAGAAGCTGACGAACATGAAACTGAATTCATTACTACCGGTGCATTTCCTATAGTCTGGGGAGTTGAAAACTCTATTGGACCGACAACTAGCGTAATGGAGAAAGTTGGAATATTGCCAAAGCCATCATTGACTTGCACGTTAAATGAATACGATCCTGCAGTCATCACTCCTGAAACTGAGCACGACGAACCTTTTGAACTACATATAGATAAACCATTTGGCAGACTTGTCGCCGTCCAAGAGTAAGTAGTTGAAACACCACCTGAAGCAGACAAGATTGCAAAGTATGGCACGCCAGGGATCGCTTGAGGCAAAGTTGTGGTCACCAATTCAACCGAAGTGCTTGAAGGCGAAATCTGACCAAAAAAACCAGAAACATCAATTATTAGATTCGTCGCAGCGTACGAGTAAACATTTATTCCATTTAAAAAGAGACCACTACTACCTATTTCTACAATTCCTAAATTTGCAGAGATCTGGCCTTCGTTATTCCAGTTTAAATCTGAAATTACTGGCAACGTCGTATCGGACGGAGGATAAGCAGTAACGAATCCATAAGTGCTTGAAGATATAATCGTAAAGTTTGCTACTACTGCACTTGCAAAAGAAGGAACTTCGGCATCTCCAACAATATTTACTTGCTCTGTGCTATTTGTGCTTCCAAAAATACCAAGATTAGAGTTTGGTGCAGGAAGATTTTCTGATTCGCAAAGTGAACTTGCAGTTACATACTTACATCTTGTGTCCACAATTCTTGAAAGAGGAGTATCGTAATATGCCGATCCATCTACAGTTCCAGAATAGTTCATATAGTACCCATTTAGATCGACAATTACATCCGCGCTGCCACCATAGTAATAGATGTTGATGTGTCCTGGATCGCTGCTTGACAAAGTAGCAATCACGCGTGCTGGCCTGATTTGATTCCCTTGAAAATTTTGATTTGAAACAGTTGGCAAGCTACTACCCGATGGATAAACAGTGATATAACTCCAACCACTTTGGTTTATAGTAGTTACATTAATTGCAACCGCTGATGCATTAGAAGGCACTCCACCAATTCCTGCAACTTGAACCGTTAGAACCTGCCCATTTTGAAGCGTATGCCCTGAGCATGGAGTACTATTACCTAGTCTTGTGTCACAAACTCTTTGAGGGGAGATCGGATTATAAAGAGACCCTCCAGAACTAGAAATTGGCAAGTACCAACCTTCAACATCAATAATTAAATCTGCACTACCACCGAAAAGATATGCGTCGATACCACCGCTAACAAGGGGAATCATACTCATATTAGCAACAGTTGTACCTGAGCCAGTCCAATTGAGATTTGATACCGCTGGCATTTGAGCACCCATTCCGAATAAGGTGAAATAACCCGTCGACGTAGTATTTGTTGCAGTGACATTTACTACCACAGATACGGCTCCTGATGGAACTGCTAAGCCACTTTGGCTAGTCTGTCCAACTATACTTATAGGCAGTGTTTGACCTGAAGTCATTGTCTTTCCGCTACATTCTGTCAAAGTTCCAGATCGCGTATCACATATTCTGAATGGCGCAGAAGAAGGTACATACATTAGAGGGTTATAAGGATTTGTTGGTGCCGCCGATAAACTAGGTGAAGAAAATGCTGCTAAAAACACATTCGAAACAAGCAGTGCCACAACGAGCATTAAATATGATTTTAAATTAAACTTAGCCACTTAATTAATTATCGGAATAATCTTGACTTTCAGTAACAAAAAGACGACCTTTCAGTCTTTTCTGTTACTTATATAATATCAATTCCATGCAAAACGATAACCCTACTGAACAGAACTGAACACGTAGTTTAACCCTGCTGGATTGTAAACAGAACACTCATTAGCGCTATTAACAAACATTGAACTAAACCATGTGCCAGGTAATGCATCTAACGAAGCTGGAATTGAACTTGTGCTAGTTCCCGAATTCCCACTGCTGCCAGATATTCCACTGCCTCCAGAATTCTGACTCCCGTACGACAACGGAAAACTAACATTTCTTCCAAATGTGGTGTCAAACGAAGTAGATCCCTCATTAACGACCGCAACATAGCATGTTTTTAGAAGTGAATTATACGCAGCAAAATCTGCCTCAACCGATCTTCCAAACTTTGCGTTGTATCCTCCACTCGGGCTAGTATCTGCAACAACTTGGACTTGGTTGTAGGCATTAGGCTGGTTTGCGATGTAAATAATAGTCTTTTGATTTTGATTTAATTCTTGTGCTAAATTTGAGTTTCGAAAAGTAAAATTACCATTATTTGAACTAAATTCTTCCCTCGCTGCGATGACAGCATTCGCAATGTTACTTTGCGGCGTTACAAAAGTATTAATAATGCTTCTTGCATTGCTAAAGATAAATGAGAAACCAATACCGTAAAGTACCGCGAGTAACACTCCTCCAATACCAGCTACGATTGCAGCAATTGAAAATCCACTTCCAGATTGGGTATCTTTTGAGTTTTTAACTTGTCTCAAGGAAACGGCTCCTAGAACAATTGCTATTAATGAACCAATACCAAAAAACCAAACAACACTTAACACAAATGCTGCAATACTTAAATCGTTTGTCTTCGTACTGTTTTGTGCTTTTTGAACTGGTGGTAAATATTGAAAGTATGGGTTGTACTGACCATAATGGTAATAGTTATAGGGATACTGGTACTGCCAGTTCAGAGGCGTTTGCTGCTGAAACTGACCACTGCTTCCAAACTTCATTTTGCAGTTTGGGCACTCTTCCACTCCTTGAGTGAGGTTAACTCCACAGTTGGGACATGACACACTCTAAACTTATCATTTTGATGCACTTAAATCATTTTTCGTAGCTATTTACCGTACTATTTATCGGGTCAATCCCGTTAAAAGTAAAAAAGTCATAGGTGGATGATTGAGATGTTGTCTACGGTAAAACACGTTAAAATATGAAAATTTTGAAAATAACTTTTAAAGCCTTTAAAATCAATCCTAACCCGATGTCAAAATTGAACTGTTTTTAAATCACGATTCCTAAAAATATTTGTAAAGTTGGCCAATAGATGTTAACGTAGCGAGAGTGACAAATAATTTCGACAGTTTCGAAATCAGTGTCGGAGAATTTACTTTTGACGCTATAGCATGTGGTCCTGAAGAAGGACAACCTGTCATCTTGCTGCATGGATTTCCACAAACTTACGTGGCATGGCGACATGTAATGCCACTTTTGGGAGAAGCTGGATTTAGAGTGATAGCTTATAACCAAAGAGGCTACTCGAAGGGCGCAAGACCACTTGATACGGATAGCTACTCAACGGACAAGCTCGCCTTAGATGTGATTGAAATAGCTAACAAACTTTCTTTTGAAACTTTTCAACTAGTAGGTCATGACTGGGGAGGTGCGGTTGCCTGGCTAGTGGCTTCGATGTATCCTGAAAGGTTACAAAGCTTAACTTCAGTTTCAACCCCCCACCCACTTGCATTCGGAGAGGCTTACATGTCCTCAGACTCTGACCAATCGACAAAATCAACATATATGCAATTTTTCCAACAGGAGAAGATACCTGAAGAAGTCCTCCTGTCAAACAATGGCAGCGGTTTAAGGATGCTCTTTACTGCTAGCGGCTTAGATGACAACGATCCTGAGATAAAAGATGACATCGACCAATATATATCGTTGCTCATGGAACCTTTCGCAATGACAGCTGCCCTCAACTGGTATAGGGCAATGATGCACTCAGAGTCCATTTTGAGTTTAAAACCTATTACTGTTCCAACTCTTTACGTTTGGTCAACTGAAGATATTGCACTTGGAAGACAGGCTGCTGAGGCGACTGGTAAATTTGTCAGTGGTGAATATAAGTTCGTAATTTTAGAAGGAATAAGTCACTGGATACCGGAGCAGAACGCAAACCGACTCGGTCAATTACTCGTGGAGCATTTTAAAAAGTATGGAAAATAAAAACGGCAGTATAGCTAGGCGATATGAAAATAAAGTTGCAATTGTTGCAGGAGCTGCTAAAGGTATTGGTAGGGCAACCGCTATCAGATTAGCCAAAGAAGGTGGCACCGTAGGCCTTTTGGACCATGACCTAAATGAAGCCAGAAGCGTCTTAGATGAGATAGTCGAAAACGGTGGATCTGGGAGAGCGGCATTTTGTGATGTATCACAGGAAGACTCCGTTTCAAACTCAGTCGCTGAAGTAATCGGAGCACTTGGTTCCCCCACCCTGGTCGTAAACGCAGCTAGATCAGTTAGATTTGCTCACTTTACAGAAATACCGGCCAGTGAGTTTAACAGAATCATCTCTGTAAATTTATATGGAACTTTTCTTATTATTAAGTCAGTTCTACCCCATCTCTTAGGTACTGGAGGATCTATTGTTAATTTTGCCGGATCGTCTGGCGTGATCGGACAGGCATATACAGCTTCATATGGAGCGGCATCAGCGGGCATAATTCAACTGTCTAAATCACTTGCTCGTGAACTTCAAGATAGAGGTGTTCGGGTAAACGTAATTACGAGTGGTGGCGCTGACATTACAACTCTGGCTCACTATGGGTTCCCAATTGGAGCTGCCCCAAGACATATGGAGAGAATGATTTCACCTTTAGGCCTCCCCACTCCAGAAGAAGCGGCCAGCCTGGTTGCCTACTTAGGAAGTGATGACGCTCGTTGCATAACAGGTACTGTTGTCAGCATAGACGGTGGTGTAACAACCTGACCAGACCTTCTAGCTGGTGTCACTTAAGTTTTTTAAGCATTTATCACTAAAAATATAGATTGGACTACTTTTTATTTGGCTTACGAAAATTGACTAATCGAGTAACATAGTTGCTAAAATACAATCTAAGAAAGGCAATAAATTTGTTTAAAGACGGCGACAAGGTAACAGATTTTTCACTTCCCGATCAGGATAAAAACGTAATAACTTTATCAGAAGTAGCAAAAATTGGGCCAGTAGTTCTTTTCTTCTACCCCAAAGCTTTTACCCCAATTTGTACAAAAGAAAGTTGCGCTTTTAGAGATATTGCAGCAGACTTAAGTGAATTCAATGTGTCAAGACTGGGGATTAGTTCAGACTCAACTAATCAACTTAAAAAATTTCAAGATGAGTTTCACTTAGACTACCCTCTTCTTTCCGACCAGGATCGTTCAGTATCAAAACTTTATGGCGTCAAAAGACCTGGACCACTCTTTTCAAAAAGAACTACATTTGTAATCAGTTCGGAACTTATTGTGATCACCCAGGTAACTTCAGAACTAAATGTTGACAAGCACATTAAAGCCGTCATGGCCTCGCTTACAAAAATATAGTTGCATTTTTGACCTCCTCCCAACAGCTAAAGCCGTTAGATTCCCTCGGTGATGACATCTTACGCTGCCTTTACTTTAGAAGTTCTCGCTGCACTTTAGGTGTACTTGTGCAAGCACTGGCTTTTGACCAGCATGTCCCAGGTATAGGGTAGACGCGAGGACACTTAGTTCTTGGACTAGTACTACTTGTCCTGCATTTATGTCGGCATGGTTTTCATGTCTACACTTTACACAATTAAAGATCGCTTGGCTCTCACGATTCTCCTTTGCTATTTGGCCACAGTTTTGACATTGTTGAGAACTAAATCGGGGATTTACCGTGATGAAAGTATCCCCTGAAGACTTTGCCTTATCTACTATTTGCTGCTCTACTATTTGCTGCTCAAGTTTCCCCATCAAGACCTCATAATTGTCCGGTTAAGTCCTGGCTTGGAACCTGCCCCATTGGGCAAAAAGGCTCCTTTGTTATCTGGATCTTCTTTAGGTTTGGGTCTTTTGACCATGTTCTTTGTATTTAGCTTTTCAAAGACGATCAGTAATACCGGCGTGAACTCTGGCAAGCGTGTGGACGTGATCGGGCATAATTTCCATCTCAATTGCTTAGGCACAAAATTCCTACCTAACTGATAAGTTGCCTAAGACAAACCTCAACACCTT
>JAJYFT010000024.1 GCA_021790815.1 Actinomycetes bacterium
GATCAGTAATACCGGCGTGAACTCTGGCAAGCGTGTGGACGTGATCGGGCATAATTTCCATCTCAATTGCTTAGGCACAAAATTCCTACCTAACTGATAAGTTGCCTAAGACAAACCTCAACACCTTCGTGCAACAACCTTTTGCGATATTTGGGGCAGAAGATACTGTGATACTTGTCTGAATAGATAGTTTTGTTGATCGAGTAGTATTCCATCTTCATTGCAGTAATGTACCAAGTGGGAAAGATAACATTAAGTGCGAGCCTTGACCCACAACTGAAGTCATTTACTTGCGGCACGACTTCAGTTTTACGCATTAACCTGCATAATCTAACCTAGAGTTCAAAACTTCAAGACAAAACTTTTCAGGGTATTTTATACCTTGACTCAATTTTCATGATATTTGGTTCCAAATATTCACTACGGGACAGAACAAACACCATTTGATAAGAGAAATGCGATGACCAAAGATTAATTGCGGTATTACTCGATATAACAAATATAGATTTCAGAAAATTGCTCAATGCAGAAACAAAATTCGACTCTTCATTACTTGCACCTCTTTCGAAAACACTCAAAGGAAGACCTACTCCTCTCTGGTCGACGACTTGATAACCTGCACTTGCTACCATTCTTTTAAAACTAAGTTGAGTGAAAAACCTAAGGTGACCCGAGTCAAAAATACCTCTTCTATCGTAATCAAAAAGGCCAAACCCAATTTTAAGTCTTCCATAGCAATGCCCTATATTTGGAACACTAATAATCAGTTGACCATGGGGTTTTAGCATTTTTTGTAAATTTCAGATTTCACTCTGAAAATCACGAAGGCGTTCAAGAACGTCAGCAGCCACTACCACATCGAATGAATTTCCAACGCTTTTAAGGAGTTCTTTTTCTAAGTCACACAGAAAAACTCGGTGACCCTCTCTTCAACCTTTGGAAGCTTGATTACATCTATGCCAGTTACACTGTGCCTGAGAGATTCAATTTTTGCTCCAAGTCGTCCGTCTGAACAGCCTGAATCAAGAATTTTCATTGGCTCTCTACCGTTTAACACACTTAACAAAACACCGCGAGATTAGTTTGTGTCCTACTTGAGATCATAATAGATACTGTTAATTGCCTTCGATCCGCTCCCAAATCCAATCTTATGCGCCCGGTAGCGCAGCAAGTTTATCACTATGTCGCTTTAGAATCTCATCTCATTGACCATATTGATTATGTCTCCTGAGTAAAAAGGTATTGGCACTTCTAAAATTTCGAAACCAACCTCAACGGCTTATACCAGTATCTGAAAATCAAATGTAAAATCATCAGAATTAATTTCATAAGGCACCGTATTATTCATCTTTTTACTAAAAACTCTGTATCCTGAGTGCCAATCTGAAAAGCTAATGGGAATTAATTGATTTCCAAATTTTAATATCAAGACATTCCCAAAGAACTTATACAGTGGCATTGTGCGCCTTGAATCGTCACGGGATAAAAAAACCTCGAAACAATTACGATGTCACAAGTTCCAGCTTTAATCGGTGCAATAAATTCAACTAATAAATTTAGTTAGTAATATTCCCCTCCATGAAAAGCACAACTGCATCAAAATTATTATCAATTGCGCAATTAAATCCAATTTTTTGGACGTAGCCGTATGTTTAGCCCGTCGAATAAATCGATTATAGTGACTGGAATCTCAAGTTCTGCCTCAATTTTTCTTATGCTCTGAATCTCTTCTTGTTTGTTTAAACATTTACTAATGTCAATCAGAATTCCTTAAATGTTAGGCTTTATTTCTAAAGGAATAAGTTTTATAGAATCTGACAGTTTCTTAAACCCACAGTAAACAGTAATTACAATTCCAACTTTAAAATGATTCACAACTTTCACCATCTTTACCGTCCTACATCCCTAATCAATCAAGTATTGGGTCAACCAGAAATAAAACATGGTAGAAATAAATCTACCAAAGACAAATTTTAAATCAATTTTAAATTTAATTAGCTAAATATTGGCTAGGCTCCAATGTGTATGACTGAAGCACTTGAAGGGCTTTTAAAGCTCCTAGATTTAGAACCTATAGAAGTTAATATTTTTCGTGGAATAAGTCCAGATATCGAAAGACAGAGAGTATTTGGAGGCCAAGTAGCTGCTCAAGCCCTTATTGCGGCAGGGAAAACAGTTGACAAGGGATCTGTTCACTCGCTACACTCTTATTTCTTGAGACCTGGTGATCCCACCGTTCCTATACTGTACGAAGTTGACAGGATACGAGATGGTCGTTCATTTGTGACACGACGGGTCGTAGCGATCCAGCATGGGAAAGCAATATTTAACATGTCTGCATCCTTTCATGTTGCCGAAGAGGGACTAGAACATGGCAGCGCGATGCCCGAAGTACCATCACCTGAAGAACTGCCAACATTACGTGAAAGGTTGGCGCCATGGGCAGATCAGCTTGGAGATTTTCTGAATCGACCACAACCAATTGATCAAAGGTTTGTAGGAGAGTTGCCATGGAATAAAGAAGTTGGTCCAAGACCCCCACGTCAGCAACTATGGATCAGAGCAAACGGACAAATTCAAGAAGACCCACTTTTGCACGCTGCCGTCATAACTTACGCCTCTGACATGAGTCTTTTCGATTCAATCCTATTACCCCACAAGATACGTTGGGACGATCCAAGGTTTATGGGTGCAAGCTTAGACCACTGTATGTGGTTCCATAGGCCTTTCAAAGCTGACGAGTGGCTTTTATACGATCAAGAATCACCTGCTGCTTATGGTGCACGAGGACTCGCTCGAGCATCTCTTTTTACCCAAGACGGAACGATAGTTTGTTCACTTGCTCAAGAGGGCCTTATTCGAATTAGAAAAGACTTACCTCCTGCTATTTCCCCTGGTGAAGGATAAAATAACAACTAACTATAACACTTATCAACCATCTAACTCTGTGAGCCGATTCTAAAACTATTCCTAGATAGCCGTTACATTTTTCTTTTGCCAATTATTGTTTCTAGGATCCTAGATCGATAAATTAGAATACCTGGGATAAAATGCCTCCTCTTCAACAAATTCATAATCGCGTTAAAGCTATAATTTCATCAGCACCTATTTTCCCCTTATCCTAATGACATGAGCCTTAAGAATTACTTCAATTATTACTAAGCAACTGTCTTCCTCTCCTGGTTAATCCACTTAACCTTTACCAGAATTTGAACAGTGACTTGTGTACACTAATTTTAATCAATTACGGCAGTTATAGACCAAAGAAACCGACTGATATTTGTAGCATTTCATAATTTGTGGGTGGTTGCTAAATCATGCTGACTTAAAGGAATTTATAATCGATATCGGAAATGATTTAAACTCTTTTTTCTATTGAAACATAATCTCTCGAATCAGTTCCATTGTAAAGTTGTCGAGGCCGCGCGATTTTAGAATCTTGGTCTAGCATTTCAACCCAGTGCGCAAGCCATCCTGATGCTCGTGGAATTGCAAATAAAACAGGAAACATCTCGAGCGGAAAACCCATTGCTTGATAGATTAAACCTGAATAAAAGTCAACATTTGGATAGAGCTTTCTAGAGATAAAGTAGTCATCATTAAGTGCTACTTCTTCTAGTTTTAAAGCGATGTCAAGCAAAGGATTCTTTCCGGTTACTTTAAATACTTCATCAGCTGTTCTTTTTATAATCTTTGCTCTGGGATCGTAGTTCTTGTATACTCTGTGACCAAACCCTTGAAGTCTTCCATGTCCTTCTTTGACCTGTTTTATAAAAGGATCAACATTCTCTAAAGACCCGATTGAATTTAACATCCTTATTACCTGTTCGTTTGCTCCTCCATGTCTAGGACCATAAAGTGCGGCACATGCTGCAGCACATGAGGAGTAAGGATCGGCATGTGAAGAACCCACCACTCTCATTGCCGTTGTCGAGCAGTTCTGCTCATGATCTGCATGAAGTATAAATAAGACATCTAGAGCCTTTGAAAGTACAGGGTTTGCCTCGAATCTGAATTCAGCCGTTTTCCACATCATTGAAAGAAAGTTAGCTGCAAAATGCAAGCCATTGTCAGGATATACAAATGGCATTCCTATACTAAATCTGTGAGCGGCTGCAGCTAACGTGGGCATTTTTGCAATAAGTCTAATGATTTGCTTATCTCTCGACTCTAAATTAAAAATATCTTTAGCATCGGCGTAAAAAGTAGAAAGCGCTGCTACTGCGGACACCAACATTCCCATCGGATGTGCATCATAATGAAATCCTTCTAAGAATCTTTTCCGCATATTCTCATGTATGAACGTATGGTGAGTTATCTCATGTTCCCAATTAGAGTACTCTTCTTCAGTTGGCAATTCGCCATTTAGTAGAAGATACGCAACTTCTAAATACGTTGAATTCTCTGCAAGCTGTTCGATAGGGTAACCTCTATATCTCAGTATTCCTGCATCTCCGTCAAGGTAGCTTATTGAAGACATACATGCTGCAGTTGAAGTAAATCCAGGATCATAGAACCAGATTCCAGGAAGTAGTTTTGACCATTCAGATGCAGCAATTCCTCCATCTTCTATCGGAATTTCAAGCGTTTTGCCAGTTCTATTATCAGTAACCGTTATGCTATCAGGCATTTTTTCTCTTTCTTATCTAATCTTTCTTACTCTTAATCCTATGACTTTTTAAAGCATCATGTAACAACAAAATCTTATTTTCTTTATCGCCACCAGGTCTGTAGGTTGGAATTTACAACAAAACGCTAGTATGCTTCTCACAAGTATTAAAACTTAAGGCGGTAAACATTAGTTTCACGCTGCTTAAAGCCAACTTTTTTGTAAAGCTCGTTTGCCGCTACTCTCGATGGCTTCGAGGTCAAATCAATGGAATGAGATCCCTCTTGTCTTGCAATTTCAGTTGCTTTTTCAACCAGTTTTTCCCCAATACTTTGACCTCTAAATCTCTCATCAACAACAACATCTTCAATGAAAGCCTTAATCCCAGTGGGGATTCTAATGACTATTAGCGTAAGCATTCCGATGATGTCCTCACGCACTTGACTTACTATTAAGAAGGAATTTGGCGACCGAATAATTTTAGATAAATCATTTAATGTCATATCAACAGGATTTGAGGACAACTGCCGAATCAGTGAATTTATTGACTCTACAACTTTCTCATTTGCCACAGCTAGGACTTCTATTTTGATGGGTTTATTCGGATGTCTCTTGTGTCGTTGGTGCTGGTGGTGGACAGCAAGGACTTCTATTTTGATGGGTTTGTTCAGATCACTATTGCTCGCACTTGAATCAGAACTATTAACATTTTCTTCACTTTGCTGGGTATCATCAAAGTGACTTTTCCTTGGCTCCTTGTTTGAAACAGATTTCACATCCTTAAATTTAGATCAATTTTGTTATATCTGCTTTACATATAGCCTAAACTCACGTTTGAAGCAATAACTGAAGGAGGAAATCAATGGACAATAAGATAGCTAGAAAACTGCACGACGTATTTGAACCAATTGCTGGTAACTGTTATTTTGCACCTCAAGTACAATCAAAATACCGCGAGATAGGTCTAAGCTACCTACCTGGCTATTTTGTTAGCAGATCTGCTGCAATGGGCATCTTAAGTGGCACGGCCGTATCATCAATATTTGCTGTCTTTAATCCAGATATCGTAATTCCAAGCGTAGAAGAAGGATGGAAAGTAACTTCAAGAGAATCAGTTCTAGCTGCAAGATTAGATGGGGCGACCGAAAGTCTTTCCGAACACCTAACCGAAACTCCTGAGGGTGCTCAAAGGGCCATCGAGATAATTCAGAGTGGAATTGAAAATGCCCGATTTGAAGGACACCCTATTTTTGCTGGGCTAATGTCACTGGATTTTCCAGATAACCTGGTTGGCCAACTTTTTCGAAGTTGTGATTTGATAAGAGAGCACAGAGGAGATAGTCACACACTTGCTTGGACTTCAAAAGGCGTAGATGCAATTGAAATATCTATTTTAAGTGAGGGTTTTCAAAATATACCGCTTAAAACCTACGCCTTCACTCGTGGTTGGTCAGGAGATCAACTAGATGAGACCATAGAAAGGCTTAAGTCAAAAGGTCTCGTGACTTCAGAAAACAAACTTACTGACAAAGGTTTAGCTCTGAGAGAAGATATCGAGTCTCTAACCGATTCGATGGAACTTCCCATACTTAAATCTATTGAAGATACATTAGAAGAATTGATTGGCATATTGGCACCAATGTCACGCAAAATCCTAGAAAATGGCGGATATCCAAAAAGCGCAACGAACTTTATGGAAATTATTTCTAAAAATATCTAAATTTGCTAATTTTAAGTCTAAGCTTGCATGGCAAATTATCCAAACATCTGAACTTGCCTGTTTGGCTACATTAATATGTTTTCAATGTTCTTTGCAAATGAAGATTCACCGTCACCAATAATTGTTTATAGCTTAAAATAAATGAGGTTTAAGCCAGTTCCATCTAAGCTAATTCAAACCAGTCTATTGGCTCCAATTTGGACTCTAATGTGAATTTTTTTTTGCTAATTGTCATAATGACATCGTTTCATTCGAACCACTGATTCGGCTATTCAGGTGTCTACTTTTTCTAGGTAACCTCAGCTTAGCTTCAAGGTAAGTTGACGACCGAAAACAACGGACGGGTTGAGATCCTCATAACGGCTAAAACCATTATCTTGTGGCCCTTTGTTGGTCATTCAAGATATTGATCTAAAATACAACCCGATTACTCTCTCCCTATTTCAAAAAGTAGGCACAGAGAGGTAAAAAGAGGTTTTAAAAATGTACTGTGTCTCTTGAAGGTTGGGAAAGGAGATGATCTCAAATATTGGTTCAGGCCTAAACGACCATGCGCTTGACCATCTTGTAGGTAACATTATTGAGGGAAAGTTATGTTGTTTGTTTTAACAAATAAAGACAGATTCCTACAACTTGCAAAAGAGTTAATCTCTACCATATGCAAGATTAAAAACGTTGAAGTAGTAACTATTAATCAAGGAGGACACGCGGCATTTGAAGAAGATTTAGCGCAAGTTTTTCTTGAAAACATCATGATATATTACTTAAAGACATTCTCTTAGATCCTACAAAAATAAGTTGACGGCGAAGGTATTAAAAAGGGAATGCTATCTTGATAGCTGACCATAAAATACGTTTAAAACCAAATGGTCTACCTTATTTTACTAAAGCTTCCGGTTATGCAAGATTTTCACATAACTAAACATTTGGGAAATGGAATTGAAAGCATGGAACGGCATGCAACCGTTTACCAACTTTACAAGCATCACTTCTGAAGGAAGTTGAGCCAAAATTCACTTTGTCTTCCAAACTGGATCTCTTGGGATGTCAAAATAAGGTTCAACATCTTCGCCCCTCAATGCTTTAAATGCCATTGGCCCCCAAATACCGTGTCCTGCTAATGGTTCAGGCAGATTATTTTCTCCAAACCATCCGACGTCTCTACACTCCAACTCGTGAGCTTTTAAGACTCCTCCTACAACGTTGCATTTAAAAACAAGCGAGTAAAGAGGCTGTCGGGTAAAGCCAAGTCTAAGACCATCAAGTACTGCTATAAGTTTTTCTGGCAATACCTTTAATCCTGTTTCTTCCTCAACTTCTTTGACAACCACTTCTGCGGCTGAGTAGCCAATATCAGCCCAGCCAGTTGGGTATAACCAAACTCCTGAGTCCGACCTTTGTATTAAAAGAAGTTCTTGATCGTCATTACCTACAACAGCGCCAATTGCAACTTTAGGTGTAACATAACCAGGTACCCCCTTTTTAACCCCTTTCATCCATTCTTCAACTAAAGCTTCGGCATTTCTGATGTCTTCACCAATACTTAGATCTGCACTTGCAACCATATCTGCTGCAATTTTCAATATTTCTTCAAATCGCTCTTTTTCATAAAGACTCTCAGTAAAAGCTAACCCAGTCCTCGCAACTGCACTTAGGCTTTCTCCCCATCGTCTTAGCTGCTTTTCGATATCACTTCCAACCATTTCATTACCTGCCGACCAACTTATAATCAATCCTATTTTCAGTTAGTTAAATCAATTTTAATACCAACAAAACAAGTTTACCTAATGAATCAAAGCTATCAAAAATACAGTCCTTACAAGTGCCTGAGTTTAAACAAAAAGCCTATTTACATAAATTCAATCAAGATGCTATTGTTCACAAAATGGTATTAGAGCATCCACCGAATTTACTTTTGCCTGCATAAACTCCTTTTGCTGCATATCTATACGAAAAACAAGTCAGCACTGCATTGGGCAAAAGCTTTAAACCTCTGCCCCAATGACATCAACTTGAATTCCTAGCTCTTTAAACCATGCTATTGCTAAGTCAAGTTCTGACGATAAACCGTCAAGTTCCAGAACCACAAAGCCTGTATCCCCAACAACCTGAGCAGTTCTAATATTTGGAACGACATCGAACTTTTTAATCATCTTTGCAATTATTGGTTCTTTTACAAGACTGTCAGGATACGTTAATCTAACTCTAATGCCAACCATTGTTTCTCCTAAATCTTACCTTCCGACATCTCAACTACCGAGGATACGTCGCTTACTAGTGAGTCTCTAAATCCACAAAGATCTAAGGTGACATATTTAAACCCTATGTTTTTCAAATATTTGACCACTGAATTTCTAAATAATTCATCAATTAAGAGATTCGTATCTCGCAATTCAATCCTCGCAATATCATTATGAATTCTGACTCGTACCTCTGAAATCCCAAAGGACTTAATAAATTTTTCTGCCTCTTCGACCATTCTTATTTTTCTTATCGAAACTCTTTCCCCTGTAGGTATTCGTGACGAAAGACAAGCGCTGGAAGGCTTATCATGCACATCCAAATCAAACTCTTCGGCTAATTTTCTAATATCAAGTTTCGTAAGTCCTAAATCCAAGAATGGAAACATGGCACCAAGCTTTTGAGCCGTCCGCTGGCCTGGACGATCAATAAATGAATCTTCAGCATGAATTCCTAACAAAATTATTGCACCCCGTTCAAGAGCGATTGGGACTAATGCGTCCATGAGACTTGTTTTGCAATATGAACATCTGTTTTCGTCATTTCGAAGATACTTATCATTTTCAAATTCATTTGTAGTTACTGCTCGAAACTGCCAACCCCTTGACGCAGCTAATTTGCCGCACTGCACAAGTTCATCTCTCGGGAGCGAAGGTGAGTCGGCAGTTACTATCAAACTATTATCAAACCCTAAAGCCTTAACGCACAGTTCACTGAGTAAAGCCGAATCAACCCCACCACTAAATGCAACCACAACATTTTTTAGTGGTTTTAAGTAATTAAAAATTTCATCAAGATTTACACTCAGCTTAACCACCCAGCCATATCTAATGCTTCATTTAAATTGGTCGCAACCATACCGGTCACAAATGGACCAAATTCTGCATATCTGCTGGAAGCTTCATCAAACCTCATCTTATAAACAACTTCTTTAATATCGCGAAAACTTTTTGCGAATAAAGTCACACCAAATTCAAAGTCGTCAAGTCCAGTTGAACCTGTAACAAGTTGAACTACTCGCCCAGCAAACTCTCTTCCAGTTTTCCCATGCTCACGCATGAGGTTGTCTCGAGTTTCAAAATCCTCTGTATACCAATTGTAAGTTTCACCTCGTCTTTTTGACATAGGATAAAAGCAGTACGCCGACATGCCTTGAGGAGGAAGTTTGGGATTTAAGCGAGCAAGTTTCGCCTCTTCAGGCAAGAACTTAGCATACTCACTTATTTCCGTAATAGATACATAGGAATTTACCAATTCAGCGCCAGACTGATTTACGCATGCATTAAACTCAATATTTGCCTTAAAGCTCTGCCCAATTGCCATTAAATGAACTTGCGCTTTCGATCCCATCAAAACTACACTAATCAATTGATGACCAGCAGAAAGTAAGTTCTTTTCACCGTTAAACAACACATTTGCGTCAAAATATTTAAAGTTCTT
The DNA here is from genome assembly GCA_021790815.1 of Actinomycetes bacterium. Lineage (GTDB taxonomy): Bacteria > Actinomycetota > Acidimicrobiia > Acidimicrobiales > JABEUL01 > JAJYFT01. Next base: position 10,011 of record JAJYFT010000024.1, read on the forward strand.
TTTTATGCCCAAATGTAGGACTGACCAACTTCTTTCATCATCAACATTGAATTCCATACTATATCTAGCATAATTGATTTAGTTAGCCCAACAACACCACCAATCTATCAAGTAACTTGTTGTCGAACTTTTTTCGATAACTACTTGATAAGCATAAGTTGTCTAGATATTACTTTCCATGTAGTTTAATACTTTTAAATAATTTTAATTGGGCTTTATTTACAGTTGCTAACCAAAATTTGACCATCAAGGACAGTGGAAAACTAGATCATGCCTTGATATGCTGGAGTCCTATGAGAAGTTTTAAATTGCTGGCATTTACTCCCATGCTTTTCTTGATTTGCTTCTTTGGAATTCCCAGCGCTGCGCAACCTTTGGCTTTTGCTGCTCAAAGTTGGAACGTTTCAACATCCTACCCCCCATCAATTTCTGCCATAGACGCAATTTCATGTGCAACTTCGTCAGTTTGTGCAATTGCGTCAATTAATTCAAATAATTTAGGTCAGGTTCTTTTTACAACCGACGGTGGATCTAGCTTTTCATCTGATTCAATGCCAACTGGAATTGGACAACTTAATAGTATCTCATGTCCATCTTCGACAACTTGTATCGCCGTTGGCACTGATCCGACGGGCGGATCTGCAGTTGCTATATCGACAATTGACGGAGGATCAAGTTGGACATCGGAAACTATTCCAAGTAATGTAGGGTCCCTTAATTCAATTTCTTGCCCATCTACCACATTTTGTATTGCAGTTGGAGAGAACTCTTCATCATCAGGTTATTCCGCAATTTCATCAAACAATTTTGGCTCTTCTTGGACTAATGATAATCTTCCTAGTTCGATTGCTGGATTGTCATCCGTAATTTGCATATCATCGTTAGACTGTGCAGCAGTCGGTGGAACTTTCCTTTCGAATGGTTCTGTCGACGTTACTACAAACGGCGGAACAAGCTGGTCTCAAGAAACTGTCCCTAGTGGCATAAGTTACTTAAGCACTATTTTCTGTTTACCAACAAGTAACTGTATCGCATTTGGAAGCAACTCAAGTAGCACAGGACCAGTTGCCATTAGTAGCAGCGACTTAGGCACAACCTGGGCTGTAGATACCCTTCCTGCATCTATTTTTTCAATAAGTTCTTCAAGTTGTTTTTCAAGCACTTCTTGTTTTGCAGTAGGACAGTCTACTAGCAATACAAGTGTTTTAGTAGCCTCTTCAAATCAAGGGGCAACGTGGAGTTCTGCAACATTTGGGCAAACTTTTGGACCAGTCAAGACCCTAGCCTGTGTAGTGCCAGCTTACTGTCTTGCAGGTGGTGAATCACAATCTTTGAACGGCATATTTTTGGCCTCAACGGGTAATTCAGGTTCAAGCTGGTCAAATGTTGGACTACCTATTGATATAAAAGTACTTAATCAAATAACGTGTCCAACTACATCTTTTTGCATTGCAACTGGAACGAACTCAAATGGCAATATCGAGTATGCGTTGACGACAGATTCTGGCTCAACCTGGGTACTTACTACTCTAAGCAGTTACAGCTTTAAGCCTAAAATTGCAAAATGCTCGACTTCTCAAATTTGTTTTATAATCGGAAGTGACTCTCAAAACATTGCCCAAGGCATAATTACAATCAACGGTGGTGCATCATGGGCACAGATAACTTTCCCCACTGGATTTAGTGTATCTTCGCTCAGTTGCCCCAGCAGTTCCGACTGCTATATAGCCGGAAACACATCCCCTGGCATAGACCCTGGAATATATCTAACAACTAATAACGGAAATTCCTGGACTGGAACATTAATTCCTTCTAACGTCAACTCTCTTCAAGATATAAATTGTCCTACAATCAACAACTGTGTCGCTGTTGGAACCGACGCTTTTGGAAATGGAGTCGTGATCACCTCATCAAATGGAACTAGCTTTGCCAACCAAACACTTCCTCCAGGAAATGGTGACTTAACTTCTGTCTCATGTAATAGTACATTTTGCATGGCAAGTGGAGTAAACACTTCTAATTCGGCAGACGTAGCGTTGAAAAGCTCAGATTACGGTTCAACTTGGGCAGAAACAACAATCCCAACTAGTTCATACCAATACAAAATCTCTTGTCCTGCAGACCAACTGTGCTTTGGGATTAATAATAATAATGTTTACGCGACAACTGATGCTGGGTCTACATGGAACGCCATCAACGTTCCAAGCTCGCTCTCTGCACTCTTAGCAATAAGTTGTCCAAACTCATCGTCTTGCTTTGCAACCGGATTTGGTAACTCCTACTCTAGTGGAGCTATGATAATTTCATCACCAATTGGCGTAACTTCCCCAACCGTTACAAGCCTCACACCTAACTCAGGTCCTGCAACTGGCGGAACCTATGTTGAGATTAATGGATCAGGCTTTACAGGTGCAACTGCAGTTATGTTTGGCCTCACACCCGCACAATCTTTTCAAATTAACTCGTACAGCTTAATAACCGCACTTTCTCCCATCGGAACAGGGACCGTAGATATAACAGTTTCTACCTCAGTTGGCACAAGTGCTGTCTCAAGTAGTGATCAGTTTATTTTTGAATCTCCTGAACCTTACCATCCAATGGTCCCCACGCGTATATGTGACACCAGAGCAGCAAACGGTTCAACAGTATTGACAAATGAGTGCAACAATCCTCAAGCGAAAACGCTTGGAACTGGTCAGACTCTAGATATTCCGGTCTTGGGTCAAGCAGGAATCCCAAGTAACGCAAGCGCAGTAGTTGCAAACGTAACCGTGACTGACACTACTTCGAATAACGGTTACTTAACGGTCTTTCCTGGGGGATCAAGTTCGCCCCCTTTGTCATCGAATTTAAACTGGCAGGCAGACCAAAGTGTCGCAAATCTTGTAACAGTTGGCATCGGTCCGGCAGGTGATATTTTGGCATATAACGCCATAGGTTTTGCAGACGTCATAGTTGACATTCAAGGTTACTATGGAGCAAACATAAGTGGAAATGCTGGACTTTATTTTCCACTTTCACCTCAACGAATATGTGATACGCGCCCCATGCAAAATGATGTCACCCAAAATCAATGCAACACAGCTCCATCTGGCCCAATTGGACCAGGGAAGACATTAAATATCCAAATTGATGGGGAGGGACAAGTACCGAAATCAGGGGTCGCGGCTGTCTCATTGAACCTAACTTCGATAGATTCAACAACACTCGGTGGAGGATATATAAGTGTTTACCCGATGGGCTCCTCTCAACCGACGGTTTCAAACGTTAACTTTTCAAGTGGCCAAGTCATTCCAAATCGAATAATTGTCAAAGTGTCCTCCACAGGATACATAACCATATTCAATTTTAATGGCACAACAAATATTGCAATTGACATAGATGGATGGTTTAGTGACGGATCTTCAACCCAAACAGGTGGAGTACTTTACACTTCAATTTCACCACAGCGCATTTGTGACACTCGAACAACTGGAACAAACATTCTTTCAAATCAATGCAATTCTCCAAGCTCCAAAACACTTCAAAGTGGGATGACATTGCGGGTTAATGGAGCCTCAATTGACGGTATCCCGGCATCCGTAACTGCTCTGTCAGCAAACGTCACAGTTACTAATACAAATCAAAATAACGGTTTCTTAACCATTTATCCAAGTGGAACTCTCCCTGTTGTCTCTGATCTCAACTGGTTGAGTGGCTCAACCGTTGCAAACCTGTGCGAAATTACCTTAAATTCAGGAGGGTTCAACGCATATGACTTTACTGGCCAAGCGGATGTAATAGTAGATGTTGACGGGTTTTACTCTTGAGGAAATATCACGCAATAAAAATTACTCTAGGCACACCTTAATTGCGCTCGATCTTAAGTATCGTTCTGCGACAAACTGCATCTTCAAATTACTGGCTAGCGGTCGGAAACAACATGCTGGTTGTAGCTAGATGCTAGTTTCTGGCTGAATTTATTCGAAGTAAGCCAATGTCAAAACTACATTTAAAAGCAAATAAAGTGAAAGCCTAAAATGAAGAATGTGAAGAACATCACATTGCAAATTTGTGACGAACCGAATAGCCTACTGTAATGAATTTGTACATGTCCAAAATGGAAAACCTGAAAGTTAAAAGTAAACAAAGTGATTCTCTAAGAAACCCAGTCTGGACTAATTCCAAAGCAAGAACAATATCCTGACAGATTTGGATAGTTATTTTAAAATTTAAGAATTATAAAAACCAGTCAATGAAAATTCTTCTAATCACTTTTGTCGAAACCAGCCCCCGAAGTCTTGTAACTGTTAAATCCTTTATGCAAGCGATTAGGGGGAGGGTCATTTAGTGTCCCTCACCGAAGTTAAAACAGAGAGATGAGCCACAGCACCGTATCAAAAAAAACCGAGTAGGCAAACATAATCAGGTCCGCCAAATCAAATATGAGAACTGGATTGCCTCTCATATTTCATACTTTAAAAAAGTAGTAAAGCTTGGCTGGATACTATTAGGAGTCCGACTTGGCGCATACCTCATATACACGACCTATTAGTATCGTCATTTTGGGCTTACTTGGGACTTTTCTATCTACCATCAGGCCTAATATTTAGTTGCACAAGGGCAGTTAGATCCATTCGACACCACACTTGAATATTATTTCAGGCAGAACCATGACGAGTTCATTATGTGGCACTAGCCCTATTTTGCTATGTATTGCTAAGTCCTTCCACTTTGCTTTACCTTCAAGATTTTGCAGTAATTTAAGGTGAAGTAGCTGCTTTTGCTTGGATATCACAAGGTCTTGCACTGAAAGGTGAGTCGAAACATGTTCGGTCATTTGTGCTTTTCCTGGCTGGGATAATTTTCTTGGTCGGCAATGCTTAGACACTTTGGTCAATTGCTTTTGACTTTCACATGGAGACCCAAGCCCCTTCACTAGTAATTTTGGCAGCATGAGACTTTGACAAAGGGGAAAAAGAGCATGGATTTGGGTCATTGGAATCATCCTTTGCGATGACGTACCAGCCACTTATCTCGCAGGTCTTGGTTTGTCGGTATTCTGGGCGGGCAAAGGGTGGAAAAGGTCTGGTAGGAAAGTACTGTTTAGTGCAATTGGGCTTTGTGCAATCGGAGCCGGTTAGCTGGCTTTTATGTCTGGCATTGGAGACGATCAAGGTTCAGGTCTGGTTGGAGGGTATTCATACATAACTGCGGCTGGTGCAACTCCAACTTAGTTATCAACTTCCAGCTTGGTGCTAGGCATATTATGTCACCCATCAAAAGTAGCCTCAGTCCTTTGGCAAAGAAGAGCTAACACGTACTCAAATCTGGCTCCTGAGGGGCTCATTGGGTTTCTATCTCCTTGGGGAATGGGGTCCCATTTGTTGGTTTAATAGAGAAAAACCTGCACGAATATGGTATCTTCGGCGTTCTTGGTCTTCAGTCAATGTGTATTTGCAGTTTTATAGCTGTTGGATCCGTAGATAGTCTCTACTGGATCGCTATTAGAAAGATTTAGAAATTTAATCTCATCCGATCATGGCGAAATAAAATTTGGACAAAATTACCCTTAATCCTGTCAATTTTCTTAATGCTAAATACAGTTGCTTGGGCTGCAATTTGGTATCCCAATGCCATCGTTCACTGGTTAAGAGTTCCTACACCAACTGCTCAAACTCTAGCTCGTTTAGTCGGTGAAATTCCAAGTAGCGATGAACCTACTGTTTCTCAAGGTGTAGCTGGGAGATTTTCTGGCAGAATCGATGAAAACTTGATCATGGGACCGGGTTATTACGACACTTACCCCCGGCGGTGTGGTACGCGACTACTCCGTATGCAGGGACAGAGGTAACTTCAGTTGCAACTCATTTGTCAATGTTATACAAATTATCGCGATTACAAACTGTCAGCTGAAAGATCACGAGGGTTTTGCATAGCTTTTCAAGTGCACCATAACTAAGAGTAACCAGTCGATATTTTTCCCGAATCACTTGAACCAGGTTGCGGCCTGGGCAGGCAAAAGCGATAATGGATTAGTAAATGTGTCAGGCAATCCTTCTGAATGGCACATGCACTCTGCAATGCAAAAGCCAGGTTACGCGTATTGGGGACTGTACTGGTGGGAGTATTCACGGCTGTACCAAGTTTCAATCAAATTAAAGACTACTGGTCCAAACTGTGCACGTAGAAATATGGAACTCAACTGGTCAAACAATGATGATGCTGAGAGATCTTCCAGCTACAAATTCAACTACAACTGTGACGTACGATTTTGCTTCCAATTGCGTGTACTCGCCTCCTGTATTTTCAGGAGATGACCATTCACTATTGATCCACTAGCTCCGTATCCAATCGACCAGTTTGAGCTTCGAATTTGGACACCGAGTGGAGGATCTGTGGATGTATACTCTGCTCAACTTAACCAATTAAGTGGTCATACTGACAATATCTCAAACACAGGTATACCTGGGACTTAAAATAGTTGAGTCTAAACCATCCATTCAGTAGTTGGATTCCCATTATCAATCCTTAGCGAACGCACTCTGTTAGAGTCACAATTCGCCCTTACTACACTGAAACGATACGTGTTCTCTCACGGTTAAGATAACCAGCGCCTTCATTTAACGTGACAGTAGCCCGCTAAATCCTTCTTGATTAATTATTTTTTAAAAAATTCTTCATATCATTTAAAATTGGAATCGGACCTGGATCAACACCGTTCAAACCCGCTAACCTAAGTGAAACGATGTCTCCGATGAACATTAAGTCAAAAAGCTGAGCGAGGTCATCTTCGCCTTGGGCCATGACTTCTACTATTTCATTAACACTTTCTCTCAATGTTTCACGAACCCACTCAATCCTTCTAATTAGTTGCGGGTGTAGATCGTCAACAATTAACTGAATAAGTACGAAAGCTTGGCGCGTTACATCGCCTAAAAGACCCCATCCTGCAAGTTCATTATGGCAAAGTTCAGGGTAGACACCTACAAAACTTGGTGATTTTGGATTTTCATTTATCTGTTTTTTCCAGCGATCGGCAGCAACACTGCCTATCCCATTCGTAGAATATATAAGCGGAATGTGTCCGTTTATTGTCTTTGCCATCGCGGAGGTAATATCATTTTCCGAACCCAGTTCACTACGTCTCTTTACTAATTGCGAGATTGCTTTATCAATCCAAATCTTCCCAACTGGAAACAGTCCAACAGCTTCAAGAACTTCAATGATCGGAATGGTCATCGCTCCAACCCCAGCTCTTGGTTGAGGAATGCTACTATCAACATCGATAACGCCAATTCCCCAATCTTCAGCCAATTTCTTCAGTGCCCCACCAGTAGTTATGGGAACAATTATTGCACCATCTTCATACGCCTCTTCAGTTGCCTCTAAAGTCTCTTCAGTATTTCCTGAGAATGAAACTGAAAACACAAGAGCACTTCCCCCAACAAAAGCAGGTATCTCATAACCTTTTACTACATGTACTGGAACTGGAATTAGAGACTCTCCAACCTGGGCTACTATGTCTCCGCAAATTCCGCTGCCTCCCATACCGAGGATGACAACATTTTCAATATCGTCATGCTTAGGTAACTTGTCGAGTAGTTCAACTTTCCCACGTGCCTTCTCCATCTGTTCAGGAAGACCAACCGTAGCCTCAACCATCTTAAGAGAGTCTATTTTTAAATCTAAATTCAAATTCGAACCTTTTCAAAAGGTTGGCTTGATGCCAACAGAATCAACTTTTGCCATGATTCTTGAATTTTCACTTTCATCTGCGCTTACAGCTTCTTTTATCAGCAGCACTGGGATGCCGTCAACTATTTGGTATTTTCTCCTTAGGCGAGGATTGTAAAGAATATCCTCGTCAGAAATATAGTAAAGCGGTCCCTTATCGTCAGGACAAGCTAAAATTTCTAAAAGTTTTTCGTCTAGCATAAACTCTCTTTCCGGTATTCTAGGAATTAATAAGCGTTAAACAATACTAACTTACTTTTGGCACGATCTTCATTACTTCAATTATTTTCTGTAATGATCTCTTAACCCATATAAGGTATCTTGAATTTGGCATTACCTAGCTTACCAATGCCTTCCCCGCCTGCATCTAACTCATATAACCGAATTACATATAGCAAATTTTGATCTAAATTATCACCTGGCCTCTCAATTACCAAGTATGCACAAAACAGTTCGCCTTCCCCCAGCTTCTGCTCGCCCTTATAGCTCCTTTATTTTATTTAATAGCATCTCTGTTTTCTCTTCAAGAAGCTCTTTAGTATTTGCTTCAACATTTAGCCTAAGCAGAGGCTCAGTATTAGACGGTCTGATGTTACACCACCACTCACCGTAGTCGCATGTTATACCATCCAAACGGTCTACATCAGATCCCAAACCTTGCAAAAATTCACTTAGAGCGTTGATGGCGACTGTAATATCAGCAACGGGGTTGTTAATTTCACCTGATTGACAGTACCTTTCAAAAGGTTTTCTCAACTCAGAGAGTGTCCCATCAAACTTTGAAAGAACTTCAAGCACAATCATTGCCGCAATTATTCCAGAATCAGCTCTATAGTTATCTCTAAAGTAGTAGTGACCAGAGTGTTCGCCTCCAAAGACCGCATCCGTTTCAGCCATTTTCGCTTTTATAAATGAATGTCCTACTTTAGTTCTGACTCCTTTGCCACCATTCTCATCAATTACCTCTCTAACTGTCTTCGAGCAAATTAGGTTATATAACACAGTTTCTCCTGGATATTTTTCCAGCATTGCTTTTGCACAAATCGCTGTTAGAGTCGAACCAGACACTGGCTCGCCGAGTTCGTCAACAAGGAAGACCCTGTCTGCATCTCCATCAAATGCTAGGCCAATATCCGCATTAACTTCTTTAATCCTTTTAATTAAAAACCGCAAATTTTCAGGCTGGATAGGATCAGCTGGATGATTTGGAAAGTTACCGTCTAACTCTTCAAAGAGAATCTCCAGCGAAAATGGCAGCTCTTTAAAGATCAATGGTGCAATTAATCCTCCCATGCCATTAGCTGTATCGGCCACAACCTTAAGTGGTTTGAGAATATCAATATTGACAAATGATGTAACGTGTTTAGCAAATGCACCTAATGGATCTCTCCACTCAATAAGGCTTTGCTTGCCTAAGATTGGCTCATGAGATTTCACTACGTTTAATGTAATTTCTTTTATTTCTTGCAACCCAGTCTCAATTCCAATAGGAGCTGCTTTTTCCCGACAGAGTTTAATTCCGTTGTATCCTGCAGGGTTATGGGAAGCTGTAAACATGGCTCCTGGAAGTTTTAAGAGTCCACTGGCAAAGTAAAGCGCATCAGTCGAAGCAAGTCCTAAGAACTCTACTTTCACTCCTTCATGGGTTAATCCCTCTGCAAATGCTTCACTTAATTCAACTCCACTCTCACGCATATCTCTTGCGACTAAGACAGCTTCGGGATTTAACACTCTAGCCACCGCAACTCCGATTGCCCTAACAATATCAGCATCAAGTTCTTCAGGGACAAGTCCTCTTATATCGTATGCCTTGAATATCCGATTAATTTTTTCTTCTATTTCCACAAATCACCTTTAACTAGTTGTCTTACCTTCAAACGTCTTTCAAAAAGAAGGAAGGCAAGGAGTCCCACAATACCTAAGCCGGTCAAGAACGCTCCTAACCAATCATAGCTTCCCCGTCCAAAATGTAATGAAACATTATTTGAAGTTGGAATTACCACCATAAGATTAGGTGAGGCTCTATAAGGACCAGTTCCACCGCTGACATACCAAGAAGGAAAGTAAGATATTTTTACTAAAACAGGCACTCCTATTTTTGAAACATGAAAACTTATGCTGTCTGCACCGCTTTTGATGTCGGTAACTTTATCTTTAGGCTCATTTTGCGAGCTTAATTCACTGTTTGAAAACACTGGTATTTCCGTGACTCCAATGGAATTTGGAGAGCTAATAGGAGTAACACGCTCATAGCTTGCAGGGCCATTTGTTAATATTTCTGTCTGCCACTCACTAGGAGTTAAGTACCAATTTTCCACCGTATTTGTGTAACTCCCTATCGTTGCATTACTGGCATTTGGAGGCACCAGACTTGATGCTACAACTGGTTGTTTAACAAGCGGGGTTACTTGAGAAGACTTTGATACGAGATACATTTGCCACGTCTGCGTCGAATTCGAGTTATCAGATCCTGGAAAATACCATGGACCACTTGTAGCAATTAATGTTAGGTCAGGATTTGTAGCAGCCTGAGATTCAATGGCTGATGAAAAACACATGAAATACCTAATCCCCATTAGCTGCATGTGCTCTACCCCTAAAGCTACATTCGGAATTCCATACGAATAGTCAAGACCACTCATTGCGTAGTCTGGAGCGGCACTTAACTCAGATTGATTTAAAAAATGAAATGGTGTGGTTGGTGAAGACTCGAAAAATAGACCTTCTGAGGAATCAATGCACCCATTTGTAAAGTATGGAAGCAACATTAAAGACATTGGAGTCCCAAAATTATTTAGATTAGATGAGTACTCCCACATAGCTCTACCGCAACCGTACTTTTTCCCAATGCTATCCATTGTATTCATGACCGCCTTGTACTGAGTGTAGTAAGGCTTTTTACCTTGATAACCCTCAAAATTCCAACTTATCCAGCTAGAAGCATCACTTCTAACTACGTTGTAACCCAGCAAGTCACTATGACCAGTTAAAGAGTATCCAAGTGGTATGACGGTCAAAATAGTCGCCAACAAAGCAACTACAATTCTTACTGTTGGAGCTCTCCGAACCACGAGTCCAAATTCTGACCTAGTAAAGTACTTTTGAACTTTTACGCAAAGTTCTATAATATCTGTGACACCTTGGGCAAAGGACATATAAATTGCCAAAGAATACAGTGGCAGTGCACGAGGATTGTACAACTTGCCACTTGCAGGTAAATATCGAAACCCCAAAAGCCCCACTATGCCAAATATTGCAATAAAAATAGCTACAGGTCGCCTTTTAATCCCAAAAAATCCAGTTAAAACGATTACTCCAGCTAATATAGGCTCACCAGGCACACTCAAAACAAGTAGAACACCTGAAACTGCAAGCACACTGACACCTAGCCAGTACTTTTTTAACCAAAACAGAGCACAAACCCCTCCCGCTGCTCCAAAGGCAAGTGGCCACAAATATGCATGTGGGAAAAGGTTAGCCATATACGTTGTTACCTTTGAATATCCCATGTTTGTCGTATAAGAAATATTCCAAGCAAAAGGTACAGACCATATTCCTGTTACAAAGAAACCAATAATTCCTATAGCAGCTAAATTGATCACTCTAAATAAAAACTTCTTGAAGCTTTCAAAGTAAAAGAAGGTAATAATTATCAACGACCCTAGAATTGCGATAGCACCACCTAAAAGATGGGAAGACAAACTCAGAGCAAATAGAATTGCAACTAAAGAACGATGCCGCCCTGTCTTAAGATATTTGACCAATTTGGAAAAGAAAAATATAGTAAACGCTAGCGACAAAGAAAAAGAGTACTCCCCCGCCATAGTTGAGAAAATATTGCCACCATCGATCTGATAGGCCTCATTAGCTAGATAGTGCAGACTCGCAACAGCGAACAGTGCCGGACCAGGACGAAATACCCCAACTTCGCGTGCAAATGACCAAATCGCTATTGGCAACAGTATTGAACCTAGAACAACAACTAATTTAAACGCAACAACGTATGGAATAATAAAACTAAAGAGCGCAATTAATAAACTTGGTGTTGGGAAGTAAAAAACATTTAAAGGCCATCCATCGTACCAATCAGGACTCCAACCAGCCACTCTTCCTTGCGACAGAAGATGTGTTCTTATATACCATGGTACCTCTAAATGTCCTCCATAATCACCCCCTGTAGGAATAGTAGAGGAAAAAATAAGGTCAGGGCGAACCACTAATATGACGCCTAGAACACAGAGAACAAGAAGTAAGACGTCTGCTATCTCGAGTATTCCGCCTTTTGGAATAAATAGTTGTTTAAGTCGTGAGTTTTTCTTCAAATCGACTATCTTTGAACCATTAGAAAATAAACTGACACAGCATTAAAAGAAATATGGGCAAAAATTGACATACCTAAGCGTTTTGTTTTGAGTTTCATCGCACTTAACAAGATACCAAACAGAACAAGACCAGGTAGTTGCAGCCACTCTCCATGAGCAAG
>JAJYFT010000025.1:0-3084 GCA_021790815.1 Actinomycetes bacterium
ATCATCTCAACACTAATTCATGTCAAATTGGAAAAGTTAATTGAAATGAGTTACATAAGGCCAAATGGAAACAACATATGGTTAAAAATAAAGAAATTGAGTCTCCAAGAAACCCAGTACGGACCATCTAATAATTTTTGAAAGTGAACAATATATAGGTTGGAGTTATTGGGGTAAGGGCAATATTTAAAACTGTGATAACAGATTGTAGATTGTCGATGAGATAATAAGCATTTAAAATCATGCGAAAGGATTGTACTTATGGGAATTAACTTTTTTAAGACGACGAAGATTTGCACTTGGAGGCGATTGTTGTCCTTATTTGTCTGTATTTCAGCGGTGACTCTAAATATAATTGCAGGCAATTTTGGTTTTCCCAAACCCGCATTTGCGACTCCTACAACTGGGTGGGCTGTACAGCAGTCTTCTCCCCTAAACGATCAGTCGTTGCAACAGGTGGTTTGTGTATCATCGACAAACTGTATTAGTTATGGAGCTGTAAGTTCACAGGGAAGTTCTTTTGGGCTGTATAACAGTTCTGACGGAGGTTCTACTTGGACTCAAAATTCAACTGCACCCCATTCAAACAGCTCTAATAGTTTGTACGCCCAAAGCAATCTATCTTGTCCGAGTACTTTAGTTTGCTACTTTAACGGCCCGAATGATGGTGTGTTTGAAAGTTCTGATTCTGGGAGCACTTGGACTTCGGTTAGTGGTACGTCTCTATTCAGCTATTACATTAATTCGCTTGCTTGTGTTAGTACTACAGATTGTATAGTAGTAGGCATTGACAACAGCACCAACGCACCGGTAATCCTCGTGTCTACTAATTCTGGTTCGACTTGGACTGCCGATACTCTACCCAGTAGTATAACTTCTAGCTATGCGTTTTCTGGAGCATCGTTGTCATGCAATTTAGGGGGAGTTTGTCTGGCATTTGCTACGGACAGCAGCGTATTCCCGCCGATAACTAAAGTTTTGCTTTCAACAAATAATGGTAGTACCTGGTCTGACGTAACTTCGGATTTTGGATCAAATCAAGTGACAGGAATTTATTGTTCAAATGTTTCTACCACTCTGTGTCTTGTATCATCTATGGGATCAGTCTACATTACGACCAATAGCGGTACATCCTTTACTCAAGAAACCTCGGGTCTTCCATCAGGAGCGCAGTTAGGATCAAGTTTTTGCTCAAGTTCAACTCAGTGTTATGTTGCTACAAGCTATTCGGATCAAATCTATGAATCGACTAATCAGGGTAGTTCTTGGTCTTCACTGACTCTTCCTTCTCAACTTACTTCAACTTCATTTATTGATTCAATTTATTGTAGTAGTACTTCAGATTGTGTTGCAGTAGGATCTAATGTAAATAGTGCACAGGGTTTCAGTATCGTGTCAACCAATGGAGGTAGCTCCTTTAGTTACGGATTGGTAACTCCGACAGGTTCTAATGTAATTAGCGATATGTTCTGTGTGTCAACAAGCTCGGTTTGTTACGGTACTGCAAGTAGCTATTTGGTATATTCCAATAATGGAGGTTCTAGTTGGTCTAAATTAACTCTGCCATCCGGTATTGTAGGTTCAAATTCAATCTCCTGTCCGAATACGACCACTTGTTATGCTACAGCTACGAATAGTTTGGCTAGCCCGCCAGCATCAGGAGTGATATATTCAACTAATTCAGGATCGACATGGACGTTTCAGTCGCTTCCGCTTGGAAGTTATTCCACTATAACCATTTTTGCTATAAGTTGTGAATCCACATCTAGCTGCGTTGCTACAGGGTTAGGGGGATCTTTGAGTGGAAGTAGTCAGCAAGTTGATTTTTATACTACTAATTCAGGTTCAACTTGGACTCAAGGCACCCCTCCAGCGGCTGATTTGAGCGGTTATAATATTGGTCTTGACTGTGCGATGGGAACTACTACCTGTTATGCAACTGGCCAATATTTTGATAGCAGTAAGGGTTATTATGTTTACTATATTCAAACGTCTACCAATTCTGGATCAACCTGGACTGACGTATCTCCGTCAGTTTCTAACGCTATATTTACGTATATTTCATGTCCTTCTTCCTCGGACTGTTATGTGTTAAATCCGAGAGGTGATAACGTATTATTTACCTCAAATGGAGGATCTAGCTGGAATACTTTAACTATTGGCGCATCCGGTCTAAACCTCATTAGTTGTTACAATGCCACTGATTGTACAGTAATTGGAACTGACTCTTCAGGTGACACTACTTCGTATACAACAGCAAATTCTGGAACCAACTGGTATTACTCTGTACTTCCGCAGGTTCAGGGTTTTAGTCTTGCGATTCCATCCAATTCCATAAGCTGCTATACCTCCGTTAATTGTCAGCTATCGGGCACTACTGTGACCGATGTTGGATTGTTAGGACTTATATTAGGAGCACCCAGTGCACCGATCAATCCAGTTGCGAGTTCACAGAATACGACAGCCACTATAAATTGGAGTACGCCTACCGATGATGGTGGTGCAAACATTACCTCGTATACGGTTAGCGGAACGGATACCACTACAAATTCAGCGTTGACTCCAGTTACTGTACAAGGCAGCCCTCCAGCAACAACTGCATCGTTTAGTTCGCTGACAGCGGGAGATACATATGTTTTTAACGTGACGGCATCAAATGCATTTGGAACCAGCAATGCAGCAAGTTCAAATTCAATTACTATAACAATTTTGATACCGTCGATCTCAAGTATTTCACCTTCTTCGGGATCTCCATCAGGAGGAACGTCCGTAACGATTATGGGAAGCAATTTTACAAGCAATGCTACGGTAACTTTTGGCGGCAATCCAGCTTCGGCGGTAACTTACGTTTCTTCTACTGAAATTCAAGCTACTTCTCCAGCGGGAACTGGATCGGTAGCTGTCGTTGTAACTGAAAGCGGACAGACTTCAAACAGCGTATCTTTTAACTATCTGGCACCGTCGATCTCAAGTATTTCACCTTCTTCGGGATCTCCATCAGGAGGAACGTCCGTAACGATTATGGGAAGCAATTTTACAAGCAATGCTACGGTAACTTTTGGCGGCAATCCAGCTTCGGCGGTA
>JAJYFT010000025.1:3184-22116 GCA_021790815.1 Actinomycetes bacterium
TTCAAGCTACTTCTCCAGCGGGAACTGGATCGGTAGCTGTCGTTGTAACTGAAAGCGGACAGACTTCAAACAGCGTATCTTTTAACTATCTGGCACCGTCGATCTCAAGTATTTCACCTTCTTCGGGTACTTCCTCTGGAGGAACGGTTGTAACGATTATGGGGAGCAATTTTACAAGCAATGCCACTGTAACTTTTGGCGGCAATCCAGCTTCGGCGGTAACTTACGTTTCTTCTACTGAAATTCAAGCTACTTCTCCAGCGGGAACTGGTACTGTAAGCGTCGTCGTTGTTCAGGGTGCGCAAACATCTAACAGCCTATCATTTACTTATATATCCTTAAGTAGTCAGACAGTATACAATCCAGTGTCTCCTACACGTATCTGTGATACACGTCCAGTGGGCGGTTCCGTGTTGGCAAATCAATGTAACTCCGGAACTAGTTCCACCAATACTAATGGACCTTTAGGAGCTGGACAGACTTTAAGTATGAATGTTGAAGGAACATTTAATACAGTTACGGTACCTTCTAATGCGACTGCGGTGGTGTTGAATGTGACAGTAACGGGGGCTACTCAACCCGGAGGATTTCTGACAGTATGGCCGACAGGCAATATCCAACCAAACACTTCAGTTATTAATTTTGGAGCCAACGATACTATGGCCAATCTTATACAGGTACAGATAGGAACTGGCGGGCAGGTATCTATCTACAACTTTAACGGATCCACGAATGTAATAGTAGATCTGGAAGGTTACTACGCACCTTCAGTTTCTACTGCTGGATTATTCGTACCGATATCTCCAGTTAGGGTATGTGACACAAGACCTGCCGGCGGTACAATTGTTTCCAATCAATGCGATACGGGCTCAAACACAACTTTGCAACCTGGACAGACTATGTCCGTGAACGTGAGTGGAGCTGGTCCAGGTGGAAAGTTAGACTCGATACCCTCTAATGCAATTGCTGTAGTTTTAAATGTTACGGCTACGAATACGACACAGTCTGGTGGATTCTTAACGGTATTTCCCACACCAAGTTCTCCGTCGACACCACCAGGAGCCTCCAGCTTAAATTTTGGACCGGGTATTAGCATTGCAAACAGAGTAATTGTTCCAATCGGAGCCAACGGAGATATTTCTATCTATAACTTTAACGGCACCACAGATGTTATTGTGGATGTGAACGGATACTTTACTGGATCTGGAGTTTCCAGCGGAGATGTCTTCAATCCAATTGTTCCAACCAGAATCTGTGATACTAGAACTGCTCAAGCTGGAATTACTTCTAACCAGTGCGACAACGGAACAACATCTAACAAGGGTCCGCTAACTGCTGGAGAGACTATATCAGTACAGGCATCTAATATCTCTACGATTCCGTCGAATGCCACCGCGGTAGTATTAAATGTTACTGCTACAAACACCTCATCAAATGGAGGATTTTTTACAATATATCCGACTCCGGTATCGTCAAGTTCCACACCTTCAAATTCAGATTTAAACTGGTCTGCAGGTGAAACTATTGCCAATCAGGTAGTGGTGAAGATAGGCGCAAATGATTCTGTTAATGTATATAATGCGATTGGTTCTACAGATTTAATTATCGATGTTATGGGATACTACTCATGAATCGTATAGTCGGTTATCGTAATTGATTATTGTGAGGTTCAGATTAAACCTGAATTAATCCTCAAAAGGAAGTTAAATTTCCAGTTTAAATTAGGCGATATTTAGTTACCAAACTATGATTGGCATGCAAGTATTCTGATAACTAGCTTTTAATAATTTCCCGCTTTTTATGGCTGGAATTATGCGTTTTGATGAGGATCGCCGGACAGTTGTATTGCCGACCATAGATGCTCTCTGCTTTAAAGAGAACACGTGCAAAGTACAGAGTCATCTAGCTAAAAACAATGCTCGTCTGTTCAACTGCACCTTGTCGGAGAGATCGGTCAGATTGTCCGTCTCTTACCAACTCGCAATCAAAGTAAGCGTCATCTCTGCACCTCTAAAACTACCTCTTAGACGGTCAGCCGAGTAGGAGTTGACCTCGGGCTGAGGTCATTTGCTACCATTTCAGACAGTAATGGAAGCACAAAAAGCTTTCCTAACCCGACACCACTACGTACGACGCTCACCGAGCGTCGTAGGGTTGGGCGCGCTCTTTCACGACTGATACCTGGATCACGCGGACACGCACGAGTGAAAACCAAGCTCGTGCGCCTAGACCGCAAGGCCGTATACATCCGTCATGAAAGCATTCACCACTTAACCCGTTATTTGGTGGATAACTACAGTGAGGTAAAGATTGAAGACCTTAATCTCGCTGCCATGAAACGAAGCATGGGAAGACGGGCATCTCGTCGTTCAGTGTCTGATGCTGGACTCAGAGCCTTTCGACCAACGCTCACCTACAAGGCCGAACGTGGCTGGAGTTAAGGTCGTCGATGTAGAATGTTTCTTCCCTTCATCACAAATCCACAATAATTGCGGGAATAAACTTACCGGTGCAAAGTTTGCCAAGAGGCTTACCTGTAATACCTGCCACGTTGAGGTAGATCGCGATGACAATGCTTCATTAAATTTCCGCGACTGGTCGGTTACCAGTCCTGGTCTAGTTGAGGCCAGCGCCCTGTTCGTTCCCAGGTCATTTTTTACTGGCGGCAGTTCAAATAATTAGACGACTCATCACCTGAAGAGAGCCTGTAACACCAGTAAGAATACTGACCGTGCTTGAAGAGGCGAGAACGACTCCCAGACTAGTGAGTATAAAGTTCGGGAGAAGAACCTCGAAAGAAATGCATCATAATGAGTAGACTCACTACTTGTTACTCAGATGGAACGGATGTAAAGGGAGTTGTTTAAGAGAATGAGAATTACGTAAAGCACAAAGCCCTTGAACGGCATTTCGCTTTAGCCGAGTTCAATGAGTTTTAAATCTGGAATAGGTGTATTGTAAGGAAATGGCAGATGTATCGAAGAAACTTGCAAAAACTAAGTCCCCTATTAAATATGAAGGGATAAGTGCTCAGGGCTTTAGCCACCCCGCCGATCGGGCTGCGGCCGCTGCGATTAGATCGGTTCCTATGCTCGATACAGTTGTAAAGAGGCTTACCGAGTGGACTTACGAACGTAGACTTAAACAAATTCTCTTAGGTCAGGCAGTTAGGATCGATGAGGGTCAACTCCCTGACGTGTATTTGCTCCACAAAAAATGTGCTGAAACTCTTGACATTGAGAAGATTCCTGCTCTATATGTAACTCAATTCCCGATAGGGAATGCGATGACTGTTGGTGCAAAAGAACCGACCACACTTGTAATGTCAGGTCTTGTTGTAGGCTATGAAGAAAATGAACTGCACTCTGTTCTTGGTCATGAGATGGTTCATGTGTTGGCAGAACATGTAAGTTTGAACACTGCTCTTGAACTAATCCGGATGATACTTAGTGGGCTCATGAGAGGTCAACCTTTTGCAAGATTACCAATCAGTGCGATCTATTATGTCTTGTTGGAGTGGTCTCGTGCTGCCGAGCTGACAGCGGATCGGGCTGCTGCACTTGCGGTAAACGACCCACTGGTCGTTTGCAAAACATTGATGAGAATTGCCGGTGGTCCCATCAAAGATATGAACTTAGAAGCGTTTATTCGCCAAGCGACGGAGTACGATGAGGAAGAGGACTTAATGAAAAGATGGTCTAGATCAGGGCAAGAGATCGGCTCAACCCATCCTTTTCCAGTGAGACGAGTTAAAGAACTTGTTAACTGGGTTGCCTCCGGTGATTTTGACCGCATCCGCTCAGGATCCTATGTTAGACGCGGTCACGAACCCGCTCCGTCGAATGAGTTCAATTCGGCATTCCAACACTATAAGACTCGGTTCTCTTCGGTTGTCGATCGGGCCGGAACTGGCATTCAAACGGTAATAGAAAAGATTACTGGATGGCTCGATGGAAAAGATCATAATATTTCTGATGAAGTTGATTTTGATGAGGAAAAATAGGCAAAATCACTCCCAAAGCTATTTCAGAACTCGATTAGGGACATATTTTAACTTTATGGTATCGGCCTTCCCGTATACCGTAATTCGATAAGTTGGAAACTGATGTTATTTTCTAAGTTTTGTTCTCTTATACCTGTAAAGTTGATACTTTAAATTTAACGTTCATTGTAAATATTAAGAAAGTTTGTTTTGCGCTACATTCGTAATCAACTCGACGCGTTTGACGCATTCGCTCAAATTTAAATATAACTGCTAACACATCGATTGGTCAGCAGTAGCTCGATATTATCTTTACATCCAAAATTATTCTGCAGGAATGTCATCATCGTAGTCGATGCTTCGTCTTTTCGAACGGTATCCACTCTGAAGCGAGCTAGGTCCTGGTTTTGAAACATTGATTCCTCTCGGTAGTTTTGAACCAATTGTTAACGAGTCATCCAAGATATTCAATATTGCAGTGACAGCAGGTACTTGGGTTGCTTGACGAGACCTGACAATCCCAACAAGACGTGGAGGAAGATCAGTAATTTTTACGGATTTCCATTCATTTTGAAGATAAAACGGCACTGCAGTTGAGGGAAGTATTGCTGGACCGCATCCTCCTAATGTTAGCGAAGCGATTAGCCTTATTGAATCAATCTCTGCTTGAATTTTCAAAGTAATGCCAACTCTTTTAGCAGCCCTTTCAAGTTCACTTCTAAAAGCAGTTCCAATTGCAGGAAGTATCAAGTTGATTTGGCTTAGCTCAGCAAGTGAAATCTCATTTTTATTAGCAAGTGGATGATCTTGACCAACTATTACAACAAGATCCTCTTCAAACATCGGCGCAGCCACTAATTCGGCGGATGTGCTTGGAAGGTTGACGATAGCTAGATCAAGATTGCCATGTGTGACTTCTTGCTCTAGTGAGATGCTTGTTCCCTCAGTGTATGTCGGTTTGAGTTGAGGCCATTTTTTTGGTACGAGATCAAAAAGAATTGGCACTAACCAACGTGCTGTCGTTCCAATCAATCCGATCTTCACGATACCTTGAACCCGGTCATCTAATGCTGATATGTCTGTTTCCAGACTTGAAAGTTGATCAAATATCTGTCTTGCCCTTATAACTACTATCTCTCCTGCTGGCGTCAACTGACCGGTCGATCGGTCAATTAATACTGACTTAAGCTCCCTTTCAAGTCTCGCAATGTGTGCTGAGATATTGGACTGGACAGTATCAAGAGCATCAGCAGCAGCGGTAAAGCTCCCATGATCTTTGATAGCTGTCATTGCTTTTAACTGTCTTAGTTCCATCATATTTAATGATAGCTTCAATCGCTTATATATGTTTGCCAAATAGTTTGCAGTGTGACAGAATTATTAGCGACCGTTGAAGTTCGTGGCGCTCATCGGATCCCCCCTCCGGCGCCCGAATTGGTCAAATATACCGGGGTCGGTCTCC
The DNA here is from genome assembly GCA_021790815.1 of Actinomycetes bacterium. GTDB lineage: Bacteria > Actinomycetota > Acidimicrobiia > Acidimicrobiales > JABEUL01 > JAJYFT01. The sequence goes on from JAJYFT010000025.1 coordinate 8,629, forward strand.
CCCCACCGACCCCGTGTTTTTTTATGTGGGTTAATGCCAAATGTTGTTGTCTTGCTAGTTATCCGGTTTTTAGGGTAAGTTTAAACTTAATTTATGCATTATTAAGAAGATTCAGAGAAGTCGCCATATGTGAAACCTTCAGCAGGTTGGTATAGATCTAACGTGTGACTTGGGATTTTGCAGTATTGGATTCGCGAGAAAGTCAGTTTTTATGACCCTTCTTGTAAAAGTCGTGAATGAGCTTTCGTTATATTCTGAGAGAGAGTTAACTTTGTTGCTTATCAATAGTGTGTGAGTTTTAATATGTTTAGTTAAGGAAAGCTACAATTGGCAGTAATTTAGCGCAAATATTAATTTTGTTCAAAGCTAGAGATATAAAGATAAATTGGAAAATATAAATCGACAGACAGCAAATTAAATTAAATGAGGAATGAAAAGAGAGCGGGCAATCTTGGAATGCGGTTTTGAAGGTTAAAGTTAGTGTGTAGTGTGAATGTTGGAAATCAAACTGGTTATTATCCCAACTGTCATAAAGTTAACTATTAATTAAGAGAGAAGTAGTGAGTTTAAGAGTTAAAATCGCTTCAGCAGCTGGGGAGATGGCCTCGATCGCGAGCCGTTCGCTTAAGATTGGAAATGGGGACGCAATCGGTGGTCGTACTGCCCTATTTATTGATGGAGATATTCTAAAAGTTCTTGGTAGAAATGTGAAAACAGTTCTTGTTTCTGGAACAAATGGCAAAACCACTACAAACCGAATCGTGTATGAAGTTATATCAAAAAATCTGGATTCGAAGTGTGCTTACAACTCAAATGGTGCAAATATGGAAGCAGGGATTGCCTACTCCTTAATTAATAGCAAAAACGCGACTTACGGTACTTTTGAAGTTGATGAGCTTTATTTTGAGAAAATCGGATATGAATTAAACCCAACCGCAGTTGTTCTGACTAATCTTTCGCGTGATCAACTTGACCGATCTAATGAAGTTCGGAGAATAGCCGCTTCTTGGGAGAGATTTTTTGGTCGGAACTCTGAACTTTGTGTTGTTGCAAATTGCCAAGATCCACTTATCGTCTATAGCTTAAGAAAGTCAAAAAATGTAACTTGGGTAAACCCAGGGTTCTCCTGGTATTTGGATGCAAAATCATGTTTAATATGTAACAGCCAAATAATTTTTTCTAACGACGAATGGGCATGTTCAGGGTGTGACTTTAAAATGCCAAACGCACAAATAAAGGTAGCGAATAAAGTAATTGAGATTGATGGGATAAAACAAGTTGAAGTTGACCTTCAAATTCCTGGAAGGTGCAATGTTGGTAATTTTGCATTTTCGCTTGGGTTAGCAGTAATGCTAGGAATTGATATTGAGAAGGCAAAAGATGCAGCTGAAGGTGTTTCAGATGTGGCTGGCAGGTACGAAGTATTTTCAATGGATGAAGTTGAATTTAAATTTAGACTGCTTTTGGCTAAGAATCCTGCAGGATGGCAAGAGGCACTTTCTATGGTAGAGGACAGCAGCATGCCTGTAGTTGTAGCTCTTAACGCACAAGTCGCAGATGGCAAAGATCCATCATGGATTTATGACGTATCATTTGAAGAGTTGAAAAATCGCCATGTGATATGTTGTGGTCAACGTGCAAGAGATATGGGAGTAAGGCTTTACTACGCAGGTCTAGCTCATGAAGTAGTTCACGACTTTAGTTTGGCACTTAAATCGAAAAGATTACATGAAGAAGTAGCGAAAGTTGCAGAGAAAACTGGTCTCAAACTTTCGGATGTGACAGTGGATATAATAGCAAACTATACTTCGTTTCAGGCATTCAGGACTCTTTTAGGAAAGAGCGTTAGTTTAAATGGAAAATGATCTGAAACGATTGAAAAAAATCTGGGAAGTAGATTGAAGGATCATCAATTAGGGGTCTTTGGCAAAACGTTTATGAAGGTGATAATTAATTAGTTGATGGAAAAGTTAGTAATAGTAGATGTTTACCCTGATCTTCTCGGTACCTACGGTGATGGCGGCAATGCTGAGATTCTAAAGTTTAGGTCTCAACTGCGTGGTTATGATGTAGAGATAATAAGATCTGATTCAACAGAGCCTTTGGTGAAAAATGGTGATATTTATCTTTTGGGTGGAGGAGAAGATGCTCCGCAGAGACTAGCAAAAGAGCTCCTTGAAAAGTCAGGAGCTCTGAGTTCAGCTCTTGAATCTGGAGCAGTAGTTCTGGGGGTATGTGCAGGTTACCAGATACTGGGAGAGTCTTATGTTTCAAACGGCAACATAGAAAGTGGGCTGGGTCTCATTGAAGTGTCAACTAGTAGAAAAAGTTCGACTAGACATGTCGGAGAGATAATTGCTAAAAGTCCCGTTTTAAATGGTTACTTATTGACCGGCTATGAAAATCACGCATCTGAAACCTACCTTGGTAAGAGTGTGAAACCTTTGGGATCCGTTATTAAAGGTTCGGGAAATTTTACTAAATATGAAGGTTCAAACAATTTTTCTGAGGGAGTTATCTATAAAACCGTCGTTGGCACGTATCTCCATGGACCAGTGCTCGCAAGAAATCCAAAGTTCGCTGACTACATTCTTGAGATGAAATTAGGGAGATTAGAAAGTATTGACGATACTGAAATTGAGGCATTAAGAGATGAACGGTTATCTATTGTTTTGAACTCTTCCGGTGCACAAAGTTTTGGACATCATATTGGCTCATTCTTAACAGCTCGAAAGGTATGACGTAAGTGCAACGCCTAAATGTATTAAAATTATACCTGAGAAGTTAATAATTACCCCCTAAACTCTGACTAGGAATCAAGGGCTAGGATAAAACTGGTAATAATTGTTATTTACAAGTATTAAGAAAGCAGATTATGCCACCAAAAGGTATTCATTTTACACAAAAAGGAAAGATAGTAGCACTTGGCTTTAACTCAAGTTACTATGGAATATGGCCAATGGATGCTGACGATTCAAACCCAAATCCGATCTCTACATTTGAAAAAAGTAGCGATGGATGGCAAAGAGCTTCAAAAGATTTTAATCTGATTGAATCAGGCAAAGTCCAGTTAGATAGGTCTCAACTAAGATCGAAGTACTTAGGCGTGAATCAACCGATGAGTCAGGGTATTCCGAGCGAAGTTTCTGTGAACTATGGCCCGTCGAGTTATGGTCCGTATAACTTGCCTCCTCAATTTCCAGATTTTCCGTTTAGACAAGTTGATTCAATGAAACCTGGGCTAGGTCGTCCAGAGCAAGGAAATGTTCAAAGCTCTGGAAACCCTAATGTAGGCGTAGGTGGCGAAGTGTCTGGAAACTTAATTCCATCACCGACGATTGGACAAAACCAAGTTGGTTCTCAGTTTCCACCCTATCCACCTAATTACCCATTACATAACTATGGAAATCCGTACCATCAAGGATTTCCACCGTACTTTCCTTATCAGACCGTTTTGCCCCCTGGAATGTACGGTATTAATCAGAAACCTCCATCCCAAGCTATAAAAATTAATAGTTGGGCGATAGCTTCATTGATTTTAGGAATATGCTCTATATTTTTATTCAGTATTGCTGGAGTAATTCCTCTGACGGCAATCTTTACTGGTTTAAAGTCGCGAAGGGACATTATGATGAAATCGCATTCTGGTATTGGTGAAGGTGGGATGAAGTTGGCAATTGCTGGAGCTATTTTAGGTTTAATTTCCTTCACGGCTTTTGTCGTGTTAGTCATTGTCTATGCAGCAAAAGGTCAAAGTTGAAGGTTTATACCAAAAAAGGAGACACTGGCAAAACTGGTCTCTATATGGGTGGCAGAGTATCAAAAGGTGATGTCCAAATTGATCTAAATGGAGACATTGATGAAGCTCAGGCTTTCATTGGTCTAGGAAGATCAAATTTATTAGAAGATAAGTTTGCAAATGACATTTTGATTAAGATTGAGCGCGATCTTTGGGTGATGATGGCTGAGGTCGGTCGATCAAAGATGGCGAAGAGTGGACCAGTAGAAAACGTCGATAAAGTATCCCCTGAGATGGTAAAAAATCTAGAGGCAATTATTGATGAAATATCGTCACTGTTCGAACTACCAAAAGAGTTTGTAGTTCCTGGTGAATCTAAACGAGCTGCTGCATTGGATGTGGCAAGAGCAGTAGTTAGACGTGCTGAGAGGAATGCTGTTAAGAGTGGTTTTGTTGAAAGTAGTGAAAACGTTGTTCCATACTTGAACCGGCTATCTGATCTATTATGGTCACTCGCAAGATATGTTGAGGGTGAGTCTTTAAAAACCCGGCAGGTTAACGCCTAAGACCTTTAGTGGCGTGACTCTTAACGTAATTGTCATGTTCAAGGTTTAATGATTGTGGAAATCGTTGACGTTGCCTAAGAGACAACTGAGGTAAGTAGAGTCGCACGGCAAAGGTGTCATGTGAAATTCGCCTAATCATTCCAAAGCTTATCGATCGTTTGAGTGAACGGGATATCAAAGATTTTTTAGAAGTTTTCGAGTTAAGCCCAAGTCTAAAACTTAATATGTCTAAATCTATGTCGACATGTTCTCTTGACTTTAGAAGTTCTTTGACAAGGAAGCGAAGAAGAAAAAGTGAAGATGGCCCTAAGATATTTAGATAGAAGAGTTCTACGTACTCTCCATCCGCCTCATAACCGACTTTATCGATGAAGGGATCTTCCCATCTAACGACTTTTAGCATAGAAGGAAATTCATTTGAACTAGCGTTTCTTAAATTGCTTGAAACTGTGTCATAAATCCTAGATGGATGAGTTGCGGATCCACAGTTCAAAGATTTAAATTCATAAACTGTCCTTCGTGCTTTTGCTGATGTTGCTTTATTTGTCTGAGTGTTCAGGTCTTTAACGCTTAGTACGCTATCTGTACTGATATCTCCTACAGTAATTTCAGGTCTATTTGGAATTGTTAACCTATTTTCAAAGGTGCCCTTAAGTTGAGAGGTTTCATTTTGAATTGGACCCTGGCTATCTGCAATTTTTAGCGTGCCACTTATCTCATGCATTTTACATATCCTTCCTATGTATTTCCATAATTAGTTCGTAATACATAGTATAACATGAAACAACATGAAAGGGCTACAGATTAAGTGGATTTAGTTAGCAAAACTTTGAAAATTTGATTTGCGAGAACGGATCCTTTCTCGATATGTAATTTTGTGATCCTCTAAACTTTGACCGGTCTCTCGGATATCCCAGAAGAATCGCTCCAATAGGCCGGTAAGTTGATGCATCGAAGTTAAACCTTTTGCAAAGTACATCCTCATTCTCCCTTATTCGTATGAAAAGAGCTCCTAAGCCCTCTTCCTCAATCCGCAAAAGCGCAAGCATTACACTCATTCCACCGTCTACATACCAATAAGGCGTAGAAATGTCATAAGAACCACTTTTTGGGTAGGAAGAGTATCTTTGTCGGTAAGACAATTCACTCACCATTGGAAGTATTACTACTGGAGCATTCATGAGGCCTTCTGCCAGGTCACTGCTTTTTCTCCAGTTTTCTTGTGATGTGATCTGCCAAAAATCATCTACATCTTGCTTTTCAAAAAGGACCAAATAGGACACGCCTTGACTAAATCCAGCAGATGGAGCATTCAGTGAGTCCTTTAAAATGGAGATAATTATCTCTTTTGAAAGGCTTTGTGTAGAGAAGTCTCGCGTCATACTTCGCTTTTTTATTACTTTTTGAAGTTCCATACCTCTAAAGCTAACCTAGCGAGAATAGTCCTGTATTCGAAAGTTAACGATACTAAGCGGTAAATCCAGTGAAGTTGCATGTTTTTAGAGTGATTTTTCAAGCTAAACTAGAAAATTGGGAATGATGACTAAATTAGTAATGTTTAAGTTATCTAAGAACTTTTAATTTAAGTTAGAAAATAAAGAATTTTTGAATAGGAATTTTTAAAAGCTAAATAAAACTTGAAGAACTGTGCCATATTTTGTTGAGATTGTTTCGAGATCAGATTTTTAGATTTAGATTATAACGAGAAACTGAGTTTAAACAAATTTATTGCATTGCGACTATTGACTTTAGCAATTATAGTTTGAACGAAAGAAAGCAGGTAGAAATGACCACTGGAAGAGACTTGGTAAGTAAGGCAAAAAAGGAGATAAAAGAGATCACTACTGACGAATCTCAGAATTATCTGAATTCGGCACCATTTCTTGACGTTCGAGAGCCTGATGAGAATTCACAAGGAGCTATACCTGGGGCAATACATATTCCTCGAGGTTACCTCGAACTTCAAGTTGAAGGCCGAATAATGGATAAGTCGGTGCCAATTGTGGTTTACTGTGCTGGAGGGGTTAGGTCGGCACTCGCTGTCAAAACTTTAAAAGACCTTGGATACGAAAATGCAATGAGTATGATAGGTGGTTTTAATAAGTGGAAAGATGAGGGTAAGTTATGGTCTGCACCTAAATCTCTAACGACTGAACAAAGAAATCGCTATCAACGCCACATTTTGTTGCCAGAAGTAGGCGAACAAGGTCAACTTAAGCTTCTTGACTCGAAAGTTCTTCTATTAGGGGCCGGGGGACTTGGGTCGCCAGCTGCGCTTTATTTAGCAGCTGCAGGTGTAGGGACACTTGGAATCATCGATATGGATGTTGTTGATGATTCAAATTTGCAGCGTCAAATTCTTCACAATATTGAAAGGGTTGGAGAGAGAAAGGTAGATTCGGCAAAGAAAACGCTTACACTTTTAAACCCAGACGTAAACGTTGTTACGTACGACGTCCGACTGGGGGCTGATAATGTTCTAGATATTTTTGACGGATACGATCTGATACTAGATGGCACTGACAACTTCCCTACCCGCTATTTAGTAAATGATGCGTCTTTGATTAAGGAGATACCGGTTGTTCACGGTTCAATATTTAGATTTGAAGGCCAAGTTACCGTTTTCCAGCCGTGGACAGGCCCATGCTATAGGTGTTTAGTCCCAGAGCCCCCACCGGCTGAACTTGCGCCATCGTGTTCAGAAGCAGGAGTTTTAGGTGTACTTTGCGGTATTATTGGTTCACTCGAGGCATCTGAAGCGATCAAGATTCTTCTAGGGATTGGAGATCCATTAGTAGGAAGACTTCTGTCCTACGATGCATTAGAGCAGCAATTTAGAACGTTTAAGGTTCGCCGAGATCCAAACTGCCCAACTTGTGGTGACAATGCCGGAGAGATAATAATAGCTGAGTACGACGAGCTTTGCTTGCCGCACGCTGGTTAAGAAGGCTGTTTCTCCAAAGTTAAGAATAAAAAAGTCAGTGCCAAAAAAGAAGTAGCCCATAATACTGCCGCTAAACCTGGCTTTCTAATAAATACCAAAAAGGCAACGATTGAAAACAAGGTTTCAATAGAAGCAACAGTTATTTTTGACCAAGTTGATTTTGTGCCAGATATTGAACTAATAAAGAGCAATATCCCAATTGTAAAAATCAATATGTCGATTCCAGTTTGTGAGTGCAGCTTGATATGATGAAACTTCGGTCGGAAACTTCGCACCGATAGAGCTATAAGTATTAGTGACTGAATAATTCCTATGGTGCTTACCGTTAGACGCTTGTATATGTCTGACATATAATTTCAATCATACAGAAATTATCTCATTAAAAAGACAATTGCAACAATCACGCACATTATGCCGTTAATTTATAGCAGCTTAGTTGCAATAGCTGTAGACTAGACTAGTTACAATAGCGCATTCTAATTTGACGGCATAAGGAAATAAGTAGCGTGATAGAGGAGAACAAACTGAAAAATACTTCCTCAAATGTTAGACGGGCAATTTGGAAACTGTTTATAAGAGAACTAGTAGTTGCTGTTGTCGGTGCAGTCGCTGGGATATCTGTATTTATTGTTTCGGCGACTCTTAAACTCCCTCAAAGTGGGTACTATGTTACCCTTTCACTTACCTTAGTCCTCTTATGGATCTCGTTGGTTTGGATTCTAGCTTTAAGAAGTAGAGCAAAATCAATTGAAAAAATTATTGAACCAGCCTTGAAGTTAGCCGATGTAATCGAACTGAAAACGTTTGAAGATTTGAACGGAGTCATCGAGGCCGAAATTGAGAGAATAAATAAGTTTAAAGATGCCTTCAAATCTTCCATGAAAGCTGCAAGAATAATATTTTGGCGATTTGATCCTGAAGATGACTCTATTAGTTACATTCTAGAACCGAACTTATTAGAAAATGTAGCAAGCACTTCAAGGTCGAGCGATATTTACGTGCATGAACTTGATTTTGACCAAAGGGTAGGGTCAATCGCACCTAGTGACGTAGTAAAAATAAGGGAACTGCTCAATAGATGCGTAAAAGAGGGAAATAATTATGAAGTTGCTTTTAAGCTAAGCACTAATGAAGGGGAACAGTGGCAAGTGGCAAGGGGTGAACGTATTGAGATAGATGGAAAGTATTATGCGATTGGAGCCAGTTTTGACCTGACAGAGAGAAGACTTTCTGAAATTCGAACTGAAGAAGCAAATAAAGCAAAGAGTGAGTTTTTATCTAGGATGAGTCACGAACTAAGAACTCCACTAAATTCTATTATTGGCTTTAGTCAACTGTTAGAGATGGACAACTTAACCGACGGGCAAAAAGAAAACCTAAGTCACATCATACTAGGAGGAAGGCATCTTTTAGAGCTTGTCAATGATATTCTCGATATTTCTCGCATTGAAACCGGCAGGCTGGAGATATCGGTAGAACCGATTGATCTTTTTCATGTAATAAATGAAGTAGTAGAGTTTCTTTTTCAAAGTTCTCAGGAGAATTTTATAACAATTGATAAAAACGTTAACCCTTATACGTTTATTATGGGTGACTATACTCGAACGCGACAAGTCCTGTTTAACGTTATGTCAAACGCAATAAAGTATAACGTTAAAGGTGGTTTAGTGAGTATTTCAGTAGAGGAATGTGAAGAAAGTCCGGGCTATATAGAAGTTGCTGTAAAAGATACGGGACTCGGGATTGCTTTAGATAAAAAGGACCGAGTATTTCAGCCTTTCGACCGACTTGGTCTGGAAAACTCAGCGATAGACGGCACTGGAGTTGGTCTAACTCTTTCAAAAGAGCTAATGTATGCAATGGGAGGTGAAATTAGTTTTGAATCGCCTGAAGGAAATGGCACAACGTTTTACTTAAAATTTGTGAGTGCTGGTGAGTATAGAGCAGAAAAAGAGCTTGAAATAGTTAACAAAGTAATGGGTGAAATAAAAGATCCAAAAGCAATTCTATACATAGAAGATAATCCTGCTAATCAGATTCTAATTGAGAAAGTGATTGACAAAATTGATAAAGTAACCGCTGAAGTTGCTTGTTCAGGTCAAGAAGGAATCAAGAAAGCTAAACAAACTTCATTTGATTTAGTGTTACTTGACCTTCATCTGCCAGATATTGATGGCCGAGAAGTTCTTAAGTCAATCATGGCTCTCGAATCGAACAAAAATACTCCTATAGTTGTTTTGACTGCAGATGCAACGGAAGTAAGCGAAAAGGAACTTTATAGTCTCGGTGTTTCCGGATATGTAACTAAACCGATTGAGATCAAAAATTTTATAACTTTAATTAAAGAATACCTAAGCAAAGAGTAAGAGTTCATCTCCTAGTTGAAGTTCTTTTTGTAGTTACTTATCGGTGAATGTTTCAAATGAATCTTTTGTCTTGCACACATGGTTCTTAATAATCAAAAAGCATCTTAAAAATCGAAACTGTTATTATTGCAAGGTACATTTTTGGCTGGAGCCAAGAATAAAATAAGATAGATAGATTATGAATTTGATAGTTGAGCAAAATGTGGAAACTCCAAAAAAGTAAAAACTTAAGTTAAAAAAGATTTAGGCTAGTAATAATGGATAAAAATACTGAAAGTAAAAAACACTTCACAGATTCAAGTATCGAAATTGAGGAGGTCTATAGTCCGAAAAATGTCACGATTAACGTCGAAGACATGCTGGGTGAACCGGGTAGCTTCCCCTTCACTCGTGGGGTTCAAAGGGACATGTATAGAGGTCGGCTATGGACTATGCGACAGTACGCAGGTTTTGGAACTGCGGAAGCCACAAATGAAAGGTTTAAGTTTCTACTTGATGCAGGTCAGACAGGACTTTCTTGTGCTTTTGATCTTCCAACTCAAATGGGATATGACTCAGATCACCCTAGGGCTGAAGGAGAAGTGGGAAAAGTAGGAGTGGCGATAGACTCCATTGAGGACATGAAGTTACTTTTAAGGGATCTGCCATTGGACCAAGTTACAACATCGATGACGATTAATGCAACGGCATCTATTTTGCTGCTTCTCTACGAATTAGTGGCCGAAGATAATGGAGTTTCTTCGCAGAAGCTTAAGGGAACTATTCAAAATGATATTTTAAAGGAGTACGCAGCCAGAGGAACGTATATCTATCCACCGAGGTCTTCTATGCGGTTAATCACAGATACGTTTTCGTACTGTTCCAAACACGTTCCGAACTGGAATACAATCTCAATCTCTGGCTACCACATCCGTGAAGCAGGTTCAAGCGCCGTTCAAGAGATTGCTTTTACGCTTTCAAATGCCATTGCCTACGTGTCTGCAGCAATTGAAGCTGGACTTGAAGTCGATCAGTTTGCGCCAAGGTTGAGTTTTTTCTTTAATGCGCACAATAACCTTTTTGAAGAAGTTGCCAAGTATAGAGCCGCTAGGCGAATGTGGTCCAAAATAATGAAGGAACGATTTAACGCTAAGAGTGATAAGTCTCTGAAGTTGAGATTTCACACGCAGACAGGTGGCTCGACGTTAACTGCACAGCAGCCTGAAAATAATATTGTGAGAGTTGCAATCCAAGCGCTCGGGGCAGTTTTGGGGGGAACACAGAGTTTGCACACAAATGGATTCGATGAGGCACTTGGACTTCCAACGGAAAAAGCAGCGAAAATAGCGCTTAGAACTCAGCAGATAATAGGGTACGAATCAGGTGTAGTTGACTCTGTGGATCCACTTGGCGGGTCTTGGCTTATAGAAAGTTTGACCGATGAAATAGAAAAAAGAGCATTTGAATACATCGAGAAAATCGATGAATTAGGTGGAGCTGTAGCTGCAATTGAGCAAAACTATGTCCAGGATGAAATAGAGCAATCAGCATATAGTTATGCAAAGCAGATTGATTCAAATGAGAAAATAATAGTCGGAGTGAATTCTTTCGTTGATGATACAAATGCGGAGTCTGAAGTGTTTCCGATTGATCCAGAACTTCAAAAAACTCAGATCGCACGGACAATTCAACTCAAGGCGTCAAGGGATAATGAAGAGGTTAAAGTTAGACTTAAAGATTTAAAAAGTGCTTTGAGCGGAAGTCAAAACATTCTTTATCCGATGAAAGAAGCGCTGAGGGCTAAAGCTACCCTTGGCGAAGTTTCAGATGTCCTAAGAAGCGAATTTGGAGAATATAGACCTACGAGGTAAAAAGCACAAAGACATCAGTAGCTGGTTAATTCGAATTTATTGGGCACGGAGAATGAGAGTACAAATCGTTAAAGTTCAATAGAATTTATATCGAATCAAATTTAAGCGATTTTAGTCGCCAAAAAGATTCTTTGATCCGCTAATCCTCCAGCAACCAAAAGTTACCTCGGATTTCAGGAAACAGACAATTTATGTTGTTGTGTTCTTGAAAGTAGAGTGGATTAATCTTAGCTTCATGCTTTATTTTTTGAGGTCCTAGTCTTGTGCATGCTCCCCAGTTAGATCCAATCCGGGGTAAAAGTTACTAATTTAAGGACTTACAGAAGGTACAAAAACTAGATTTAGAGATCGCTCAAACGTTTACTGTTCGTGGTATAGTTTAAATATCAGAAAATTTGTTTTCTCTAATCTTTAAGAAAGAAGGTGGATTATGACCTTAAATGGTAAAGGGTTGTTAAGTGTTGGAGTTTTGGGGTTTGGCTTACTTCTGGCATCGTGTACATCAAATTCGAGCACTTCTCCTCCAATCAGCTCAGCGTCAAATGGGTCTAGCACGACATCAGCAATGACAGTTCCAAGGACTCCGTCGGCCATGTTAGAGGCAGTTGTCGTAAATACAGAGGCGCTCAAATCTGTTCATCTTGCTATGAACGTTTCGGAAACTGGTTCGGTGGCGGGTCACTCAATGGACATTTCTTTGACTGGATCTGGGGACATAGATTTGATCAATAAGACTTCGTCTTTTACTATGAGTGAGTCAAGTCCATCAGTGCCTTCTCCGCTCGGCAATATGACAATTGACGTTGTTAATGCAAATAACACGAGCTACATTTCGGGTTCTGCTTTTAAAGGAATGCCAGGGGTAACAAAGCAATGGATAAGTGCAGAAGATACTAACTTGTCAGGAAGTTCGGCACTTGAAGCAGCCTTGACTGATCCAACTTCGATGCTTTCAATCCTTGCGAAGCTAGGAACTGTGACTTTAGTTGGACAAACGTCTGTGAATGGGCAAAGTGCAACACAGTATCATGTTGTTGTAGACGTAGCAAAAGCGGCTGCGGCTGAAGGCACTACTGGATTTGGTACAGCAATGAAGTGTTTAGGCGAGACAAATTTTCCAATCGATGTCTTTGTTGATTCTAGCGGTCGAGTAATTGAAGTTAAGTACGCATGGGATATATCTAGCCTCATGAAAGTAAGTGGTTTCACTATGATAATGAATGCAACTGTTGATTTCTCAAACTTTAATGAGCCAGTAAGTATTGCCATTCCTCCCGCAAGCGAGGTCCAGTCATTTAGTTCTTTGTATCCGACAGCTACGTCAGCGTCACACAGCTGCTAAGGAGGTTAGAATGGCTGAAGTAATTGCTTTTACGAATAACTATGCAGATCATTCCACCCAAGATGGGTATCAATTTGAATTTTTTTGCATGAGATGTGGAAATGGTTTTGAATCACCTTTCCAACGATCAATTGGTGGGGTTGGAAGGATGATGGCAATAGGAGGAAATCTTCTTGGTGGAGTCGTAGGCGGCAGAGTTGAAGAGGCGGGTTTCGACGCACAGTGGATGAGGGGTGGAAATCGAGGAAAAGGTTGGGATAAAGCTCTTCAAAAAGCAGCGGCTGAAGTTCAGAGTCATTTTAATCAGTGTCACCGCTGTGGACAGTGGGTGTGTCAAAACATCTGTTGGAATGATGAGAAAGGGCTCTGTGTGCAGTGTGCTCCAAAGCTTGATCAAGAAGTTTCTGCGATGCAAGCGGAGGCTCAAGTAGGCCAACTCCATGAAAAAATTCAACAAGTTGATTGGACTGAAAACGTAAACTACAGAGATGAAGTTACTGCTATGTGTCCAGAGTGCAAGAAAGAATCTGGAGGCGGAAAGTTTTGTAAATTCTGTGGACATCCTCTAGCTAGTGCACCTGAGTCTATGACGAGGTTTTGCAGTAATTGTGGGACAAAGCTTGGAGATGCTAACTTTTGTTCGGAATGTGGAACACCAGCGTAAGACGGTAAGTGCAATAC
>JAJYFT010000116.1 GCA_021790815.1 Actinomycetes bacterium
GTCATCACTTAGTGAATCAACGCCTCCTGCATCTTCAATCGCTTCAGCAGCACTTTTTAGTGCAATCAGTTGATCTGGTTCAGTATGATCGACTGCAACTGGCATGATCCCAAAACTTGCAGGATCAAAATGGGCTATGTCATCAACAAACGCTCCGGTGTTACAGTAAAACCTTGAAGCTTTGGCGTTGGTAGGGTCGTAGTATGAGCTTTGCCATCTAGACTCTGGCACCTTTTTAAATGAATCGATACCTTTGGAAATGTTTTGCCAGTATGCGTTTACATCCTCTGCATCAGGAAAAAGAGCACCCATTCCTACGACGGCAACACCATTTTCAATCATTGCACAACACTTTTTGCACTTTTAGGACTTTGCAAACTTTGGATACTGTCAACTTTAACGACTATTAATTGAGACCTTTCATTCTTGCTAATTGAGTTAATCTGATTTAAAATAATTTTGGTAGCTTCAGTTGGTTCAAGTAAACCTATTTCTCGTTTCTCGTACTCAGTAGCCAGTTCATTTGTGACCATACCTCCTCCGGCTAAGGGTCCAAAATCTAGAGAAATAATTGGAAAATCTTTACTGTAGTACTTGGCTATCGAATCCATAGAATCATTCGCTGCTGCGTAATCTACTTGACCAATGTTTCCAAACACTCCTGATACTGATCCAAACAAAACAACAATTGGTTTAACATTTGAATTAGTCGCAAACTGTACTATATCAAGGGTACTATTTACTTTTGTTTCATAGACTCTCGTGAAAGATGCAAGTGTTTTATCTTTAATGTACTTATCCTCTAAAACACCAGCTGCATTTATAATTAAATCAATTTGACCAAACTTATCCGAAAGTTCACTGAGTAAAGAATTAAGAGATCCTCTCATGCTTACATCACAGTTAATATATTCGACATCATCACCAAACTGTCGTAAATTTCTTATGAGTTCAGATTCTTTTACAATAATGCGAACTCGCTCCTCAATCACTTTGAGATCTGTCTCACCTTTACTTATAAGAAGTTTTCTAATGTCGCTGCTATTTTCTATTTCAATGAATTCATCTTCAAGTGATTCATTTAAATTCGTTCTTCCGACTAGAATCAGTTTAAGTTTGAACCTATCGTGTAAAGTTTTAGCCACTTTCGCAGCAAATCCTCTAGCCCCCCCAATAATTACGGCAACCTTCTCCGAGGTAAGCACATTCTCAAATTCATCACTTATTTCCACCTCATCAACTGAGTCAATATATGCTTCGTTATCGACAGAAATATACTCATTCTCACCAATTACTTCCAGTCCTCTCTTGATAACTTCATCAAGTTGCTCATCAGAATCATCTCTTGTCACCTGAAGAAGTTGAGTTCTAAAATTTGAAGCTTCTCTATTTACAGTCTTGATTAAACCTTTAAATCCAATAACATTGTTCATGTAATCAACATCATCTAGTTCACTTTTAACTATGTCGTTGACATAGATGAATCTCTTCACGTTAGAATTTAAGGCGTCTTTTATGTCACAAAAGAGTTGGCTACATGACAGATTACTGTTAATACCCCGCAGGTCTATAACTACATCTGAATCAAGAGTTAATGCATCATTAACTATTACGCTCCGAGCCCCTCTTTCGACACAGTAATCTTCGAGGCCCTTAAGAACACCTTTATCGACTCCAATTATACCTACAACCTTATCTTCAAACAATATACAATTTCTTTTCTCCTTGTCAGTCGGCGTATTTGATATTGCCACTTTATTTACTTCAAAGGTACGAGCCCTAAGTTCAATGCCACTTCCAGAAACTTGTTTTTCTCCGACATTTTCATTAGGGAAAGAAGCATTTTCACCGTTGTCTGCGGCGCGTTTATCAATAATCCATTCGACAATCCCTTTCATTGTCTTTACCTGTGCAAGTTCCTCAATTACTGCATCATCAATATCGTCACTGTCACTTGTGAGGCCAACTTTTTCCGAAAACTCTCCCAAAATCTCAATACGCTTTATCGAGTCGATGGAAAGATCTGCCTCTAGGTCTTGATCTGGGCTAAGCATATCTATCGGATATCCCGTTCGATCTGAGACTATCTTGACAATAGTTTTTAGAAGTTCTTCGAGTCCAAGCTCAGGTAGTGCATCAGAAATATCCTCACGATTCGTGACATTTAACGGTTTAGGACTAGTCTCTCTTGCCAAAATAGGTACCGCCTCACCTTCGTAAACAGCGTTTCCTACTGATTCGACACCAAAGTATGCCAACATGACGTCTCTTTCAGCTCTTACCATCTCCTTCATAGTGCTTAAGTACTCACTTAGCAACCGATCTTCACCAACACTATTTGAAATGTTTATGCTTGGTACTTCGTTCATTGGCTTCAACGCTCCTTCCAATACGTTTCCATTTGAATATTTAACTAAATGTCCATTTATGACCCAACGAGACTTAGGCTGTTGGCTTGAAATATCTATCTTTTTGCATCTATCTCTGAATAAGGTGTCAAGCTTCACATCAACACCAACAAGTGAAAGCTGGCCAAGAAGAGCCAACAGCGATTTAACTCCACTCTGTGAGGGTATATCGAGAGCAATTGCGATATGATCTTTCTCTCTTAAAATTTCATCGACTAAACCTGTTAGAACTCTTGCTGGTCCAACTTCAACAAAAATGCGAATGTCATCATCGTACATAGATTCAACAAGTTCGCTCCATCTAACCGATTCTCCAACTTGTGAAGTTAAAAGATCTGTGAGCTCAGTAACATTACCCTCATACTTTGATGCAGTTTTATTTGACCACACAGGGATAGCGGGCAAATTGATATTAATCTTCTCTACAGCATTCTTAAATAAGTTAGGTGCATCTTTTAAGACTTTGGAATGAAAACCGTAAGAAACATTTATTAATGAAGCTGAGAGTCCTCTTGCTTTCATCCTCTCTACTGCCTCTTTTACAAATTGTGTCGGACCGGATATTACTGTTTGACTTTTTGAATTAAAATTGGCAATTTGGACGTTGTTAAAGTTCTCATCATTTAAAATCTCTGTCACTAAATCTGCGTTCCCTTTCACTGCAGCCATTGTTCCAGGGTCTTCAGGAGCGGAATCAGCAATAGCCTTAGATCTCATTTCACTTAAAAATAGTAACTCTTCAGCGTCGTAACACCTTGCTAGCCAAAGTGCAACTAGCTCACCGTAGCTGTGTCCTGCAGCAGCGGATGGTCTTATATTGAAACTTTCGAGTAGATCGCAAGCTGCCATTTCAACAATGCCTAAAAGTGGTTGTGCATTTTGAGTATCGGTGATCTGACGTTTTTGATCACTAACGTCCTCTTCGCTAAAAGCTCTGGGCGGAAACAGCACATCCAGATATTCACTCCCCAACTTCAGATACTTGTCTAAATTCTTAAATGTAATAAAAAGATCTGAAAGCATCCGTGGTCTTTGACTTCCTTGCCCTGGAAAAATAAATGCAACTTTAGGTTTTCGACTTACTTTTTCCTCTCGCTCGTCTAAACCTCGCTCACTATTCGCACTTATACTCTTTGTGTTGGCAGTACTTGTGTTGGAAGTACTTGTATCGCTGTTCGTTGAAGGCTCGTTATCTAATGAATTTGCCTTGCTATTTGAAATACTTATATAAACTTGTTCATTCAGTTTAGCTATAACTCTGTTGTTACCCAAATTAATTTTTTGTGCAAAATTGACAGTTTCAATTTCCTGTGTTGAAAGTGAAACAAGTTTCTCAAGTTCCTCAAGTAAATTATCTGTTGAGCTTGCTATTACAACAGCTTGAATTTTATCCTTTTCAACGCCAACTGAAAGCCCATTAACATAATGTGAAAAAGCAATGTCTCCAAAGGAAACTACGATACCTTCACTGTTTAGGCTTCTAAGGTAGGATATAAATACCTCTTGTGATTTTATTGCATCTTGGAACGTCTCGCCCTTTAAAAGAAATAATTCACAAGGAAACTTGTTCATTCCAAATTTGGTTTTTGAGATTTGATTATTTCTTAAAACAGCATGAAAGTTGGCACCTCCAAATCCGAAGCTACTTACACCTGCAGCTCTGTTTTCTTGCACCCATGGAACACTCACATCTTCAAATCTAAAAGGAGAGTCACTGTAGCTGTAGACCGAATGCGGATTTTTTAAGTGTAATGTCGGTGGCCTTACGCCGTGGTATATCGCAAGTGACGCTTTTATAACTCCAACAATTCCAGCGGCACACTTTGTGTGACCAATATTTGACTTAACAGAACCAAGTGTACAAGTTGAGTTTACGGCATTATTGTCTTTAAACATTTCTACTAGCGTAGAAAGCTCGGTTCTATCTCCAACAATTGTTCCAGTCCCATGCGCTTCAACTAACCCAATGTCCTTTATTGCTACTCCACTCCTACGAACTGCTCTTTCAATTGCAAGCTTTTGACCCTCTTTTCTTGGAGCTGTTAACCCGAGATGTCTTCCATCACTACTACCTGCAATTCCCTCAATGACTGCATAGACTTTGTCACCATCTCGCTTTGCATCTTTAAGCCGCTTTAAAACAATTGCCCCAACTGCTTCACCCAATGTTATGCCATCTGCATCCTTATCAAATGCTTTTGAACGACCGGACCTTGAAAGAGCATGTACTGATCCAAAGAGAAAATACTCATGTATCCCATTGTGAAGATCTGCACCACCACAAATTACTAAATCTGAATCTTTGGAAATGAGTTCTTTACACGCTAGATCCAATGCAGCAAGGGAGGAAGCACACGCGGCATCAACTGTGCAGTTGATCCCACGCAGATCGAGCCGATTAGCAATCCTTCCTGCAATAACATTTGCTAAAATTCCAGCGAAGGAATCTTCCGTCATCTTAGGCAAAAACTTTTCTAAATCTTTTGGAGGGTTTCCCTTGAACAAACCCGGAAGCCAAGAGCGGACTGAATAAGCTGTTGCTAAATCTGTTCCAGCTTCTGCACCAAATATTACAGCAGCTTTTTCACGATTAAACACTCTTTTCTCATATCCCGCGTCACAGAGAGCTCTATTTGCAACCTCTAACGCCAAAAGCTGCACTGGCTCTATAGCCTCTAAGGAACTAGGTGGTATGCCGTACTTTAAAGCATCAAAAGGAATGAAGTCTAAAAATCCTCCCCACTTTGATGGAACCTTCTCTCCAGCGCGGTCACCGGAGTACTCTTCTTCATAGTAGATTGAGCTATCCCAACGCTTATTTGATACTTCTTCAATCGAATCTACTTTGCCAAGCACATTTGCCCATAGGTCATCTGGAGAACTTGCACCTGGAAAAACTCCCGCCATGCCAACTATTGCAATGTCCATTGGATCAGCTTTTACTTCTTTTTCGTAGATGTTTAGCCTTGAGAATTCAAGGGTATCACTTAATTTTTCAATAATTTTCGCTGAGTTCTCGCTAATGTCATAGTGAAGTTCAGAAATAGTCACTATGCCATCTCTCATAGTTGCAACATCACCAATCATATACATGCCTTCACTTTTTTGAAAGACCTCATCCACGGATACAAGTTCAGTATTATTCCTTGCAATCCCTTTTGAAGCAATTCGCAACCTACCCAAGTTTAAAGTTTCAAGTTCTTGCCAAACTTCGTTAGGCTCCTTTCCACTTAGTACGAGTTTTTCTTTCTCATCCTTAAAGAACTTGACATATTCACTCTCTACGCACCGTGTTGCATGACCGGGCGAAGTCTCAAGCAAAGATGTTTTTGAACAGTCAAGAGCTTCTTGTTGGTAGGTACCTAGAATCGCTCCACTGCTGACTGCTTCAGACGTGAACAAATATGCAGTTCCCACTAATACCCCAATCTTCGCCTTCATTTCACTTAGTTCAACTGCGCACGTTGCAACCAAAGCTGCGGATTTAGAATCGTGAATTCCTCCTGCAAAGAAAATTTCAACTCCATCTAAAGATCCCTTTCCATCCGTACCACCAGCTTTAGCAAAATCTTTAAGCACGTTTATCTGCTGTTGGTAAAGGACGAAACTTGACCTAGGGCCGACGTGTCCCCCGCACTCTCTGCCTTCAAAGACAAATTTTCTTGCACCGTCCTTTAAGAAGTTTACTAACAGCCCTGGTGAAGGAACATGCAAAAAGGTACTAATTCCGATCGCCTCTAAATTTGACGCTTGTGTGGGCCTTCCTCCAGCTACCAATGCGACATTCGGTTTTACTTGACTTACAGCGCTTAGCTGTTTTTCTCTCAACTCTGGA
>JAJYFT010000117.1 GCA_021790815.1 Actinomycetes bacterium
TTAAGTTTATTGCGCCACTAGTTGCTCCAACTATTAACATGATAAGACCAGATGGCTTTGACGGGTGGTAAAAACGTGAAATTGATTCGTATCCAACAACCATGGCAACGGCAACTATTAGGGATGCATTAATTACAGCCGACAGAATGGTAGCTCTGTGAAAGCCAAAACTTAGTTTTCGAGTTGGCGTCCTTGTTGAGAGGACTAGAGCAAATAGAGCTATAAATATTGTTACGCTATCAGCAAAATCGTGAGCTGCATTTGCGAGCAATGCTAAGGAATGGCCGATTAATCCAGTAATGCCCTCCAAAAGAACTATTAGCAAGTTTAGGAAAATTGCCCAAAAAAGACGTCGTCTTTGAATGTACTTCTTATCTTTGAAGGATTCAAGGTTATTTTTTGAGTGAATTCTTTCTTGTTTTGTCATGTTGATACGATAATTCTGTTTACATATTAGAATAGCTAATTAGAGGTGCAAATTGTTAAGCGATGCTGAAATTGATGAAAGAGAAGTCGATCTTTTAGAGGTAATTGAACTGATGAGACCCATTGTCCAAGAAGACGGTGGGGATTTACGTCTAGTTGAAGTCGATTATGAAGAAGGTGTAGTAACGGTTGAGTTGACAGGTGCTTGTGGAAGTTGCGCATTGAGTGGTGATACATTGATAGGCGGTGTTGAACGCATTGTAAAGGGTAGGCTCGACTGGGTAACTGATGTCGTTGGTGGCGTTGACAACTCGATTGATTATAAAGAGTCTCGAGCGATGGGCAAGGGCGAATACATCCCTCTTTAGTGATCTTGTTTGTTAAATTTAGTGAATATTTGATTGGGTTTTTGGAAAATTAGTGCGTTAACATCAACTTTTCGCTCGCTTAAAGTAAGAAACTACCGTTTATATTTTATTGGCCAAATCATTAGCTTAAGCGGAACCTGGACCCAAAGTTTCGCCCAAGGATGGCTTGTTCTCGATTTAACTCATGACAATGCGCTTGATTTAGGAATTACTGCTGCACTTCAATTTCTTCCAATGCTTATGTTTGGACCAGTTGGGGGACTCTTTGCAGACAGAAATAGCAAGAGAAAGATTTTGATATTTACTCAAACATTTTCTTTGCTTGTAGCTATTGTGCTTGGTTTATCTGTAACTCTCAAATTCGTTAGCTTCTTTGTTGTAATTATCCTAGCGGTTTCCTTAGGATTAATTAACGTATTTGACAATCCAGCGAGGCAGTCATTTGTAGTCGAACTGGTCGGCACAAATGATCTATCTAATGCAATTGGACTAAATACAGTGCTCATTAATTTAGCAAGAATTGTTGGTCCTGCAACTGGAGGCATATTAATAGGTTTTGTCGGCATAGCGTGGTGTTTTTATCTAAATGCGGTATCTTTTCTTGCTGTAATTATAGCGCTAGTGCTAATGAGAAGGAAGGACCTTTATTCAAAGCCGCCAATAAAGGCAGCTAAAAATCAAATCAGGGATGGATTTAAATATGTTGCACATAAAAAGGACCTTTTAGTCCCGCTCTTAGTCATTACCGTAGTTGGTACTTTAGCCTACAATTTTCAGGTTACTTTGCTATTGCTGGCGAGACAAAGTTTTCATTTAAGTTCGTCAGCTTCGGGGATGTTTTTTGCATTTATGGGAATAGGAGCAGTTATTGGGGGTTTGATTGTAGCGGGAAGAAAGCAGCCATCAAATAGAGCGTTCATAGTTTCGACGCTTTGTTTTGGGGTTTTAATAACTTTAGTCGCACTTTCTCCAAATGTTATTTTTGGTGAAGTATTAGTAATACCTATGGGGACTTTTAGCATTTTCTTTATTGCATATGGCAATACAATACTTCAGTTAAGAAGCGATCCATCTTTTAGAGGTCGTGTAATGGCATTTTATGCCATTGCTTTTCTTGGAACTACACCAATTGGATCTTTAATAGTGAGTGCAGTAGCTTCAACTTTTAATCCTCGAGTGGCAATTGGCCTTGGAGGAGTGGCAACATTTATTACCGGAGTTGTCGCAGGTCTCTACTATAAGAAGATGCGAGATATCTAGGCGGTCTTTGGCTCTTTTGGAAGACCGAGAACTCTTTCGGCAACGATGTTTCTTTGAATCTGAGCTGTGCCGCCCCAAATAGTTTCAGATCTTGAAAAGAAAAATGAAGCTTGAGTAATTGAAACTGGATAATCTCTTATTGCTCTACGCGGCCCTAAACCAGGCAGAACCTCCTCAGCGCTATCTTTTTCGTCCATTCCGGTAAGAATTTGACCCTCCATGCCTAAAATTGTAATAGCAAGTTCCATAAAATCACGGTGGTACTCAGACCAGTACATTTTGTTTATTGCATGTAGCGGAATAGCGCTTAAGTCGTTTTTCAGAGATGAAGTTAATGTTCTTAACCCATGGATCTCCATAATCTTAATTCGAGCATAGGCCTTTGAAAGCCCTTGGCGAATGAGAGGGTCGGAGTGTTTTCCATTTTTCTTAGCAATGTCGACCACTCTATTAAATTCTTGAAGGAATCGCCTATGCCCAGTTGTGGTTGAGGTTCCTCGTTCAAAACCCAAAGTAGTCATTGCTACTTTCCATCCATTGTTTACGCCTCCAAGAACGTTTTCTTTGGGGCATTTGGCATTTGTAAAGAAGACTTCATTAAACTCTGCCCCTCCATCAATCTGTTCGATTTGACGAACTTCAACCCCCTCTTGATGCATTGGAACTAGTAGGTAGGAAATTCCAGCATGTTTTGGTGCTTCAGGGTCCGTGCGAGCAAGTAAAAAGATGTAGTCAGCATATTGAGCCTGGGTGGTCCATATTTTTTGACCATTAATTATCCATTCGTCACCATCTAAAGTTGCCTTGGTTTTAAGGCCTGCCAGGTCACTTCCAGCATCAGGTTCAGAAAACCCTTGGCACCAAGACATTTCTCCGGAAAGAATTTTGGGAATGAAATACTTCTTTTGTTCTTCGGTTCCCCACTGGAGGATAGTAGGGCCAACTAAAGTGTCACCAAAAAAATCTGCGTGTTGAGGTGCATTAACGTGTGCGAATTCTTCGTTTAGTACAACTTGCTCAATTAAACTTAGACCTTTACCTCCGTACTCCTTTGGCCAGGAAGCACAGATCCAACCACCATCTCTAAGCTTCTTAGTCCAATCCTTTAAAAAAGACTCCCTTTCATCCGCATTCATTGAAAATCCTGGTGTGCCGTAACCTGGAGGTAAGTTTTCGCTGAGCCAATTTTTAACTTCAATACGGAATTCTTCTGCTTCTTTTGGGTATGACAAGTCCATATTCATAACCTATCGTATTTTCTGAGGTGTTTTTTATCGAAAAAATAATTTGCAAAATTCAGTTCAAAATAACTAACGAAATAAACCTATTAAAACTTACAAATCTTTTACTGAATAGCATGCCGTAGGTTATCAAATAGACGTAAGTAGGTCAAAAACCTTGTCATTTTGTTGCACGAAACAAATCTACAACTGCCATAACGTTTTTATAAGAGTGTCACCATTGACAAGCGAATCAAAATCTATTAAAATTGATACAGTTTTTTATTTACATTCTACGAAATAAGGTAACTGGACCATATGAAGAGGCATGTGAAATGAAGATTTCGACTTGGTTTACGTGTTTTTTTGGAAAAGAAATTGAAGATAGATATGTAATAAAGTTGGAAGAAATGTTTATAAATTGCTTATCGATAGTTAAAGTTTGTATCGTTGGAAGTTTCTTATGGTTGTTAGTTGGAATCACCTTTGTCGTAGGCGTTGAACCTTTGGCCAGTTCGGCTGTAGCTTCCTCGATCGCTGATAATCTAAGTTGGGAAGTTCCCTATGGCATTGATGGTGCAATAACTTCAGTTTCATGTGGATCTCAATCTTTTTGCATTGCAGTTGACGATTTGGGTAACGCATTGGTATATTCAGGGGGATACTGGGGTGCTTTGAGCAAAGTCGATACAGCGAGCGGTGGTTTTGAGAGTGTCTCTTGTGTAGAAACTATTTTTTGCGCGGCAGTTGACAGCGTTGGAAATGCGGTGGAGTATAATGGTTCTAGTTGGGGGACTGTTATTTCAATTGATGGGAATACGCAGATCAATTCCGTATCGTGTGCAAGTTCTACATTTTGCATTGCAATCGATAATGTGGGAAATGTTTTAGATTTCAATGGATCACTTTGGTCCAAACCAGTTAACATCGATGCTTCTACTTCGTTGGAAGCTGTATCGTGTGCAAGTTCTACGTTTTGCATTGCTGGCGACTCAAATGGTAATGTGTTGACATTTAACGGAACCGCGTGGTCATCTCCTTTTAATTTGAATCTTTATGATCAGATTCAATCCGTATCATGTCCATCAGCATCATTCTGTGTGGTTGCCGATGACAACGGAAGCGTAGTTTTGTTTAATGGTAAGACTTGGATTTCTCCCGAAAGTGTTGATAGTGTAAATGGATTAAGCTCGATTTCTTGTATTTCAAATATATTTTGTATTGGGGTGGATTACGAGGGTGGTTATGTCGAATTTAACGGAACATCGTGGTCATCACCTGCTACTATCGATTCAAATGGTGGTATCATAAATTCTGTATCGTGTGTTAACTCTAGTTTTTGTATTGCAGGCGATGGTGTTGCGAGAATTTTAAGTTTTGATGGATCTTCATGGACACAGCCTAATTATTTAGGTCAAGCTTGGTCCATTACTTCGATATCTTGCCCTCAACTTGGTTATTGCATTGCAGTTGACTTTGATGGAAACGCAATAATTTATCAAAACGGGATTTGGGGAGATCCAGTAAGCGTAGATCCAGGTGGTGGGGGCTTGACATCCGTATCGTGTCCTACGATTACGTTTTGTGTTGCAGTTGACTTTGATGGCAATGCACTGACTTTTGATGGGACTTCTTGGTCAGCACCGGTGTTTGTCGATAATAGCAATGCTTCTAATAAAACAGGACCGGATATTACATCCGTATCGTGTCCCACAACTACGTTTTGCGTGGCAGTAGATTTTATTGGAGATTTTACAGTATATGATGGAACTTCTTGGTCTACGGCTCAATTTATCGATACTAATGGTCATGTGAATTATAGCGATCTTACATCAGTTTCCTGTAGCTCCTCAAATTTCTGTATTGCGGTAGACAATTTCGGTAATTACTTGCTATTTGATGGATCGTCCTGGAGTTTGGCATCAAATGTCGATTCATTTCAAGGGTTAACATCAATTTCATGTCCGTCTTCAAATACATGTTTTTTGGCAGACAGCACTGGGCATGTAGTTGAATTTAATGGTGGTTGGGGAAATCCGAAAACAGTTGATTCTAATGGCATAGATTCAATATCTTGCCCTACGACTACGTTTTGTATGGTAGTTGATTATAAAGGCAATTCAGTTGTATATGGTGGCGGAGTTTGGTCGGCACCTATAATTTCAGATGGCACCAACACACTAAACTCAGTGTCGTGTCCGTTATCTGAATTTTGTTGGGCAGTAGATGAATCTGGAATGGTTTTCGATGTTGCTCCGATACCGACTATTAGCTCAATTACACCAAATTCGGGTACCTCAGCAGGAGGTAATATCGTTACCATAACTGGATCAGGTTTTTCCACTGTTCACGGTGGCACTACAGTAAACTTCGGAAAGGTTCTTTCGCCGGCAACAACTTGCAGTTCGTTGACAACCTGTACCGCCGTAGCCCCCCCGGGAACTGGAACGGTAGCAGTTGTTGTAACTACATCAGGTGGTACTACTTCTTCGTTAAATTACACTTACATCCCTATACCGACTATTAGCTCAATTACACCAAATTCGGGTATTTCAACAGGAGGTAATATCGTTACCATAACTGGATCAGGTTTTTCCACGGTTCACGGTGGCACTACAGTAAACTTCGGAAACAATCCATCGACCTCTGTATCATGCAGTTCTACAACTTCTTGTTCGGCAGTTGTTCCTCCGGGAACCGTTGGTCAAGTAAATGTAAATGTAAAAACAACCAATGGAACAACGTCTACAGGAGTGACTTATACATATGCAACAAACATTGTTTATATACCCATTACCCCGTTAAGAGTATGTGATACAAGAACCGCTGGATCTATAGTAGCTAGTAACCAATGTAACAACGGAACCGCGTCAAATGGCACCATGGCAGCTGGATCTACTATAAATATTAACGTGA
>JAJYFT010000118.1 GCA_021790815.1 Actinomycetes bacterium
CAAGTCGTTACTTCAAAGCTTAAGCAACTTCAGAACTCCCCAAATACTTTAAGAGGACTCTTCAAATCGCCAGACCTATCGTATATCAAGGTAGGGTAATGCGCCCTTATTAACTGCCTCCTTAGTAAGTTTAAGCTAAGTGGCAGGAGCAAATGTTTGGACGTAAATACTTTGAGTCTTTATTAAAGTTAAGACAGTTGAAATTATATTAACTAGCACCGTCGATGGAGCTTAGAATCGACTCAATTACCTCTTCTTGATCCTGTCTTGACAGTGAAATAGATGAAGGAAGTGTCAATGAAGTCTCATAGAGATTAGTAGAGTTAATGAACTCTGAAGGTTTATTCAATCTATTGCCTAAAATGAAATGAAAAGGTTGAGAAATCAATCTTGATTCAATACCCAAATCAGCAAGGCTCATTCTGACATGGTCTCTTAAAACCTTTGAGTTTAAAATGATTGTTGAGAGCCATTTCGAACCTTTCCCGAATTGTGATTCTGAAGTCATTTCTATCTGCGGGTGACCTTCAAATCGTTTTTGATAAGTTGTGTTGATCTCAGCTTTTTTGGCGAGGATGCAATCTAGCTTTTGAAACTGAATTAGACCAAGTGCACAGCTAATGTTCGAAAGAACATAGTTAAATGGATATTTAATCGAATCCTTTATTGTGTCTTTTAGTTTATTATGTTTAAGGCTAAAAAAGTAAATGATATTCTCGTGAATTTCGGGGTTATTAGTCGCAATAGCACCACCACCACCTGTCGTAATGATCTTGTTGCCATTAAAAGAAAATGTCGAAATATCACCCACACAACCTACTGACAAATCCTTTGCTTTACCGCCTGTAAAGTATGCCCCAAGTGCTTGAGAACAGTCTTCAATAATTTTAATTTCATGTTCCCTTGAGACGCTTATTAGTGATTGCACATCTCCAGGTTCACCTAAAAAATGTATTAATACAATTGCTTTAGGTAGTTTGTGCCCGTGTCTTGCTCTTTCTGTAATCTCATCTATCGCCAGCTTAACGTTCATATTTCCAGTTTTAGGTTCCGTATCAATAATAAATGGATCGGCGTTTACGTAGTTTATGGAGCTTATGTTTGAAATGTAGCCGAGATCAGGGATCATGACTTCATCGCCATGGCCAATTTCTAAACTAAGAAGTGCTAAATGAAGGGCAGCAGTTCCAGTTGAGCATGCGGTTGCAAATGTTGAATTCGTGTAGCTTGAAATCTTCTGTTCAAAGAGGGATATCTCATTTCCAATTGCTATTTCGTTGCGGAGTATGACTTCTCTTAGGTAATCAGCTTCCTCAATACCGACAGCAGGCTCAAGTAGGGGAATCCGAAATGTCAAAGGGAGTAGTCCTTGTTACCGATTAGATGAGAGAGTTTTGAATTAATCAATGCTTCTTGCCACCACAAAATAGTCTTTTTAAGACCTTCATCAAGGTCAACTTTAGGAGCCCAACCTATTTCAGTAGCTGAATCAAAGTTGCTCCGCAACTCATCAATTTCGCTCGTAATTGGTCTAAACCGCTTCTGGTCAGCAACTACTTTTGGAGTTACGTCTAATATCTCAGCGACTTTATCTGCGATCTCTAGCACGCTATATGATGTTCCGCTCCCAAGTTGGATGATTGTGCCTGGATTAAGATCGCATCTTGCAACTAAGTCAAAACCTTCAATCACATCTGAAACGTAGGTAAAGTCTCTTTTAGGTGTAATTGAGCCTAATTTTAACTCTTTTCCATCTTTTAGCAGCTGAGAAATGATAGAGGGGATAAGCGCTCTTTTTGACTGTCTTGGACCGAAAGTATTGAAAGGCCTTAAAATATTAACATTTAAACCAAAACTTTCTACAAAGGCTTCACTGAGTTTGTCGGCTGCTATTTTTGTAGCAGCGTAGGGTGAGTTTGCCTTCAAAGAGTTGTTAGGCGTTATAGGCAGGCTGGCTTGGTTGCCGTAGACTTCGCTAGTCGAAGTGTTTACTACCTTAGACACACTATTATTAAGTGCAGATTCTAAAACATTGAGCGTACCGAGTATATTTGTATCAACATATGAGCGGAAAGAGGTGAAGCTATACGGTACGCCTATTAGAGATGCTAAGTGAAATACTATTTCAATGCCTTTAAAACTCACCTCAGTCGCTGAGGAATCCCTAATGTCACCTAGAACTAGCTCTAATTCATTTTTTAATGGTGAGTTATCAAGCCACCCGTAACTGCCAAAAGCGTTGTAAAAACAAAATGCTTTAACACGTGCTCCTTTAATCGCGAGATGCTCAGCTAGGTGGCTACCTATGAAACCATCTGCTCCAGTGACTAAAACCGATTTCCCCTCGAAAAATGAAGTCATTATGTCATACGCTAACAAATATTATGAAACTAGGCTACTAATTTCTTAATTATTTAACATTCATAAAATGTCATCTTAAATCGGGAACATAGACTTAGTTCAGGAGAAACTGAGTTCAGCAGAAACTTACTCCTTGGTCCCAAAACTGTTGTGAGAACTACGGGTGACTTTTAATGCCTGAAACTGTTTGGAACAACATGCTACATGCAGGGCGTAAAGCTATCAAGTATGTTACAAGAAGTTTTAAGTTTGAAACCGGGTTGCTAAAATCTTACAAACTCGTTTAGTTAGCTACTAAATATTGATTGATGCTAGTACGTCACAAATTAATTTTGCTGTATTTAAAGATTTGTAGGGATGGCTATTCATGTCAATATTGTTCCTAAACTCATCAGAAAGAGCTTTATTTACAGCTCTTTCAACCTTTCTTGGTGTAGTTGAGGCATCTCTAACTGCAATTACGTTGTTTCCGTGCTCCCTTCCGCGTTGTCTATGTCCAATATCTATAACTGGAGTACCAAAATATCCTGCTTCAAAGATTCCACTAGATGAGTTTCCAACAATAAGATCAGCATATTTCAAGGCTATTGGGTAACAATCTCCAATAGAGCGAAACACTTTAAGTCTAAGATCTGATTGCTCCCATTCAAGTAGAAAGTTTAAAATTCTGTCACTTCCTGGATCTTCTCCGGGGTGGGTCGCAAGTATTGATTTAAACTTACCTAATGAGTTCTTAATTGCAACTAGCTCAGCGTCAATAGAGCTGAGGAATATAGTTGGTGGGTGGTAAGAAAGAAGCCCAAAAGGTCTTTCAATTTTCCAATCGAGAACTCTTTCTAGGTCCTTAAGAGTTCTCGATTCACTCCCTTTTAATCTATCTATCCCTATCGCTCCAACGCGAAATACCTTATCTTTAGAAATCCCACTCTTTATAAGTCTTGTTTGTGCTTTACTAGTTGAACAAAAGTGGAATTGAGCTAGGCGACTAACTGCGCTTCTAGTAAAATCATCCCTTGAACCAATCGTAGTTTCACCTCCATGGAGATGTGCAATTGGAACTCTAAAAATAGTTGCAATTCCACAAATGCTTAAAAGTTCAGTTCTGTCACCAAGAACAATCAGTATATCAGGCTTGAAAAGTCCAAAAGCTTTACTTGATAGTGAGGATATAGAAGTGAACTCATTTGCAAGTTCCAAAGGCGTAGAGTTACGAGGAGATTTAGAAACTTGGAAAACCCTACATTTCGTTAAGTTTCGATCTTCAATTATCGATTCTCCTAGAAAAAGCGCTAGTTCAAAGCGGTTATCTGAGGTAAGTTCTTTAATCAAAGCGTCAAGTGGATATCTGTCAGCACGACGAAGACCAACAAGTGCAACCTTGCGTTTATTCAATGATTTAGTCGAATTAGACATCTCAAATTAACTATAGAGGCGAATTTGTCTTATTCTTGATTTAATGCAAGAAAAAATCTTTTATGAAATAGATTTCACAACTTCAGGGATTCTTGGTGAAAAAGGAGTTGAGCTTGCTAGGACAATGCCAAAATGTGATGGAATTGTACTATACGCATGGTGTGCTCCTGAAACAGTAAAAGAGCTAGAAAATACCTTTAAAGTACCCATCCTAAATTTCAATTCGACACAGCTGTATGTAGATTCTACAAAACGTGCTTATGAATTAGCTTCTAAGTGGGCTGAGGAAGGACCACTAGGACCAAGTGGGTATCCAATACTAAGAGCAATTGAGACTTCAGTTGCTGATGAGCTAAGTTATATCTACTTTAAAGAAGCTATAAGAGAAAAAGTAAAAAAACATTTCAACCAAAGTCCTGTTGTTTTTAAAATATTTCCTGAAAATGTAAATACTTACACATCGACTCCACGCAGCTTTTTTAGGGCTGTTAAGAGTTTACGAGACCAAATGCAAGGTGCTGATAGATTTTGGCAGGACCTGGTGAGTTCAGTTGATAAAGATTTCAAGTTTAGAGCTGTAGCAAATAAATTCTTAAGCGGACCAGAACTAAGCGAAAATGACGTATGGCTCTTTTCAAGCTATGAGAACTTTTCAAAAGCATTAAGTGAATACGGACCTAAAGATGCTCGTTTCTTGTTGTCCAGGATGAAGAATCCAAGTTATATTGAGAGATCGCGGAGACAATCACCTTTATTTTTATGGAGATTTTCAAGAGAAAATAATGCAAATGAATCAAGAAAAGTTGCAAAAGCTGCCTCTTCATCGTTTGATTCGATTAAAGATAGTCTACAAATGAATGATTATAACGAAATACTCAATAATTTAAAATTAACAATCTACGAATCAGTATTGTCATACTATGTAGAAGAGAGTTTACTTAATAATTTTGTTGAAGCAGTAAAACCAAGAGAGTTATGGGTTGCAGATCAGTGGGGCTCTGAGAGGCTATTAATTAATGTAGCAAAATCTTTTAGTATCCCCGTCGTTCAAGTTCAACATGGTTTTCCTTCAATTTATTATGGCTATTCACCCTTAGTTGCGGATAAAACTATTGTTTCATCTTCGCGCTGGAAGAGGTACTTTAATGGTGAGGTTGAAGTTTTAGCTTCGGCCGAAAATGCAAGAAGCAGCACGAAGGACAAAGATGATGGTCGAAATGCTATAGTGTTTACAACACCATTTCAGCTTGTAAAATTCTTTAACGATGAAATCTCGACTCATGAAATGATGTATTTAATCGCAATGTTCGCAAATAAGAACTTTAATGTAGTCTTGAGAATTCATCCTAGTGATTCAAAAAGCAAATGGCGAAATAGTATAAAAAGCCATAGACTAGAAAGGCTTATTTCAATCGATAAAAATGCCAAGATTGGAGAAACTCTAATCCGTAGTAATGTGGGAATAGCGTACTTTTCTACGGCTCTTGAGGATTGTGAAACCAATCAAGTACAATCTTTAGGACTATCGTGGCAGCTTCATCCAGGTTGGAGCGCTCTATCTGATTCCGATTGGATCTTTGAAATGGATAGTATCGAAAAAATTAGTGAGTGGCTATTCTCAAAAGGATTTAAGGTCGAATAAATTAAATACTTTATTCATGTATCTCCGCATCTAAAATGTGCGAGAGGCACACAGCTATAATGTTTGGGAATTAAGTATGTTTCGAGTTCACAATAAATATTTCCACAATCTGATGCTAGGTATGAACTTAGGGCTCGCGTTGAATCAATCTGAACATTTGATATTGTCAAAAGACTGCTTGCACCAGGTATTTAGCGTTTGGAGCCGTTCACTTTATTGATGTACAAGCCCTTAGAACACTAATGGTGAAGGGGCCTAAAAGGCCAATTTCTACTTATCAAATATATGAAGCTTGCTTTTCGCACCTAGGAGTAGTGTTTTACTCCCCACAGATTGTTCACTTAAATCGGTTTGGCGAGATCCCAAGTTGATCGAGAACCTGGAGTTGAAGTTTTGAAAGTTCTGGGTAGAAAATCTGAACAACTTCACCATTTTAGTCATATATATATATGGCTCCTCTGGCTTTTCTGTAGGTAATGTCATCTGCTAGGTAATTTTAAAGGATAATTATCTACATGAAAGACAAGGAACTTTACGAGCAGATTTTAGGCATTACTTCCCCTTAAAAAGTTGAACGTGTGGAGCTTAATATGGAATCAAGAGGCGTTGATGTGTATCTAGAGCACGCTTCAAAGATTAAATTTAAGTGTCCAAAATGTGATGTTGAATGTTCAGTTTACGATCATAGTGAAG
>JAJYFT010000119.1 GCA_021790815.1 Actinomycetes bacterium
TACAATATCACGTTTGAAAGAATTGGCCCCGATCCAACAGATGTGGCTGATCCAGTAGGTAGTTACTCTTCTGGTGTGGAAGATTTCGCTGTGGGCTTGCCAGAAGAAGGTGTAGTTATGGCCGTATTAACTCCTGTTGGAAGTGAGTTAAGGGTTGCTCCGAATACTTCGGTTATACCGAATGCACTCGGTGCTCAAACAGGTGAAAACTTTAAGCTTGATCTGCTTGGTTCACTAATACTACTTTTAGCAGCTACTCTAATAGTTGTTGGATTAAAGAAGTCAAAAATTACAAGAAATCCTAAGATCTAGCCGCTTAAGTGAATGTTTTCACTGTGATCGAGATCTCAAATTAGAAAGTACCTAAAGCTAATGCAGAAGGACACTATTTGAAAACATAGCGAGAAAGTATTTGCCACGGTTGAGTGCTTTGCATCTCGATATATTTGTCATGATACGTCATTTGATGGGAACACCGCAGTTAAAAGAAGTTTGATCTCTGGCTCGCAGAAAAGAAAATTGAATCCTGCCGTAAAGTGTTTTCGCTAATTCTGGTTAGGAGATATGCACAGTAAGATTTCTCAGTTCCGTCAATTCTAGCTATATTTCTACGTTGTCAAACAAGTCAGCTTTACCACTTTCTCTAAATACAGATCGCGGTGAGTTGGCCAATAACCCATCATCGTGGAGTCAAGCCTGCAAATATTTCCAAGAAAGCTCAAAACAAATTTCAAAGGCTTGAATTGCAGCAGCGCACATATATACGCTGGGTGGTTGTGCAAAACGTCAGACAAGAAATCTACGGAGCGTTGTAAATCGTGATAAATCAGTGATGTCCTAATTGTCACAGTTTCATTAATTCCGCACCTCGTAGTATTTCTTCGAAAAGTCGATTGCTGGCACTTCTACCATCAACAATGTCGACAGTATACGGTGATGAACTGTCATCAAATGCCTCTGCTAAATTTGCATCTACCTTGAAAGACATTGGTCTTTCCCTAAATAGAGTAATGTCGACATCACTGTATTTTCGTGCACATCCATTTATCCTTGAACCAAAGATAATTACTTGATAAGGCCGGTCTGTTGCGTGAGGTTTGATTATATCCTTAAGGATATCTGATTCTTCTTTAGAAAGTGCAATCATAAGGCTATTTTACATGAGGTTGACATTAGAGCAGTTGAAGCATTTGTACAAACAATAAGGTGATGGTTCGAGTATGAATACAATCCTTATACTGTCTATTGAAATTTATTGTCCAAGTTCTAAGGCAGTAGGCAGACTTTAGAAAATGGTGAAAGTAATAAACAACGAAGTTGTTAACATTATTTTCAGAGTGTTCAGAGTGTTCAGAGTGTACCCATGTGAGCCAGATAACTGCACCAGTATCAATTGAACTTAGCACTCACAGGGCATTCCTATCGGCGAAGACTGAAGCGGTAAATAGGCTACCTTTAATCTTCCCGTTTGATATTAACTCTAACTGCTCTATCTATCGGAACAGGTTGCCATTCCATCGGTCCGTACTTAAGGTGTCCATATCCACCGGCAAGCCCTAGATATTTGACCATTCCAGGTTCTACTTCGTTTGGTCCCGTCCAAAGTTTGAACATAAATGGATCCCAGCCGTTGTAAACCGTAACTCCATACGGCCTCTGAGCTGGCGAGAGCTTTGCTCTAACCGTAAACGACCCAACGTCATTTGACACAGTGACCATGTCGTTATCTTCAATGCATTCACGTATTGCGTCATCAGTGTTAATTACTACGTGAGGCTCACCTCTATGAGTTTGAAGCAGTACAGGGTTACCCATGTTCATTGCATGAATTGACCAACGGTTGTGGCCAGTCGTCATGTGGTAAGGGAAGTCTCCACCCATTTTTGGAGGGTCTTTATGGACAGGGAGATCTTCGCCTGCTTCAACATACCAATGATGTTCTATTAAGAATTGAGCCCTTCTTGTTAGAGTTGGATATGGATGGCCAAGTTCAACGTGGTTCGTAAATGCAGAAAATCCTTGTCCAGGTTCGGGCCACGGTGTCGCTTGCCCCTTAGCCATAGCCATTCTGCCCCAGTTCGTAAATCGCATAAAACCTTTTTGGCGAACCTTTTCTAAAGTTGCACCATCCGGAAGAACCCCAGCAAACGCAGAATCTCTAATAACCTCGTCAACTACTTGTTCCTGAGTCTTTAAAGCTCCGTTAAGCGTAAATGAAGACAAGAGAGAGTCATACCTTGTAGCTCCTGCAGGGGTAGAGAAGGATTCGAGGTTTCTTTCTTTGGCTCTTTTTTCAACTGCTTCAAGAAGACTTGAAAATATCTCCCATTCAGGTTTTGCTTCCCCAACTGGGTCGATTGCTTTATCTGAAAGGATGAGAGCAAGTATAGGTATGTGGAGACCTACTTTTTCATAGTGTTGTGCTGCAGGAAGAACTATGTCTGACTGCAGCGCAGTTGCTGACATTCTTATTTCGATTGTTACAATTTTTCGCAATTTTGGCCAAAGGTTTTCGAGCAAGATTGCTCTTCCACCTCTAGTCCGACGAAGCATATTTCCACCGCACTCAATCAAAACTCTAGGTGGCTCATCGGGACCTGGTCTCGTCAGGCCTGCCCACCAATCTGATTGAATAGCCTCATTGAAGTAGTCATCGAAGGTTTTCTTCATTGATGGATCGTTAAAAAGTGTATTGTTCCATCTCTCTTTAAACCCACAGTGCCAGTACCAAAAAAATACTGGCGGAACCATTCCACTGCCACCTGCTCCAAAGGATCTCCAAAGTTCTATAGTTGCAAGTTCGTCTGAGAGACTTGGATCTTGAGCTTTCAGGGCAGCGTGTACTTCATCGATTGTGTCAAGAACTAATTCCGCTCCTCTGAGTCCTGGTTCTGTTTTTGCGCCAGTTATGAGTTGGCCATCAATTTGAGTAGCAGCCCAGCAGTTTATTCCTGCACCCTGTCTGCCCCAGTTTCCACTGAGGCCCAAAAGGAGATTCATCGTTCGTTGGTAGAGGTCTGAGTGATATGCCTTATTGGCACCCATTCCCATGATTATTCTTGTGCGACCTTTTGCAATCTTTCTAGCAAGAGTTCTCAACGTTTCAGGGTTTGTTCCAGCGATTCGTTCTACCTTTTCTGGTGTGTACTCATTTAGGTGTTCTTTTAACCTGACCATAAGAGGGAAGACGTCGACTAATTTTCCATCTTCTAAAGTGACAGTAGTTTTTTTATCAAGCGAAGGCTCATACGGAACTTTCAAATTAGTTCTATCGGCAGGTATTATATTCGAAGAGTCATCAACGTGGAAAAATTGGTCTGATTTTCCATCTTTACTCAGATCTGACTCTCTTAAAAACCTGTTGTTGTCAGCACGAACCAAGAGAGAGAGGTCAGTTTGAGTTGAGACAAAGTCAATATCGACAAGGCCCTCTTCGACAATGACTTGGCACATTGCTAAAGCAACGGCTGCATCACTTCCCCATTTAACTGGTACGTGGTAGTCAACGTGGGTATGGCTTGGGCTGACGTCAGGAGAGAATAGTATAATCTCCGTTCCGTGGTAACGTGCTTCGGGGAAGTTATGAAAATGGGGGATTAGAGTGTAAACAGGGTTTAGATGCCAAAAGATGAGTACATCAGATCGGAACATCTCCCCATCACCTAGAATAGGGTAGAATTTACCGAATGTTAGATGGTGACCTGGTGCAAAGTCGTTAATAGATCCGTTTAGGTCTGTGACTGTTCCACCAAGCAATCTAAAGAAACGATCTGCCGCCATTAGACCGGCTCCAACTTCAGGGGTACCTTCTTTTAAGATTGCTTGACCGCCTTCATTTTCAATTGTGTCAATCAAAGCGTCTGCAATTTCATTTAAAGCTTCATCCCATGTAATTCTTTCCCATTCTCCAGACCCTCTCTCTCCAACGCGACGGAGTGGATATTTAATCCTGTCACCTGCGTCAGTTTGTTGAGACCAAGCCGCACCTTTATTGCAGCCCATGGGATACATATCTGGAGTATCTCTAACTACACCTACATCATCTAAGTAAGGTCCCGGGACCTCCTCTCTCACGATTACTCCGTCTTTGATGAAAACGTGATACGGACAACCGCCAGGGTAGCAGTCGACACAGTGAGATCCCCAGGCTACTTCATCGAACTCTGTTCGTTTTCTGTAGCTTTCCTCAGTTGAGCTAATGTTATGAGATGATTCGAGTGTTGTCATTGTTTTGGGACTACATTGCTCGAGTAAAGAAACGTCCAAGTGCAAAAGTTGGATCAACATCTTTCGAGACTTCAGGAAGTTCCATTGCTCCACTTCCTCCAAAGTCCATTGTCATATAGATTGCGTTACATTCGGTGCTTGTTCCGAGTGCGCCTAGTTGATCCCGATCACTAGTACCTAGCAAAACTTTTCCAGATACTGATCGCGCAGTGTGTATTAGTTCTGTTGCAGCAGGGATATCTAAAAGTTTCATTCCACCAACAATTGATCCAAAGAGGTTTACCATTCGATGTGCAAACAGAGGTTTAGGGGAGGATTCTATTGGTCCTAGCTCGCCTTCTATCCTTATAACTTCTGCACCCTTTCTAGTTACCACTCCAATGATTCTTCCTTGCTCTTCTTTGAGCGAAATATCAGCCATTTTTTTTGGAAACCCAAGAAGTTCCCTTCCCAGAATAAGAGCAGTATCGTCATCAACAACCATCCATGGACAATGTCTGAGATGACCTTTTTCATCTTTAGCGTGCAAAATAACTGCAGCTTCTCGGTATACTGATCCAAATGTTGTTTCAGGGTAGTCGGCTACAAATATCGTTGCAGTCGTTGGATCTTCGAGTTCAAGCTCAGGAGGAAGTAGCGCTCTTGCAGCTACATCCGACACTGGAATGTCAGCTGCCAGTACTTTTGCTCCTATCCAAACCGCACCTTCAAGTTGCGCAGTTTCACTCATAATTGCCTCCTTCGTTTAGTTGTTATTTTTGTATTGAGTTTCGCATTTTTTCAATGGTTACAGTCTTTCTGCTGCAACTAGACTTAAGACTTCATTACAGCCATCTTCTATCATGGATGCCCTAGCATCGCGTAGCAGCTTTTCAATAGGGTAGTCTTTGCTTAATCCATTGCCTCCATATATTTGGAGTGCTGCACTTGCAACTTCAAATGCAGTTTCAGTAGCAGTGACTTTTGAAGCAACTGCGAGAGGGAGGCTTGGCATGCCTAAAGTATTTCTAAGAACAGCTTGTCTGCTTAAGTTCCTTGCCGCTTCTAATTTTCTGTACATGACGAACAAACGTCCCTTAACGCTTTGATGGTTAAAAATAGGAACCCCTCCTTGAACTCGTTCTTTAGAGTACTGGAGAGCCAGATCAAACGCTGCTTGAGCAACTCCGACGAAAGTTGAGCCCATTAAAGCATTTGCTTGTGCAAGCCCAACATCCATTCCAAGCCCTTCTCCACCTGGAGGAAGTACTAGGTGATCTTTGCTAAGTCTGACGTCATCAAAGTAAATTTCGCCTTGGTTCAGAGCACGCTGACCTATTTTATCAAGAGGCTTTCCTTTTCGAACTCCAGGCTCATCAAGTGGAACCAAGAATCCACCTAATCCAATTGGGCCCTCTCCTAAATCAACCGCACAGAAGAGAGCTGCAGCATGTGCAATTGTGCCATTTGAAACCCATGCCGATTTTTGACCTTTTATTATAAAACTATCGCCATCTTTGATTGCAATACAGTTTGGTTTGCCAGGAAATTCAGAGAACCTACCTCCGTATAAAATGACGTCACTTCCGTGGTCTGGTTCAGTAATGGGCCAACAACCTATTATGTTATCGTGTCCAAATTTCTCTATGAATTCCGGTTTGCCGCTAAGCAAAGCTAGCACTTTTGGAAATATTGATACGCCCAATCCAACAGCGAGTCCAGCATCACCCCAACCTAACTCTTCAGCAATAATTGATCTAAGTCTTGCCTGTTGATAAAGAGTGAGTTCCGAGTTGATCATTGCAAAAGGGTCAAGTCCTAGTTTGCTGTAATCGTTGAAAACCTGCCAAAG
>JAJYFT010000120.1 GCA_021790815.1 Actinomycetes bacterium
GAGGAGGTCGGTTGTAGTAAGGGGTTACAGCCAATATTCCATCAGCCCCAAGGTCTAGGGCCAACTCAGTCAAGTAAATTGAGTGCTCAGTATCGTTTGAACCTGTATTAGCTATAATAGGAACACTTACAGCCTCTTTTACGGCTTTTAAGAGTTGCTCTTTTTCATCGTCATTTAGAACTGGACCTTCTCCAGTGGTTCCAAAAAGGACTAGACCGTCACTGCCATGGTTGACCAACCACTTTGCAAGTTCAATAGCACCTTCCACATCAAGCTCAAGGTTGTTGGTAAAAGGCGTTACCATCGCCGTAATGACAGTACCTAAGTTAACATTTTCTAACTGATTCATTACTTAAAGCCTACGACTTTTGAAGATATATGCTTTAATTTTTTAGATTTTTGATTTCCATTCATGAGATCTAAACACTAGTTAAAAGCTTGGGGGCAGCGCCATATAAGTGTGAAATTACATATATACGCCTTAATTAACACAGAACATACTTTACCGAATTAAAAAATATCTACGAGTTTGACAAGCCTAAGACACATTTCCAAGTTGCAGAAATGTTATTGCCAGTAATTATTGCCAGTAACTATTGGTGGTAGTTATTGGCAGTAATTATCGTAATAGCAAGAAAACCTAATGTGCGCGTTCCTAATAGGACCAATACCTGATTTACGTCGACATGCAATTCGGCATATGTCTTACTATTTTAACCAAATACACTTGAGAAAGGAATATTTTCTATTGATCAGCCAACCATTTTCTGGCCCAAATTGAACGAATTTTCACTTAAAACCAACAAACAGTACAACAACGTTACGATAGATTCTGCTTTACTAATTTGATTCTACAAATAGAATTACTTATTTACTTCCTGAACCTTTTTCGATGGAAAATGTATCGTACTCTTCTCCAGTGTCTGCCCAGTCTTCAAATTGGATTACGCCGATCTCAGTAAACTTTTTGCGAAGCCAACCGTCTCCGGCATCGAGCAAACCCAATTTTTTACAGTTCGGGACGATTTTTGTGAACAAAAACGATTGAAATGCAACACGATCTGGATTGTTCATTACTAAAGGTATTACATCTTTTGGTTTAAGCCCAAGTTTTTCCCAAACCTCTACTAACAAAAATCGGTCACGCATTCTAACCGCGGCTTCAAATGCAAACTCCTGGCGCTCTCTTATCTCTTTTGCACTCAAGTTTGGATAGAAATCTTGCAACGCCAACACACCAAAAGCTACATGTCGGGCTTCATCAGACATAACATAGCGCAACATTTGCTTTAACAGAGGTTCCTGCGTTGTAGCATGTATGAAACCAAATGCGGCCAATGCCAGCCCTTCTACCATTACCTGCATTCCAAGAAATGTCATATCCCATCTGGAGTCCTGGATAATGTCATCTAGAAGCATTCTAAGGTGAGCATTTATCGGATAGTGGCCATTTAATTTCTCCCTCAGATACTTTGCGAACACTTCCACATGGCGTGCCTCATCCATAACTTGGGTCGAGGCATAGTACTTTGCATCAATCCATGGAACTGACTCAACAACCTTAGCAGTACAAACCAATGCACCTTGTTCTCCATGCATAAACTGACTTAGCATCCAATTTTGAGTTTCCATTCCAAATAGTGTCCACTCTTTCTCACCCCATGATCCAAATGGAGTTCCTGAAAGATCTTGAACACCGAAAGTTGACTGAGCGTTAATAAATTCACTTTGAGCCAACTTTTCTTGATCAACCTCTAAATCCCATGGGAGATCAGTCTGAGCATTCCACATTGAATTTTTCGCTTTTTCATATAGCTTGTCAAGTTTTACTTTGTCACCTTTGCCATAATCCCAAGTAAAAATTGTTTCATAGCTGGCTTGTACAGCATGAATTGTCTCATTCACGTCCGTATTAACAACTGACAAAATCTCCTCTAAGTCATTTGCATTACTAGCGCCAGCAGGATTTGCCAGCATACTTTCCCTAATATCCGTCATTTTTTCTCCTTTTATTTTAAGTCAACCATTTGAAGGTTGAGTATTGCCGTTCATAACAGAGATCCCGGGCATCACAAACAAGTTCACAAGTTTCTTAACTGAATCTATGTCTGTGATGTCAAAATACTGAGCTGGCGTAGCAGAGTATGAAATTACAATTCTAGCTATCCATTCAGCGATTCTTTCAGATTTTTCATCAACTATCCACCGCTCAAGCAGGTGTCTACCAATCAGTCGAGCAAATTCAAGTAGTTGATTCATTCTTTCAAAAGCTAATAGTGGAAGAATTACTTCCGGCTCTAGGGTAATAACCGTAGCTAGTGCTGGATTGTTTATAAGTCGCAAACCGGCTTCATTAATCACCGCACTAATAGCGTCCTCTAGAGTATCAATTCTAGCGACTCTTTCTTCGACCGCACTATAGAATTTGCCCAATTCACTAGCAACAACCGCTTCTAAAATAGAATCTTTCCCTCCGGGAAACATTCTATAAATAGTGGCCCTCGAGCATTTAGCCTCTTTAGCAATGTCTTCAACAGAGGTTTTTGTCATACCAAAACGCGTAATACAAGTTAGTGCTGCATCTACGATTCGATCCAAGTTCGTGTCGTCTTGGGCATTTAAGATCAACTCTGTATACTCAGAAGTGTTTGCCATCAATGTTACATTATATCGATATTTGTCTCATTGTCAAGTCATTTGAGACAAAATATGTAACTTTGTATTATTTTCACCTTCCTGTTGTTAGAGGAGCCATAAACTCACATCGCACCAAATCTCTAACTTGGCGCTCATCAGAAAGATCCCATCTCCCTGGAGTTACAATTGTAGACACCAATAGCCTTGCCATATATTCGGCGAATGTGTCTCGATCAATGTGCTCTGGGAGTGTCTTTCCAAAAAGTCTTGTAACAACATAAAGGTGCACAAATGCAACTATTCTTGATGCCTCTACGGTCAACAGAGGTAAAATAACCTGTGGTTCCTCGTCCAGCACTTTTTGGAGAAGGTCATGGTTAAGAAGTGACTTATGAGCAAACATAATCGCTTTGACCCCAATCTCCTCAAAATCATCAATTCCAGAGATTGCTTCCACCAATCCTTCGAGCCAGATAAACGCAGCCCAAGCAACTACCTCCGAAACTAACTGGTCTCTACCCTTTGGAAAATATCGATAAATAGTCGCTCTTGAAGTACCGGCTTGTTTTGCTACATCTTCCAATGTAAGCTTCGAAATGCCCGATTCGTAAGTACACGCATACGCCGCTTCTATGATTCGGTCCCTTAACGTCTGCTTCTTCACGAATTTAACATTACTACTAACCAACCAGGTTACAGTTGATTCTTCCTTCTAAAACATTGAATACTACAGATCCTGGGTTCCAACGCAGGCTTACCGGGTAGGTTTTCAATTTTTTGGGAATATGTTTAGTTTTTAAGGCAATTTGATGTACATCTGAGCCCTCAGGAGCCCTACCTTCTCCAAGGCTAACGTTTCCCTCTTCTCGTACATTTTCAAAATCAGACCCCTAATAACCTGGTCCAATTTACTAATTTATATATAAATGTTGACGTAAAGTTGAAATAACTTGAAGAGTGATTTAAAGTAAGTTCATACGCTTATGGTCGAAATGTGCTGGGCGAAGAAGAGTTCTCTCTTCAAAGGGTCATTTCTTTCTAATTTTTAAGAGAGTTATTGCCTTCCAGTTCCAAAAAAGTAAAGAATTTTGTGTACGACATCTGTTGACATTATTCATTATAGATTTTGACATAGTGCTTATTTGGCTATCGATACCAAGGAGACATTGCATTGACAACAATAGAAGGTTTTGTAGAAAAAGGTTTTGAACCAGTTTTTAGCGCGTTTAAGAGCAATTTTGATAACAACGATGAAATTGGAGCGGCGGTTTCGATTTTTATCGAATCAAAATGCGTCGTAGATCTTTGGGGCGGAATTGCTGACACACGCTCAAATAAACCATGGACTAAAGACTCACTGCAGCTAGTGTTTTCCTCCACTAAAGGAGCCACTTCGATACTTGCGAATATACTGATACAGGAGAAAATACTTGAGATCGATAAGCCGGTATGTTACTACTGGCCGGAATTTGGCGAAAACGGTAAAGATGAGATCACAGTTGAAGAACTTCTAACCCACAAGGCAGGTTTACCTTATATTGAGGAATCATTTGAACTTGACGATGTTGTAGCGTGGCACCCAATCACTCAGGCTTTAGCTAGACAAAACCCTATTTGGAAACCAGGAACTGAACACGGGTATCACGCAATTACCTTTGGTTGGCTAGTTGGGGAATTGATTAGACGAGCTTTAAATGAAGTCAGTTTTCGCAGTTGCTTTGAAAAGCTTGTTTCAAAACCACTTGGAATTGATTTTTACATTGGACTCCCTGAAGAACTATCAGATAGAGTAACTCATCTCAAGACGATTGGCCGCCCTGAAGACGAAGAGATGGCAAAAATATACGATGCTTTTGTCGGACCTGATACTCTTACAGGCAAAGCACTCATGTCTCCGTCTCCAGCACTTAAAGATATGGAAATCTGGAACAATCAGACAATATATAAAGCTGAAATACCTTCAGCAAATGGAATTACAGATGCAAGGTCACTTGCAAAAATGTATGCAAGTTGCGTATCTACTGTTGAGGGGCAAAGATTGTTGAGCGACGAACAATTAAAACTTGCCACGCAAGTACGAACAAGCGGAGCAGACAAGGTTCTCTACTTTGAAACCAAATTTGGTTTAGGGTTTATGCTTCCTTCATTAAATAGTCTTTATGCAGGCGAGAATGCATTTGGCCATGACGGTGCTGGAGGAAGTCACGGATGGGCTGATTCTAAGCATAAAGTGGGATTTGGGTACGTAATGAACAAAATGATTGCAAGCCTTAACGGAGATCCTAGGTCCCATGCTCTAACTAATGCCCTCTATCGCTCGATTGGAGAAAAGGAACCTTTCAGCTAAACAGAACGGATTTAAAATCCTCGGCAACCGCTAGAAGAAACCAGCACGAAACATTGCAAAACAGTTACGACACTACGTTAACACGCGTATAACAAATAATGTTATTCCAATTAGACTCCGACACCTTTCAAAGAAAAATATTGTACAAGAAAAGTATTGTACAGTTAAAACCAATCCGTCGAGTCATCATTCAAAAGATATCTAATATATCAATAAACTTCTAATTGGTGTTTAGACGCTGCCAAGAGCAGTAGGCTGAACGCCACATCCGTATAGTCCACCACACACAAGATCTGTTAGATGCTCTACATAATTATCTGGCAAATAGCCTCTCACAACAAGCCACCATTCAGTAGTTGAAAATACCATGCCCAGTATTGCAACGGCAATTGTTTCAGCTGGTTCAATATCATGTCCTGATTTTGTCAGCTCGCGCTCTAAATACTTAACTATAACAACGGCTATAGAAGGAAGCATTGGAGGCAAGTTGTTTACAGTACCTGGACTAAGCGTACCTTGCACTAAGAATCTATAGAGTTCAGGTTCCTTTGCTGCAAATGAAACGAAGACATCAATAGCAGATCTAACAGTCTCTCTTGTGTCTTTATTCGAATCAAGAAGCACCTCAAAGACATTTTCAAGGTCACCGAGCATTTTGTCAGTAATTGCTTTTGACAAGCCTCTTTTATCACCAAAGTAGTCGTAAAACACTGGTTTTGAACATCGCGCCTCAATTGCAATCTCTGACATCGTAGCTTGAGCACCTAGTTTGCGAATTGCTCTAACTGCAGCAAGGAGCAACTCATTACGTCTTTCCGGTGAATGTCCCTTTTTGTTGCTTACTCCTGCACTACCATGTGCCACAATTTTCAATTCTCTCTACTAACCACAAACGATTAAAACTTTGACCATACTTATCTTACTTGAATCGTTACCGTTGTTTCTGCCATCACTTCGTACATTTAGCAGCTAAATCAAAGCAGTTGAAGCAATAGGATAGTTTTGCGACATTAAACCTGCACCTACGGGAGCAACACAAACTGCAA
>JAJYFT010000121.1 GCA_021790815.1 Actinomycetes bacterium
TATATAGAAAAGTTGCACTAGGAATGAAATCTTAATAATGTGTAAAACGTATAATCAATTTCGAAGTATGGTTGTCGTATGAAAGCGTGCATGACTGGCGGCAGTGGTTTTGTTGGAGGTTGGCTAAAACAGTGGCTAGAAGAGTGTGGCGATGAGACAAGTTCTGTCCCAGACTCGGTAGACATAAGAGACAAAAGTTCGCTTGAAAGCGTTTTTAAAAATTTAGAGCCTGACGTTATATACCACTTGGCTGCGTTAAGCCATGTTGGAGAGTCGTGGGCCGAACCTGAAGAAGTATTTAAAGTTAATTCTCTAGGTACTCTGTGTTTGCTTGAATCAATTAAATCACTCAAAAAGGCGCCCAGAGTGATTATCATAAGTTCAGCTGAAGTTTACGGTGTTGTTACGCAAGACGAGCTTCCTTTAGCCGAAACGAGTGAACTGAGACCATCTACACCATATGCTGCATCTAAGGTTGCCAGTGAATTTATAGGACTACAAGAGTTCAGAGGGGCGAACCAAGACGTTATTATAGTTAGACCTTTTAACCACGTTGGACCTAAACAGTCTGAAAGATTTGTTGTTTCGGCTTTAGCGAAACGAATAGTAAGTGCACAGATTAATAAGGAAGCCGAGATACTTGTTGGGAATTTAGAGTCCCGACGAGACTATACAGACGTAAGAGACGTCGTAAAAGCTTATCGGCTGTTAGCCC
This sequence comes from Actinomycetes bacterium, assembly GCA_021790815.1. Classification (GTDB taxonomy): domain Bacteria; phylum Actinomycetota; class Acidimicrobiia; order Acidimicrobiales; family JABEUL01; genus JAJYFT01. The sequence goes on from JAJYFT010000121.1 coordinate 716, forward strand.
AAAGCGGCAAAAGTGGAGAGATATATAACGTTGCTAGTGGCAATCATCATTCCGTGAATGAGTTGGTCCAAATTTATTTGGATTTGGTTGACTGTGATATTGAACTTATACAAGACCCAAATCTGTCTCGAGCTAGTGACATTCCAGTTTTATGTGGGAACAATCGAAAGCTTGTAGATCAAACAGGGTGGCAACAAACAATAGATTTACGTACTACTCTTGCTGACACCCTTGAATATTGGCGATCCAAGCTTAAATTAGAAAGTTAGCTTATTTTCTCTAAGTATTCTCTGACCTGAACTCTGAATTCACGTCCTTTTTCCTTGGCATTTTTAGCAATTTCTCGTGGAAATTCTGGTAGTTTTGCCTCAAGTGGCTCAACAAATCCTTCAACATTGCTAAGAACGCTATCGATCGATTTTTCAATCTCTAGTAGTTTTTGAGTCAGTGTTGATCTCACGTCAGCAACTTGGGCCTCAACCGTTGAAATGGGCTCATTTAGACGTCTTTTAATCTCTTGGCGTCTTACTTGTGCTTTTTGAAAACCCATAACACCGAGCCCGACACTAATGTAAAATGCATCTTTTGCCGTTTCTCCGACTGTCTTGACTGAGTCTTCTACTGTTTTTGATATGTAGTTCATATTTTCTCCTGTCTTTAAATTAAATAATCAATAACTTGTGTTCACGTGGTGTGTCCACATATCCATAGTATAGCATAGTGCAAACTATTGCAAGCATAAGTTAAAAATAATACGCATATTGTTAAAAGAATACCTACTTTTAAATATTGTTAGCTCAGGTAAGGTAGCCTCGAATAGTCGATGGAAAAAATTTTACCAAGAGTCGTGGCCGTTCTAGTTGTGTGCGATCCTGGACCTTTTGTGTCAGAGGTACTTGAGTCAATTGCTTCCCAAGACGTCGAAATTGCTTCAATCGTAGTGATCGATACTGGCAATAATTCATCGTTAGCTGCGATTTCTTCAGTCATGCCTAGCGCCTTCTATGCACGCAAGGAGAACTGTACTTCAATTTCTGCAGCTTATAACAGTGCCTTCAAGATGGTGGAAGGTGCTACTCATTTTTGGCTCTTACATGACGATGTTGTTGTAGAAAGTGATACATTAAGAAAGCTTTTAGAGTATTCATTCCGACTAAATGCTGGAGTAGTAGGTCCAAAAGTACTTTCTTACGAATCCGATGAAGTTCTTGTTTCGGTCGGAATGGACTATGACAAGTTCGCCGTACCAGTCAAGAGAATCGAAACAGGGGAGATGGACCAAGGTCAACACGACCAAGAATCAGAAGTTGGATATGTCGAAGGTGGCTGTCAACTTATAAGAGCGGACCTTGTAAAACAGGTTGGTGGCTTTGATGAAGAGATATCGTTTTTTGGTGAAGATCTAAATTTTGGGATGAAAGCAAGGTTAGCTGGTGCAAGGCAATATGTAGTTCCATCTGCAAGTTGCAAGCACATGCAGCTAATGGCATCGAACAGAAGAAAAACAACGAATCAAAAAGAAACAGGATTTGAGCTAATTAGGCGTCATGAACTTAGGACTGTCCTGGAAGTTTATACATTGCTTACTTTGGTGTTCATTATTCCTCAACTAGTTTTGCTTGGAGTACTCGACATTGCGTATTCAGCCGTTAAAGGGGAGCTCGGACGATCATTTTCAATAATTAGATCGTTCACGTGGAATATTAACCACCTAAAAAGTTTAAAGTCCGCGAGAAGTGAAATTAAAAGTTTTAGGGCGGTAGGGGATAAAGAGTTGCGTAGTTACGAAATGGCTCGGTTTGAAAGGATCCGCCGTGGTTTTGAAAGTAAAGCGTTAAGACTTGATCCATCAATAGTGCCATCGATAGTTTTTGTAAGTGTGTTTTTTTTGTTTCTATTAATTGGAACTCGAGGAATTGTTGGTTCACAGAATTTTGTTGGTCAGTATCTGCCACTGCCTAACTCGTCGGATATTTTGCATCAGTTATTTTATTTTGGAAATAGTTGGCATAGTACGTTGTACTATTCAAGATCGCCTATCTACCTGTTCTACTATCTTGGCTCAGTACTTACGTTTATGCACCCTAACTTGTTTAAGACCTGCCTCTATTTGGCACTTTTGCCACTTGGGATGCTCGAAGTAAATCTTTTTGTCCGTAAGTTCATTGATTTTAAGGAGTTGCCGAAATTTACAACCGCACTTGCCATTCCGATTCTTTTTGTGGCATTCCCAGTTGTATTAAATGATATTGCAAACGGGTCGATATCTTCTCTTGCACTACTGGTTGTCGTTCCATCAGTATTGCGTGCTGTAACCCCAATTGTCGCAATAAATGATGAGTATAAGAGGGTTCACAGCCATTATTTTAAAAGAGTAATTACAGTAGCGGTAGGGACGGCATTTCTATGTGCGATGTTGCCAATTGCGGTGTTTTTAATGCCAATAGTCATAGTTGTATATGCGTTATATATGAGACTATCGGTCGAAAAAGACATTTTTGTAAAAATTCTTAAAATTGGAGTTTTAGGAATTCTGCTTGGTGTACTGATTGATTTACCCTTTGTGCTGTCGTCAATTATGAATATTGGAAATGGAAGTTTTTCATTGATGGATGTGCCACCTGGGGTATCAATGAGATCCTTTGGCGGACTAAATATTACAGAGTTACTTGGCATGTCGAACGGAAACGTTGGCATTCCAGTTATTTCGATACTTGTGATGGCGGTTATATCGGTAGCCACACTCTTGACACATGGGAAAAGACGGACATTAGCGAATATTGGTTTATGCTTTGTTGGAGTGTCGATAGTCATAGAGGTGCTTGAAACGCATCAATCTCTTAGGATCTACTTGCCATCTCCAGACATTACGTCAACACTTTGCTTGTTAGGACTTTCGTTCTCATTTGTTGCTGTAGTTGCATCATTTGCGTACGATCTTAGAAAGTACTCTTTAGGGTTGCGACATGCGATCGCAACCGCGCTTGTAATAATTATTTCAATTGGGTTTATCTCAGTACTGCCATCTTATCTAAATGGTAATTTCTATCAGGTCCAATCAGCAAATATAGCAATTAATAACGTCGTGGCTTTTTCTTCCAACAAAGCGCTCTGGATAGGAAGACCTGGTGGGGTCCCTGGAAGTAGTGTTGAGATGAGTTCGGATGTCAATGTTTCCATAACAAAATCAACAGTTCCTTCTTATATGTCGTCAAACTACAGTAACTATTTAGATGATAAGAAATGTGTAAATCTCTTAGAAAAAGCACTTAATAATCAAACTGATACTTTGGGAAGTGGCCTTTCCAAACTCGGCGTGCAATGGATTGTTTTGGAAAGTTCCCTTAAGTCAAACGACACAAATATTTTAGTTAACGCGTTCTCAAATCAAGTAGACCTAAAATACACTCCGGAGCCTAGTGGCCCAGGAGCGTATGAAGTTAAAGAAAGTTTGTCAGCGAGTAGCGCCAAGAGTGAGAATTCATTTAACTATTTAGAAGGATTAGACCTGGTAGTGGTTGTGGGAGTTGGGCTTTTAGCATTTGTTAAAATCGCGAGAGTGAAAAAAAGTGAAAGCAGTAACGAAATTACATGAAAAAAGAAAGTTTTTTTACTCTAATATTGCTTGGATTAGTTTCCATTATGTTGGCAGTTTTGTTAATCACTTCGTCTCAATCAACTAGTACATTACGATCAAGTAATTATCTTGAATCCGTTATCGGAAAAAGCAGTAGCTCGACTCACTCCACTTGGTACTGCTCGTATTTTTCAAATCCAGCAACTACTTATGAAACGCTGTCTCTTGAAAATTTGACGTCACACAATTTAAGTGGAAGCTATTTACTCATTTCAAATGGAGTTAAAAGGCAAATTAAATTTAACTTACAAGCATCAACATATCAGACTGCAAATCTCGATGCTTTGTTTGGACAACCAGTTCAATTTGCGAGAGTGAATATAAATGGTGGCGGTACTAGTGTTAATGGGTTTGAAATGACTTCAATAGGTCCGCTAAACGTACCTTGTGCACCTCAGGAGTCAACTTCTTGGTTTTTGCCAAGTGGCAGTACTTTCCCAGGAAGTGAATATCTAATTGGACTTTATAATCCAACCAATACTCCTTGCGTAGTTAGTGTACGGTTTTTGACCGTAGATGGAATGAATTCACCATATCAATTAAGTGGAACTATTATAAATCCAGGCCAATTCAGCGTTATTGACGCTCATCTGTCAATGCCAAATGAAACGATTTACGCTGGTGAGATTTCCAGCGAATCAAATGGGCTGTTCGTTGCACAAAGCTATATCTATATGCCATTAAACAATGGAGTTATAAACGAGATTAATTTGGGCATCCCTCACGCACTAGTAAATTATTACGCACCCCCAACAGTTGGTTTTAGTCAAGTAGTTCGATTTGTAAATATGTCACCCGACGCATCTAAGGTGCAGGTAACTGCAAAAATTATTGGCGTTAATTCGGCAAGTATTTTTACGCTAATGGTGCCTGGAAACAGTGACGTTGATTACAGCGTTCTCTCGTCATCTGCTATCCCCTCAGGCCAGGTGTTTTCATTAGGAGTATCCGCGAGTTCTCCAATAATAGTAATTGGAAATTATTCAAGTGGAGGATATAATGAGCAGTCATTTTTAAGTCCCAAGCTTTCAGTAGTTGCAAACTTTAACTGTCCATTTGCTGGTAATACGGGCAGTAATCTTCTTCTGTACAACTATTCAAATAGCTTGAGAAACGCAACCATCTATAGTTTTGATTCACATGGAAAGCAACTAGTAAATAAAGTCAGAATAAATGCGAATTCGATAGACATTTTAAATAACGTTGCGGTAAATGATGGTGAAATTTTATCGGTTGTTGCTAACGATACTTCGTCGTATCTTGAATGTACAACTCAAGGAGGTCAGTACTTTCCAAGTTTTACCTCCGTTGAGCCGTAGAATTTGATTATATGGGGAATCCTATGAAGCTCTAAGTGGTGTCAGTGTGAAAAAAAGAGTTAGGTCCAAAGCAGGAATCTTTAATAAAAGCTCGACCCAACTTTCCTGACTGTGAAAGTCTCTCCTGGTAGAGAGCCTAAAGGGTCATAATTCGGACACTACAAGCTACCAATTATCTTGTGTTTTCTTGGAAGTTTGTCCTTAATCTGTAGGGCATCATAGATTGCTTTTTGTTTTGGTTCTGGTGTAGAAGAAACTCTTAAATGATGTATTTGGTCTTTATTATCGCTAAAAATAAGTGTTGATCGTAAATGAGTTGATAAGACTTCTTTG
>JAJYFT010000122.1 GCA_021790815.1 Actinomycetes bacterium
ATATGCCTTCTTGAAGTGTGGTAAGTGTCTTTCCAATCCTGTCTCTCACTGCTAAGTAGGCAAACTTTGATCGTTTTTGAAACCAAATAGAAAGCAAAATCAACGGAGGCAAAGTAGAAATTGATATTAGAAACAGAGGCAAAGACATAACTGCCAAGACTATTAAGGCCACTAAAAACAAAAGTGCGTTTGTAGTAAAGATAACCAGACCTTGCTGAACAAGATCTTCCATCGCATCGAAGTCGCTTGTCATTCTCGCAACCAATTTACCCGTAGGCTGTGAATCATAAAATGACAATGAAAGTTTTGAGAGATGTCGAAAAAGCTTGATTCTGAGATCTCGAAGCAACTTCTCCCCTGTACTTGCCATTAGCTTAATTTGAATTCTAGATAGTACAATTGCCAATATGATAGATACAATAAACATTATCGAAGTTGTTTCAAGCACTCTATAATTTTTTCGTTGTATGCCGTGATCGATTCCATATGCAATCAAAGCTGGTCCGCTAAGTGTTGCAATAGTTGAAAGAATTAAAACCAAAAAAATTACCGGAAGCTTCTTCTTTGAAGGACCAAGCAATTTAAAAAGCTGGGATGCTACATCTCTTGACCCTTTTAAGGATATTTTTTCATCCTGGTCAATATCAGTTCCCATTATCTAAATCCTTTATCGATACGTCCAAGACACCAAACTCTTTCTTCACATCTTTTGACCTACTCAGCACAAGGTGAAGCTCCCTGTACCCCGAGCAGCTCTCTAAAAGTTCAGCGTGTCTTCCGAACGCAACAACACGTCCGTTGTCAATGAATGCCACCTTATCAGCCAGAGCTATAGTTGAGGGTCTATGCGCCACCATTATAGTAGTCCGACCTTTCATGACTACACCTAGTTGTTCTACTATCTCCTGCTCCTTTGATGCATCAACCGCTGATGTTGCATCATCTAAAATTAACACTCTCGGATCTTGCAAAATTGCTCTTGCAAGTGCGAGTCTCTGTCTTTGTCCACCAGAAAGATTTACCCCTTTTTCTCCAAGTTCAGTTAGGTAACCATCACTCAATTCTTCTATAAATTCGTGCGCACCAGCTAGCTTCGCAGCGTTTTCAACATCTTCATTTGTTGCCTCTGGAAATGAAAATGCAATATTAGCTCGCACAGTATCTGAAAACAAAAATGTATCTTCAAATACCAACCCAATAGCTTTTCTAAGGTCATAGAGTCGTAAATCTCTTATGTCTTCACCATCAAACAGAATACGACCAGCCGTGACATCATAGAAACGAGGAATCAGTTTAATGGCTGTCGTTTTCCCAGATGCCGTCCCACCAACTAGCGCAACTGATTCACCTTTATTAATCTCAAGATTGAAATTATCCAGCACCGGTGACCTATTTTCTGCGTACTGAAACCCTACGTCTTCAAAAATAATTGATACGCCAAGATCTTCACTTTCGGGAAGTTTTTTTGCGTGAGGGCTGTCTACAATAACTGGAGAAAGGTTTAGTATTTCACCGACTCGTTTCGCCGAAGCAAGAGATCTCGGTATCAGAGTTATGTAAAACCCTACCATCCTTAATGGCGTTAGTAGCATATTAATGTAAGCCAAAAAAGCAATTAAAGCGCCAATTGAAAATTTGCTGTTAATCGATAAGTATCCCCCATACCAAAGTACAGCAACTGGACCTAAAGCTGGTAATGCGTAAAGAAATGGACTGTAGTTTGCATTTAGATAGGCTGATTTTAACGCTCGGTCGAAAATCCGATCAGCCCTTTCATGAGCTCTATCGACAAGTACCTCACTTGCGCCGAATCCCTTAATCGCCCTAACCCCGACAACTGACTCTTCGACCAAAGTTGCCATCTTCCCTAGTTCCTGTTGGAGCTCAGTTGACACTCCAGACAGTTTCTTAGTAAAAAGCTTTGCAATTATCAAAAATATCGGCATACTTCCAACAGTCAACAGAGTGAGCACTGGGTTGATCAAAATCATTATCACGAAAGTTCCCCCAACGATGACAATTGAAGATATGGTTATTGGCGTGTTGACACATAAGTTCGACACCTGTTCGAGGTCTGAAGCCGATCTACTCATTAGTTGACCTGTCTGCGCCTTGTCATGAAATGCGATATGGAGTCTTTGAAGGTGTGAAAACAGTCTCTGGCGCAAGTCAGTTTCTACATGAAAAGCCATTGAAAAAGCCATGTATCTTCGTAAAGCCGAAGCACCACCTTGAATCAATCCTAAAATACCAATCAAAAGTGCCCACTTCAAAAGAGTACTGACAGACCCCTTTATTATGCCTTTATTTACCGCTAATTCTAAGATCAGTGGGACTGACACCTTAGCGACTGTCCAAATAGCTCCTGCAAAAAGTGCCGTAAATGTCAGAGGTTTCTGCCTTAAAACTGCGGATGCAATAAGCCGCGCTCCACTTACTTCTTTAGGAGGTGATTTCATTGGCATACATACAACAATATGTCATTTTCACCACAACGCAAAAATGGAGCCGAGATAAATTCTCGGCTCCATTATCTGTTATTTAAATTTCAGCTTTTGGTGAAGCTCTCGATAAGTGAATTAGTCCTAGCACCGAGAGTACCAGCATAATGAAGGCTCCTGTAAAAGCTGCAATCGCTGCGTCTAATGCTATTTGACCAATCTGCCAAAACGCATAAGCTTCGAGCAGTAGGCCTCTAAGAGTCTCACCTTTAAACAAGGTGTTAACTTCACCTGCCAGTTTCGTGTTGGTAGGATCAGCTTGCGCTTGAGTACTTACTTGAGCATAAGTTTGCCCATTTGCAACTTCACTTAAGTGAACATCAATGAAATGGTTTGCATACGCTTCAGCTTGAGGGCCAGTAAGTAACTGTTGCCCGGCATACTGGTTTAGATAAGGGCCTATCTCTGAACTAGCTAATGCTTTAGACCCGAGCGGAGGGAAGTAAATCTTCTGTTCCGCTAATTGGTTATGGACGTTACTATTTGCAAATGAGTAACCCCACATTAATAAAATACCTGCGACTACAAGCACCGCAGTCATAACAAACCCAACTGAACTTAATAGCTTATCAAATGTTCTCCTTTTCATAGCTATCTCCTTTCTAGCTTGATCCAATATCTAAGATCACTTTTTATTATGCTACGAAATTCAGAATACTTAAAGAGTACTTTGTCACATCCTCTCACACAGGCACTAAATAAGACAAAAAACTTAACTTGGCTTACACCACGAAAATAGTCAGTCCTTTCAATACAGAATAGCTAGTTACTATCCTCTAACGTCAAGCATCGAAAAGATTTCGTCTGCAATGAGACGACCGTCAACGTTTAGAACTGCGTTCGAATTCAATTCAAAGTATTTTTCGAGATATTTAGCATGTCGTGAACTAAAAAGTGAATCCCTAGAGATACCTTTTGGAGTTCTAAGTGCCAGATACGTTTCTTCAATTACTTTACTTTCATGAGTTATACTTTCCTCGTAGACAACCACAGACTCGCCTTTATTTACCTTTTCTATGAAGCGTTCAATATTTGAAACATTCTTGCTCCTAACTCCACCATGAAAAGAATGCGCACCAACGCCTACCCCTAAGTATTCTCCCCTGCTCCAATAGATGCCGTTATGAATACTTCTACTATTAGCTTTTGAAAAGTTAGAAATTTCCTCCCAGCTAAAACCATACCCAGCTAATATTTGGTCTGCAATTTTATACTTGAGTGCGAGGTCTCTCTCAATTGGATGTCTATTTGAATCCCTCTTAAGTGGGGTACCATTCTCGACAGTTAACGAATAAATACTCATATGATTTGGGCCATCCACTATGCCCGCTAACTTTTCAAGCGTTGAAATCCACAGATCAACACTTTCCTTTCTTGATCCGAATATAAGATCTATGCTAAATACGTCAAACTTTGTATCAATTATTTCTGAAACAACTTGAAATATATCTCTGCTAGGCTTTTCTCGACCAATATCTTTGAGCACCTCTTGGTCGATAGCTTCGATTCCGAGTGAAAGCCTTGTAACACCTCCACTTCGAAGATCTTTTAGAAATTTTTGTGTGATATCGTCAGGATGACACTCAACAGTAACTTCAGACTTCTTGCCAACAATAGACAAGATACTTGAAATCCTTTCACTTCCTAAAATACTAGGAGTGCCGCCTCCAAAGTAAAGGGTATCAAAAACCGACAAGTCAATTCTTTGCAAACATTTAATGACTGCCTTAAGGTAAGCATCAATTAGATAATCTTTATTCTCATAGGTTACAAATGCACAAAAATCGCACTTTTTCTTGCAGAACGGAACATGTACATATAGCCCTCGCACGCTTTTACTAAAGGCCTAAAAGCTTGTCTAGCCCAACTGTTAAACCCTTAATTTCATTGATCTTTTTAATAGCCAAAATCACACCAGGCATAAATGATGCTCTACTCATTGAATCATGTCTAATGCTCAGTGTTTGACCATCGGTTCCAAATAGCACTTCTTGATGAGCAACCAATCCTCTCATTCTTACCGAATGGATAGGTATGCCACCAGGACCTTTTGCGCCTCGAGATCCTTCCAGCGTATGGTGAACTGTTTTATCGTTTAGAAAAGATACAGCTTCTGAGTTACTTCTAGCAAGCATAATTCGGTTAGCAGTTGTAATCGCCGTTGCAGATGGCGCATCGATTTTTTGGTCGTGATGTTCTTCGATTATTTCAACGTGGTCGAAAAATTTAGCTGCAATTTCCGCAAAGTGCATCATTAGCACTGCTCCTATTGCAAAATTTGAAACCATTACTATATTGGCCGGAAGCTTTGGACTCACATTCGAATTGTCATCCATCATAAGTTTCTTAACCTCAGCGATTTCATTTTCACTTATTCCTGAAGTACCAATAACTCCATGAATCGAGTTGGAAATTAAGAACTTTATATTTTTAATGGCTGCTTTAGCATTTGTAAAGTCAACTGCGACATCAGGCATGGCATCTTCTAACGATTCAATATCGCTCAAAAATTCAAGCCCCTGACATTCAATCCCAGCAACTTGTCTAACGTCTATCCCCTGAAGCTTTGGATCAACTGCAGCAACTAATTCAAGGTCCTTATCAGCTGAGACACTTCTTAAAACCTCTATGCCCATTTTCCCACCGGCTCCCAAAACTGCAACTTTAATCATAATCTACTCTAACTTTACTTTATAAACCAATCCCATTCTGAAAACCTCAAGCCTCTTAGGAATTTAGTCTAAACATTTCAAATCATTACCAGGAAAGATTACAGTTCTAACGCAAAATCTGTAGTTAATTCATACTGCCGTTCACAACCTAATAGGGCAAGACATATACCAATGCGATGTTACACAAAAAGTAGTAGGGCAGTTTCAATTCAAAAAACCTGCTATATCAATATTTGACCACACTCTGAGAGTTATTTCAGCTGCAATGGTTGTTATTTGACCATATACGTCAGATCCAATTTGAACAAAAACGTTATTATTGAGACCTTCCTCTACCGTTCCATCTGAGTAACAAGTAGTGAGTCTACTCATTATGATGCATTTCTTTCGAGGTTCATCTCCCGAACTTCTTTCTCACTAGTCTGGGAGTCGTTCTCGCCTCTTCAAGCACGGTCAGTATTGTTACTGGTGTTACACGCTCTCTTCAGGTGATGAGTCGTCTCATTATCTGAACTGCCACCAGTAGAAAATGACCTGGGAACGAACAGGGCGCTGGCCTCAACTAGACCAGGACTGGTAACCGACCAGTCGCGGAAATTTAATGAAGCACTGTCATCGCGATCTGCAAATCTCTGCATCAACTGCTTCATCCCCATCTAAGCCAATCCAAGTTCCTTCCTTTTTTGACGAACTACAATCATTCTAGCCAAGGTGGTACTGGAACAGGGCCCCATTTGCCTAGGCCTTTGGACACATTAAATTCTGGGACACAGCCACCTGGCGGCATCTGCACCTCCGCCATAAATTGATCCTTCTCACCAGTATATGGC
>JAJYFT010000123.1 GCA_021790815.1 Actinomycetes bacterium
GCTGACGATCCACTTGCTGCCTTAGGATGACATTTCACTGGGGGAACAGTCTTTTGAGTTGAAGAAGCGGTTAGAGCGACCGGTTGGGTAGTGGAGTTTGACACAAGTGAGTATCCACCAACTCCTAGGACTGCCGAAACTGCAACTGCTGCGGGTAACATGAATTTTTTCATTTAAATCTCCTTTCGCTCTTTCGAGCTTTGTCAAAACTTTTTGTTCTGATAACTATGATTAAAATCTCTTCTTTTTTAGATAGTATGAAGAAGTTGTTAAGAAAGTATTAAGAAAACGGAGAAAACTTGACAAAAACCTCAATTTCGTCGTTTATTAGGAGTTTTTCGGGCAATACGTGAAAATTCACACCTCTTGGCATGAATCCCATTCCAATTCCGCCTTGATCGTCAGTCGCGGTAAATGAAGTTATTTCGAATTGCTTAGTATCACTTAACTTGATTTTACTGCCTGGCAACACTGAATAAGGCAAGCTTTTTTTAACCTCAAACGAAGTGAGTAGTTTCCTGACATTGCTACCCCTAGAATCAACTCTTGCAACAAGCTCTTGACCTGTATAACAGCCTTTAGTAAAACTTACGCAGTTTTCAACAAGTCCAGGTATTTCTTGGGCTATCGTCGACTCATCTATTTCATTTCCAAACCTTGGGAACCCTATACTTATTCGATCAAACGCACTAAATTCAGCACATTTGCTATCGATTTCTCCTTCAAAGAATAGGTCAAATGCTTCATATTCGTTCCATCTAAACGGAACAACTAAAAATTCATTTAGTTGAAGCCGTTCTCTTAATTCCATAAGTAGGGTTAAATCCGAAGAGCGCAATACATTGAAATTCGCCTTTTGTATTGAAACCTTAACCCTGATCTTAAATTTCTGTAATCGATCGTTAACTACATCAAATGCTCCACGATCTAAATCCAGTAAATAGCCATCTTTAAATTTTGAAATTCTAAGTAAAGAAACCACTTTCCCATTCGGATTAAGAATTAAACTTAAGTTCTTTTCATCAATCTTTTCAATATCTTGGGAACACTGACTTTGCAAAAAGCTTTTTGCGTCTTCTCCCTCGACTTGAATAAAGTCCCTATCTACTGTTTTAATACCATGTAAATTTTCCACGGCAACTATCTAAGTGCACTTAGCGCTTTAAGAAGCGCCCCGGCTTTATCTATACACTCTTGGTTTTCCTTCTCGCCATCACTGTCGGCCACTATTCCAGCTCCAGCCTGGATCTGTACTCGTCCATCTTTCAGCGCTACAAGGGTTCGAATAGCTATTGCAGTATCTAAATTGCCAAAAAAGTCAAAATACCCGACTACTCCACCATAGATTCCTCGCCTTGTAATTTCTAGTTCATCTATTATTTCCATCGCACGAACTTTTGGAGCTCCAGAAAGTGTTCCGGCTGGAAGTGTTGCCCTTAACACATCTACTGCATTTAAGTCTTTTTTTAATGTCCCTGAAACTTGTGAGGTCAAATGAATAACGTGGCTGTAATACTCTAGAGTCATCAGTTCGTCGACTTTTACGGTTCCAAACTCACATACCCGTCCCACGTCATTTCTCGCTAAATCAACTAACATTATGTGTTCAGCTCGCTCCTTTGGGTCTTCTTTGAGCCTACTTCCTAACAGTTTGTCTTCTTCGTCATTGCTTCCACGTCTTATTGTTCCAGCGATTGGTCTTGAAATGACTTTCTCGCCTTCGAGCCTTACCATTGGCTCTGGCGATGCACCAACCACGCTTAAATCACTAAAACTAAGGTAGTAGAGATATGGGCTAGGGTTGACCTGGCGCAAAATCCTATAAATTTCAAAAGGTGATACATCTATTTTAAAGTTAAACCTTTGAGATAAAACAACTTGAAAAATATCGCCCTGGGTTATGTACTCCTTTGCAACATCAACAGCTCGTATATAATCGTCCGCTGCCATTGATCGATTTTCAAGATTCACCTCAACTTTACGGTCGAAGTCTGGTGTTTTTAAATCAAGGGTAATCGGAGTTAACAGTTTAAGAACTAAATTATTAATGTACTCAGTTGCCTTTTCGTAAATCTCATCTAATTCGTCGCCACTATTAGCGTCAACAAAGTTATTTCTAATTACGAATATTTTTGACTTCCAGTGATCAAAAGCCACCAGGGTACCAAGCAAAAACATCTCAGCGTCAGGCGTCATAAAGACGTCATCTTTAACCTCATCGAGTCTCTCAATTTCCCTCACAATTTCATACCCAATATAGCCAACAAGACCATTTTGTAAAAGTGGCAAAGAATCAAATTTAGGAGTTTTGGTACTCGTCAATATTGACTCTAACGCTCTTAAAAATCCGACTTTTGTGTGAATTTTTCTTGAGAATTCAGTACTCACGCAATTAAAAGAGACATTTGGACCATCTTTTTTTAGAATCCCTAACGTATCAAGACCGATAAATGAGTAGCGTCCCGACCTTCCTTGATGTTCTGCAGACTCTAATAAAAACCCTTCACTATCTCCAACAAGCAACTTATACGCGGATATTGGAGTAAGCATATCTGAAGATAGTTCAGTCCAAACTGGCACAATATCGAAACCTTGAGTGTTCTTGGTCCACTCATCTTTAGACGGGAAATACTTAAAATCTAAGCTCATAGATCTTTCAATCTAATCTTGTTGCAACTTCGCGAAAAAAACAAGAGTAGTTACCGGTATGGCATGCACCGTTCCCTTCTTGGTCAACCTTGATCAAAAGCACATCGCTATCGCAGTCATAAAATATTTCTCTTACCCACTGCCTATCCCCTGATGTTTCACCCTTTTGCCAGTACTCTTTCCTGCTCCTGCTCCAAAACCAAGTTCGACCAGTTTCTACTGTCTTTTTAACAGATTCTAAATTCATCCAAGCCATCATCAGAACCTCTTTAGACGTACTTTCCTGAACGATCGCTGGTATTAGACCCTCACTATTCAATTTAAGATCAGACAATTCAATTACCAGTCTAAAACTCGAGCTAGAAAACTTGTGATCGTTTGAATCTATAGTTGTATCACTCATAAGTAAAGTCCTGTTCCACCATCCATTCGATCCGAAGCAACAGCATGAACGTCCCTTTCACGCAAAATTAAGTACTCTTCACCTTGCACGTTAACCTCAAATCTGTCCTCTGGGTTGAAAAGCACCTGGTCACCCATGTGAATAGTCCTTACATTTGGTCCTATTGCCACTACCTCAGCCCATACTAAACGCTTTGATATTTGAGCAGTGGCCGGGATTAATATTCCACTCTTACTTCGACGTTCGCCCTCACCTTGGGGAAGTTGAACTAATAGTCTGTCTGCTGTCATTGAAATTGGTTGTTTTGTACTCACAATACTTCTACCGTAGTTGTTATTTTGCCATGTTTGGTACAATATAGATATAAAAGTTGCCAGCTCGACTGACATTTATTTAATTATGCTAAAAATTTTCAAACTTCTAACTAACAAATCCAACTTTCTCGCTCTACCCGTATGCATATTAGTACTCGGACTAGGCTTGACGAATTGCTCACCAAACTCACATTCAACCGAAACAACAACACTTCCAAAAGGTTACATTGCCCCAGCTACCTGGGCATCTAGTATTTGTGATATTTTTATTGCAAATGAAGCAAAACTAGATACTTTATCTGCAGCTTTCTTGGCGAGTGTTCACAATTCAGCCTCATTAAACACTGCACAAGTAACGCTTCTTAACTATATAAACGAAGTCTCAAGCACTATCTCAGCTCTGGAGAGTCAAGTAGTTTCGACGCCAATTCCAAACGATCCAAAAGGGAAACTTACTCGAGAAAAAATGATAACAGTAGTGCAGAGTTTTGCGCAAGTGATGATCAACGCAAAATCACAAGCTCAAGCACTATCTGTAACGGATATTAATGCATTTAGAGTTGGAGCTGCAGCCATCGGCACAACAGTTCAGATTGCCGCACAAAGCACTTCAAAAGAGATATCATTTTTGGAGTCAAAGAAAGGGAGTTCGGTTGGTATTTCTAACGCGTTTCTCACATCAAATTCTTGCAAAACAAACCCAACAACTTCACTTGGATCGTAACTTACTACTTCTACAATCAAACTCTTACAGAAATTCCTGCATCTACAAGTGCTTTTTTTGTATCGGCAATTGAAAACGTGCCAAAGTGAAATACAGAAGCTGCAAGTAAAGCGTCTGCGTGACCAATCTTTACCCCATCGATAAAATGGCTCAACTTGCCGACTCCTCCTGAAGCTACTATTGGGATATTAACTCTTTTGTTCAATTCAGCCAACAAAGAAAGATCATAGCCATCTTGCGTCCCATCTTTATCCATTGAAGTAACGAGTAGTTCCCCAGCTCCTAGACCTTCAACGGTTACTGCCCAGATAAGTGCGTCTATGCCAGTTGGGTTTCTTCCGCCATGTGTATAAATTTCCCATCCATTTTCACTCGTCTTACGTGCATCAATTGCCACAACAACACACTGGTTTCCAAAGTCATATGCAATCTCACTAACTAGATTTGGGCGACTTAAAGCAGCAGAATTTACTGAAACTTTATCCGCACCAGCTTTTAATATCTTTCTTGCATCATCAATCGTTCTGATGCCACCCCCTACCGTAAGAGGAATAAATACCTCTTCAGCAGTCTTATAAACAACATCTAATATTGTGTCTCGTTCATCGGAAGATGCTGTTATATCAAGAAAGACCAACTCATCTGCACCTTCATCGTTGTAAAACTTTGCAAGTTCAACTGGATCACCCGCATCTTTAAGATTAACAAAGTTAACACCTTTGACAACTCTTTTAGATTTGACGTCAAGACACGGTATAACTCTTATATTTTGCAAACTTCAATCGCCTCTTTCACTGAAAATATCCTTTGATGTATTGCCATTCCAACTATTGCACCTTGTAACTTTGTTCCGTCCAAATCAATTGAGTTAAGGTTTTCTAAATCGCTTAATGACGAAACTCCTCCTGACGCAATAACTGGAATTTTTACTAAAGATAGCACTTTTAGAAGTAACTCCTTATTAGGACCTTTTAATGCACCGTCTTTTGAAATGTCTGTAACAATTAGTGCCCCAAATAGTTCCAATCGATCCCCAAACACATCAAGAGCACCTTCTAACGTCAAAGAACTACTTTGTGTCCACCCTTTTATAGCTACGAAATTATCTTTTAAGTCAATCCCTAGTGCCACTTTCTTTGGCCATCTACTAGCCAGATCTATCCCTAGCTCAGGATTTTCAATACCTATAGTACCTAAAACTACTCTTGAGGCTCCTATATCTAAAAGAGCTTTTGCCGCAGTATCATCTCTAACGCCTCCACCAACTTGCACATTGACATCTTTTGCAGCTTTGATCAAATCTTCGATAACGCTAAGTTGAGATTGCTTCCCTGATTTCGCTGCTGACAGATCTACAACGTGTATCCACAGTGCGCCAGAATCAACGAACTCTTTGACCACTTCAATTGGATTGCCAAAATCAGTTTGCTCTTCAAACCTACCGTTATAAAGTCTCACGCATCGACCATCAATCAAGTCAATTGCAGGGAATAGAATCATTCTCTAAGCCTAGCTTGAGATTAACTTAAAAATTCCACAGAACTCTTCCTAAAATTTGGTTAAAATACATTGTGCGATTTTGAGCTTAAAGCTCAGTTAAAGCCACTCACCTCGTCATATTCACAAAATTTTCTAATAACTTCAGTCCTTTCACACCTGATTTCTCAGGATGGAACTGAACCCCGAAAATATTATTTTTCCGAACGGCGGCAGTAATTAACATGCCATAATTAGTGGTCGCTAAAGAAATTTGGTCGATACCCTCGGTTTCATCAAATTTAATGGCATAGGAATGAATAAAATACATGTAACTGGACTGTTCTAAATCATTAAAAAGAGTGCTTCTATCAAGGATATTCAGTTGACTCCACTGCAT
>JAJYFT010000026.1 GCA_021790815.1 Actinomycetes bacterium
ACCAGATATCGTAAACTTACCCAGATAGTTCACCGTGTTACCTTTGCAGTTCGTGAAGATATAGTAGCAGCAGATGCCTGTTCTGACGAATGTTTTCCATTAGTAACAAACCAAAAGGATCTCACGAGTGCCGAAGTACTAGTCGCTTACAAATATCAGCCAAATCTTGAACGCAGCCATAGTCAAGTCAAAGGAGTCCAACTTGTTGCACCAGTATTTTTGAAAGATCCAGCACGAATTGAAGGACTTTCGTGCTGTCACTTCATTGCGTTAGTTGTCCAGGCACTCATTGAACGAGAGATACGCTGCAGATCACTCTTTAAATTAAAGGAGTTATCTCTCTATCCAGAAGATCGCGCATGTGAAGCGCCAAGTGCAACCCGCATACTCGAGATCTTCAATGGCGCGACACAAGATTATCTATATGACAAAAATGGTGAAGTTGTTCAGATTTTCTACTCAGAACTCTCAAAACTACAACTCCAGTGCAGATTCTCGATCTACTTGGGATCTCGCCAAACCGATTTAAGTAATCAATCTGTGGGAGCGTAAAACACTGCTCCTAGGTGCGGAAAGCAAGATAAAAGTCTTAAATAAAGTGAAATCTTTATAGACCGAAACTACAAAATATCTCCAAAAATCAAAGATTGACTATTTTCCGGTGGATTCAGGATTAATCTGTCTTAAAAGAGGTTAAATGTGAGATACTAAAGGGTGAAGTGCTAAAGAGCTAATCAGATCACACACGTAAATAAGTTATCGGATGCAGGAGACAAAATGTGGAAAGTTCAAAATAAAAAAGAGGAACGTATGTTCGATAACTAAATAATGTAGTAAAACTTCTTGACTAGTGGGGCAAAATGGAATAAAGTGGCTTAAAGTGGTTCAAAAGGGAAGCCCACTTATTGAAAGGAAGTTTTGCAGGTTGACGTGGTTTGTTGGAGCTTATGAGCATGCTCTTGACGAGAAGGGTCGTGTCGTACTTCCATCAAAGTTTAGGAAACATTTTTCTGATAATAGTTATCTTTCTGTTCATGATGATGGGTGCCTAGCGTTATGGACTGCTGAGCAGTTTGAATCTCAAGCTGTAAAGCGACTTGAATCTGATCAAGAAGGCGCACTACTAGATAGAAACTTGGCACGTAGGTGGGCGGCAAGCGTTCAAGAAGTCAAGGTAGATTCTCAGGGAAGACTGCCAATTCCTTTAAAATTAAGAGAGTTTGCAAATTTAAGTGGCGAAATAGTCATAAACGGCGTAATGAATAGGGTGGAAATTTGGAATAAAGAAAAATGGTTAGCGATCGATTCAATGCCAATGGATGTTGCATGATCTACCGCGAACTTTGTAGCTCCTCAGTCAGCGCAATGGAAGCCTTCTCTCCAGCTCACTTCCAACGAGAAAACGCAGATCGAGTGTCTGAAGTCTCGACTGAGGAGCTACATAGTTTTCGGAGCTGCTCACATTCAGGATTTAATTTCAGTTCCGCTGAAGGTGCAAGAGCTAAGGCATCTGAAAAAGTAGAAAATCTAGAAATTCGACATACTCCCGTTCTGCATAATGAGATAAGTCAGATAGTGATGTCGTTGGCACCGGGTACTTTTGTAGATGCAACGATTGGTGCAGGCGGACACTCAACGGATATCCTTTCTTTAAGAAATGACATTCGTGTCATAGGTATTGATAGAGATGTTGAAGCTTTGTCAATAACAGACAGAAGGTTTAAAGAGAATGGGTTCGAAGGAAGGTACGAACTTATTCACGGAACTTTTGATCTAATAGGTAGCCTTAAATTGCATGAAGAGATAGTCGGAGTTTTATTTGACTTTGGTATGAGTTCCATGCAGGTTGATGATGGCAGTAGAGGATTCTCCTTTAATCACGAAGGTCCACTTGATATGAGAATGGATCAGTCCTCTAAACTAAGTGCTGACTCGGTAGTAAATGAGTTCTCTAAAGAAGAGCTAGCAAGGGTGATACGAGATTTTGGTGACGAACGATTTGCTGAAAGAATTGCGATGTTTATCGTTAGGTCGAGGCCAATCCTATCAACGACTCAACTTGCATCAATAGTAAGAGATGCAATTCCACAAAGTGCAAGACGTACAGGTGGGCATCCAGCGAAACGAACGTTTCAAGCCATTCGAATCCTCGTCAACGATGAAAAGAGTCAGTTGCAAAAAGGAATTGAAAATGCCATGAGTGTCGTTGCAAAGGATGGTGTGGTAATCGGGATTAGCTACCACTCAGGAGAAGACAGAGAAGTTAAAAGACTATTTGATTTAGGCGTCACAGGTGGTTGTGTCTGCCCCCCTCAGCTTCCATGTGTATGCGGTGCACAAAAATCTTTTGCATATCTTGGACCTAGGAAGGGATTAAGGCCATCCCCTAGTGAACTCGGCGAAAATCCCAGGTCAAAAAGTGCTCACTTAAGAGCCGTCCGTCGAATAAAAAAAGAGTTAGTTCTCGGAGGCAGCAATGGGAGTTAACGCAGCACCAATTAGACGTAAAGGCACTCAAAAAAAGGTTGAATTAAAGCCAAAACACGTCCTAAAAGTCGTACCCAAGAAAACTCATAAAAAGCTGGCTGTCGTGACATTGGGACTCCTTCTAGGTTTTGCAATCTTTGCCACTGTAGCTGCAAGGGGAGTACTTGATCAAAGGCAAATGAAATTAAATTCAATCTCTTTGACCTTGACATCGGAACAAAGTCAGCATAAGGACTTGGAGGCAACCCTAGCAAAATTAGAGAGTCCGTCACGCATCGTAGGAATTGCTCAGAACCAACTTGGCATGTCTCCTCCTTCGACAATTATTTATATTTCACAGCCGAATACTGGACCAAGTACCAGTTCAAGCATTGCGAATGGAACAGTAAAACATTGAGTCGTAGAGTTGACCTAAAACCTAAGTCGAACTTGAATAGAAAAGGCAGCTTTAAAGCCAACCCTCCTCGAAGTAAAATTGGCGGTTCACTCCAGAACAAAGTCTTTGATTTTATGGATACCGCACGAATGACATCAGCGATTAAAACAGTCAGAGATAACGCGACCAAGAATCTTAATTTGGCTTCATTCAAGCCAATAAAGCTCAAGCAAAAAAAGATCCGATTTTCAGACAAAAGACTACGTTATTTTAGGCTGGCATTCTTAGTAGTCTTGGCGCTTCTAAGTGCAAGGGTTATCTATGTTCAAGGAATTGCAGGCTCGCAGTACGCACAACACGGTGCCGGAGAGTTTGTCGAGTACATAGCTTTGCCTGCTACTAGAGGAAATATTTATGATAGAAATGGTCATTTACTTGCCACTTCTATTCCAATGGATTCAATAACTGCTGATCCTGAACAAATTGCAGATCCAAAAAAGGCTGCTTTACAACTCTCAAAAATGTTAGGTCTAAGCTACGCAACTTTGTACTCTGAACTTACTCAAAAAACTAAATTCGTTTATATAGATAAAATGGTTAGTCCATCTGT
Source organism: Actinomycetes bacterium (assembly GCA_021790815.1). Lineage (GTDB taxonomy): Bacteria > Actinomycetota > Acidimicrobiia > Acidimicrobiales > JABEUL01 > JAJYFT01. Next base: position 3,474 of record JAJYFT010000026.1, read on the forward strand.
GGCAAAAAATGTACAAAAAGTTAACGGCGTTTATTCAAGCTATGCACAGTTACGGACTGATACAAATGGTACGACTCTTGAATCCTTGATTGGACTTGTTAACCAAGATTCTGTAGGAATTTCCGGGATTGAAGATATTTGGAATAAACAGCTATCTGGCAGTTCTGGTTTAGAGCAAGCTCTGGTGACGAGTGGAAATGTATTGCCAGGTGGATTAAAAACATTACATCAAGCGGTACAGGGTCAAAGTCTTATGTTGTCAATAGATCAGTCATTACAGTATCAGGTCCAGCAGTACTTAGCTAATCAAGTTGCAAGTACAAATTCTCTAAATGGCACTGCAATCGTTATGGATACAAAGACAGGTGGGATATTAGCAATGTCAAGCGTTGTATCAGTGCCAAAAGTTCAACAATCTACAGTTTTAGCTAAATCAAGTTCTGGCTACGTAGTATCTTCTACTAATCCAATGGGATTCACCCAGGTTTTTGAACCAGGCTCCGTAATGAAAATTGCAACATTTACTGGTGCATTAGCCAACGGAATTATTACACCAAACACAGAGCTAAACGTTCCACCTGACTTAAACATTGATGGAAGTATATTTCATGACGCAGAATCTCATGGAGATGAGCTATTAAGTGCAAGTCAAGTAATTCAACAGTCCTCAAATATTGGAACCATTGAAATTGCAGAGAAGCTTGGTGCCCAAAAACTTTACAAGTATCTTCTCAGTTACGGGTTCGATCAACCAAGTGGGCTGAATTTTCCCGGTGAATCAATTGGAATTTTAAAACCCTTACCAACGTGGTCCGGCACAGCAATTGGCTCTATGCCAATTGGTCAAGATATTGGAGTTACTCCAATTCAAATTCTTGATGCCTACAATACTGTTGCAAATGATGGAGTATATGTTAAACCGAGACTAGTTGTAGGAACAGTAAACTCTTCCGGAGTAGTTTCTAAGTTTCCAGAAAGTGGAGCTCATCGCGTTGTTTCATCAAGTATTGATCAAATGCTGAAAAGCATGTTAAGAGGTGTTATTAGTCAGAACGGAACAGCTCCTCTAGCAGAAATTCCAGGATATAATGCGGCTGGAAAGACTGGAAGTGCGCAGATTCCAGATCCTTTCGGAAGGGGATATTTGCCAGGAAAGTTCATGGCAACTTTTGTAGGATTTGCTCCCGTGGAGAATCCCGCGCTTACAACTATTGTCATACTCGACTCTCCAAAAGGATATTATGGAGGTTCAGAAGCAGGACCGGTATTTTCAGAGATAATGAGTTATGCGCTCCATCTTTACCACATAGCGCCACCGAGTAAGCCATGAACGATATTTACATTTCAAAACCACTTTTAGAATTAGTTAGCGAACTTGAAAATGTGCAGGTTAAGTTGCCTACTGTAGATAAACTGCTTAGCGTTGGGGAATCGCTCGAAGAACTAGACAGTATTGAGATTAAGGGAATAATTTTTGATAGCAGAGACGTACTACAAGGCGCTTTATTTTGTGCTCTAAAAGGGGGGAAAGATGATGGGCATGACTACGTAGAAGCTGCTAAGAAAAAAGGTGCAAAAGCGGCACTGGTTGAACATTTGGTAGAAGTAGATATCGTTCAGATTGTCGTCAAAAATTCGCGGGAGGCAATGGCCAAAATAAGTAGTAAGTTTTTCGGAAATCCAAGTGAACATTTAATCACGATTGGAGTTACAGGCACAAATGGGAAAACCTCAGTTACCTACATTTTGAAGTCAATTTTGAATACAAAAGGCATGGGGGTATCTTTAGTGGGCACACTTGGCGGTGCTCGGACTACACCAGAGTCGCCAACTATTCAGCGAATAATGTATGATGCGGTACATGCTGGCAAAAAAGCCGTAATTATGGAGGTCTCGAGTCATGCACTTGTCCAGCATCGGGTAGACGGAATTAAATTTGATGTAGTCGCATTTACTAATCTTTCTCAGGACCATTTAGATTTTCACAAAGATATGGAAAGCTATTTTCAAGCAAAATCAATTCTGTTTGAGCCAGAAAGGGCAACTACTGCAATTGTCCATACTGGTGATAAGTGGGGGCAGCGCTTGGGGCAATTGATTAGGGAAGATGGCTCGGTGCTTCTTATAAGCGTAGACCATTCTGAAGCCAGTGATATTAAGGCAGTTGGTGGAGGTGTGAAATTTAGATTTCGAGAAAAAGATGTTTCACTTGACTGGGGAGGTCTTGTAGGAGTTGAAAACGCAATAATGGCTGCAAATATTGCTTCAGCCCTAGGAATAGATGATGAAGTGATTGCTAGAGGAATCAGTGGGGCAAGAGCGGTCCCCGGTAGATTTCAGGTTGTCGTTAGCAAAGCAAGTGGTACACCTTTGGTTGTAATCGATTATGCTCATACGCCACAAGCACTTGCCACCACTCTAAGAAGTGCGAGAGCAATTTCAGACGGAGAGCTGATAGTGGTCTTTGGTTGTGGAGGAAATCGGGACAGAGACAAGAGACCTCTGATGGGAGAAAAGGCAAGCGAACTTGCTGACGTTGTAATTGTTACTTCCGACAATCCACGAGACGAGGACGCTCTCGAGATAATAACTCAGATTACTGATGGAGTGAATAAGGAAGAATCAATACTAATAGTTGAGCCAGATCGGGAAGAGGCAATTCGCAAAGCAATTAATATGGCACGTGCTGGTGACGTAGTTGTTATTGCGGGTAAAGGACACGAGATTACACAGAACTTTGGAGATAAAGTTATTAGATTCGATGATCAAGAGGTAGCTAGACGAGTATTTTTAAATCGACTTAACCATGAGGAGGCTTAAAATGATCTCTTTAGCAATAGCCGGTGCAGTTTCATTCGTAGTGTCAATTTTAGCAACTCCAGTTCTTATTAAATGGCTTAGAAAACGTAACATTGGTCAACACATTAGAGAAGAAGGACCTCAAGCTCACCAGGTAAAATCAGGGACACCTAATTTAGGTGGAATAGTAATTATTGTAGCTTCTGTGTCTGGATTTGTTGTTAGTCATCTAATCATTAGAGGGATAAGGACTCGTGCAGCGCCACTGGTACTGCTCGTTATGATTGGGGCTGGAATCGTTGGCTTTCTTGATGACTGGATCAAAATTAAGAAGAAGCATAACCAAGGGTTAAATAAACGAACAAAATTTTTGCTCCAATTTGGTTCAGCTCTTATTTTTGTGCTTCTTGCAGAGTACTGGGCTCGGGTTGGGCTTAATCTAACTTTTACTAGATGGAATTTTCCTGGAATATACCTAGGATATTTGGGATTTGGAATATTCGCCATTTTAGTTATAGTTGGATCTTCAAATGCGGTCAACTTAACGGATGGTTTAGATGGTTTAGCCGCGGGTAGTTCGGCGTTTGCTTTTTTGTGTATTGCTGTACTTGCTTATTGGGAGTTTCGCCACCCTGGTATCTACCGGGTAGTGCCAGCACTTGATCTTTCAGTTGTATCATTAAGTATTGCAAGTGCTTGTGCTGGGTTTTTATGGTGGAATGCTGCACCAGCCAAGATAATCATGGGTGACACCGGAGCTCTTGCACTTGGTGCAGGGCTTGCGGTTTTGTGCTTAGAACTTAATTTTGCGCTACTTCTGCCAATTATTGGTGGACTTTTTGTCGTTGAGACACTTAGCGTAGTAATTCAAGTGGGCAGTTTTCGATTATTTAAAAAAAGAGTATTTAAGATGGCTCCGATACATCACCATTTTGAACTAATTAATTGGCCGGAGTCTACCGTCATCGTCCGATTCTGGATAGTGTCGGCCATTTTTACATCAATTGCGGTTGGAATATTTTACGCTGATTTTATTGCTTTACACAATGTGGGCCATTAAATGGGGGAAAGTACATTAATTATGGGTTCAAGTGTGACAGGAAGAGCGGTATCTCAAGTACTAGATTCTCTTGGTGAGACCTACTTAGTGCTTGATGACAATGAAACATTCGTTGCCGAGAGGAAAGAGTACTTTCGTGATATTCGCTTGACACCGGTCAACGAAAGTGAACTTAAAGTTCTAGTAGATAAATTTGACAGAGTTGTTGTAAGCCCAGGAGTTCCAATCAGCCACCCTATTTTTGAAGCTAGTTTCAAAGCAGGGGTCGAAATAGTGAGTGAAATTGAACTTGGTTTTGGGATTGCAAATAATCCAATAATAGCTATTACTGGTACAAATGGGAAGACTACCATTACCTCACTAGTTACTGAGATGTTAGTTAAAAGTGGAATTGCAGCAAAATCTTGTGGAAATATTGGTGATGCTTTTGTAACTGTTGCTTTTGAGAACAGGTTTGTTGAAGGTGTAGTTCTAGTTGTTGAGGTATCATCTTTTCAACTCAAATTGACGAAATCATTCAGACCAAATGTCGCCCTCTGGTGCAATTTTAGCGAAGACCACTTAGACTGGCACCCAAACATTGAAGATTACTTTATGTCTAAAACTAAGATTTGGGAAAACCAAAGTCAAGGTGATATTGCGATTGCAAACTTTGATGATGTTTCTGTAATGAAAGCATTTGAGAAAGTCACGAGTCCAACTAAATTTACATATGGTGTTTCAAGCGGAGATTACTGTTTTAGCAACGATGGTGTCTTGCAAGGTCCCAACTATGGCGAAATTGTTTCAATCAGGACATTGAAAAGAAAATTTCCAACTGACTTGTCAAATTTTGCTGCCGCTACAGCAGTGGCATTGAATGCAGGAGCGAAAGCTGAAAGCATTAGTGAAGTATTAAGTAGCTTTGAGGGTCTCAAGCATCGAGTTGAAGTAGTAAAAGAAGCTAGCGGAGTGACATGGATTGATGACTCTAAAGCAACTACTCCGGTTGCGACACTCGCCGCGCTTGATGGAAGAGAGCATGTCATACTTATAGCAGGTGGGAAAAATAAAGGCCTTGACTTTAATGTATTAAGATCTGCAAAAGACTCCATTGACTGTGTCATTGCAATAGGTGAGTCGGGAAATGAAGTGAAATCATGCTTCCCAGACAAAGAGGTGTATGAGGCTTCTTCAATGCTTGATGCTGTCAAGTATGCATACAATGTGGCTAAGGATTCGAACACAGTTCTTCTTTCCCCAGGTGGTGCTTCGTTTGACTGGTACGATAACTATAAAGAAAGAGGAGATGATTTTCGTAAATGCGTTGAGATGGTCTATGGGAGCGCATCATGTTGACAAATTCTGGGAAAATACTTATTGTTCTTGTCCTGATTTTAAGTACGATTGGTTTGATAGTAGTGTTATCAGCTTCGTCTATCACCTCAATTGATACCTATAGTTCTCAATGGACTATTTTTTCAAGACAACTTATGTGGATGATAGTTGGAGTCTTTTTAATGTCAGTTGTTGCATTAAAAATTCCATTTTCATTTTGGAGAAAAATATCTAGAATGTTTTTAGTTGCAGTCATGGTACTGCTGGTGCTTGTGATAATACCTGGAGTTGCAACTCCCTTGCAAGGTGCAACTAGGTGGATTGGATATGGAATGTTCAACGTCCAGCCTTCAGAACTGATGAAACTTGCACTGGTCGTGTTTGGCGCAGATTTTCTAGATAGAAGAAGTAACTATATTGACAATTGGCGGTACAGTGTGGTTCCACTTACGATCCTAACGGTTATAGCAATGGGCTTAGTGGTAAAAGAGCCTGATCTTGGAACCTCAATTGTCTTGGCTGTGATTTTGATGAGCTTATTGACCGCTGCCGGAGTAAACATAAAAGTTCTTATTACAATGACGCTAAGTGGAATTGTTTCTGTCCTGATTTTAGCTGTTGTTCAACCTTATAGATTTGACAGGTTGTTAACCTTTATTCATCCTTTCGCTAATTCTTCGACGAGCGGTTACCAAATGACACAGTCCTTGATAGCGTTAGGTTCAGGTCATATATTTGGAGTTGGACTAGGTGCATCAGCAAGTAAATGGGGATTTCTGCCTAATCCGCAGACAGATTTTATTTTTGCAGTAATTGGACAAGAGTCTGGATTGATAGGCAGCTTGATAGTGATAGCACTTTTTGGAATTGTTGGTTTCATGGGCTATAAGATTGCCAAAGAAGCTAACGATAACTTCACAGCTCTTTTAGCAGTTGGTATCACGACTTGGATTACGTCACAAGCGGTTATAAATATTGGTGGGGTAATAGGTGCTCTGCCCGTAACAGGAATTCCGCTTCCATTAGTATCGTTTGGTGGTTCGTCTCTCGTTGCTGAAATGACTGCATTCGGTATCCTTCTAGCTATTTCGAGATCGTCAAAGATTAAAAAAACAATGCCCACTAAGTTGGCGAAAAGAATAAAGACTTCTTCAGGAATGCGATAGATGGAAAAGTCTGCAAAGGTTATGTTTGCAGGAGGTGGCACTGCTGGTCATCTATTGCCAGCAATATCAGTTGCTGAAGCTTTAGTTGAAAAGGGAGTGGAGAAAACTAATATTTTCTTTATGGGGACGAAGTTTGGCCAGGATAGCGTAATATTAGAATCTGCTGGTTTCAAATCCTACGTTCTGAATATAAAAGGTATCAAGAGAGAGTTTTCCATTTATAGCTTGAAATCAGGGATTAAATTAATCACATCTCTAATTGCTGCTACCAAAATCTTAAATGCCGAGAAGCCACAAATTGTACTAGCCGTTGGTGGATTTGCAAGCATTCCTGGCGGAATTGCTTCAGTATTTAAGGGAATTCCTTTGATTGTTATAAATATTGATGCCCATCCCGGAGCAGCAAATAGAGTTCTATCAAAATTCTCCAAGATTACGACTGTAACTGAGCCAACGCCGAAAATAAAAAACTCCTCAGTGGTCGGCACCCCTTTGAGACGTGGCGTGTTCTCTGCTTTTGATCGAGTTCGAATGCTTGGTGTAAGCGCTGTAAAAGAGAAATTTGGAGTTTCTGGATATGAGAAAATAGTTTTAATTGTAGGAGGGTCGTTGGGCTCTAAAACACTGAATGTTGCAGCTCCGTTGCTAGCTGAAACTCTGAACAAATACTGTGAATCTCTTGGGGAACCGCCTCCAGCCGTGGTTCATATAGCTGGCAGGAGAGGCATAAATGAGGTAGATAAAAGTATTGAAATTAACAACTATTTTTTAAGAGAGTATGTTGATGAGATTGAACTTCTGTATGCTGTCGCAAACTTGATTATTTGTAGGGCAGGGGCGTCGACTGTCGCTGAAGTTGCCGCACTTCACTTACCGGCTATTTTTGTACCTCTCCCAAATGCTCCTGGTGACCATCAGAGAATGAATGTAATGAAGCTAGAAAAAGTAAAAGGAGCTTTAATTGTAAGTGACCAGGAAGTTGGAAGTGGAATCTTAGACGAGTTGGTTCCTAAACTTCTTTTTGATTCAGTGAGACTTGAATCCATGTCCGAAGCATTAGAAAAAATATCTGATTCAGATGGGGCTGACAAGATAGCAGAGATGGCATTAAATTTAATTGTTTCAAAACAAAAACAGAAGAAGGTGAATTAGTTGAATGGCGCACCGAGCCTAGAAGAGGCCTCTCCACTTGATTTTAGACTTAAGGAGAAGATCCACTTAGTTGGAGTAGGAGGTACTGGGATGAGCTCTATAGCAGAAGCTTTAGTTGAAGCTGGATTTGAAGTGTCAGGAAGCGAGATTAAAGAGTCTCGAGCACTAAATAGGCTTAGAAAACTTGGTGTTAAAGTTTACCTTGGTCAAAAAGCATCGAATGTTAACGATGCAGAAGTTATCTGTTACTCAACAGCTATTCCAAATAACAACGTAGAACTCGTGGCTGCAAGAAATTTACGCAAGAAGGTAATACATCGTTCACAGGTGTTGGCTGGACTTTCAAAAATAAAAAAGACAATTGCCGTTGCGGGTACACATGGAAAAACGACGACTTCATCCATGACTACTTTGTCTCTATATGATTCAAAGCTATCACCAACTTTTGTGATCGGAGGTGAAGTCAATGAAGTTGGGGCGAAGGCTAGTTTTCAAAAAGGAGATTGGTTTGTTGTGGAAGCCGACGAAAGTGATGGTACATTTTTGCATCTTGAAGTTGAAGTTGGCGTGGTTACAAGCATTGAAGCGGACCATCTGGATTACTACGGATCATTTGATGCGCTGGTCAGTGCTTATTTTCAATTTTTGAACAACGCGAAGATAAAAGTTATATCAAGTGATGATGAAGTGTTAAAGAATTACGTGCATGAAAATAATTTGTACTCGGTAGGTTTCAATATTGACTCCGATTTTAGGATCGGAAACATTGTAGAAAGTGAATCGGTAAATAAATTCACTCTAAGTGGATTATTTAAGTCAATTTCTGATACGGACCTTACCGAGATAGAGCTTGAACTGTCAGTTCTTGGACGACACAATATTAAAAATGCGTCATTTTCATTCATTGCAGCACTTCTGGCCGGAAGTTCTATTGATGCAACTAAAAATGCTCTTGCAAGATTTGGTGGGGTTTCAAGACGTTTTGAATGGAAGGGCATCAAGAAAGGCATTACTTTTATTGACGATTATGCGCATCTCCCTGGAGAGATTGTTCCAACAATCGCTACCGCAAAGCTATTAAAACCGAAAAGATTGATAGCGTGTTTTCAGCCACACAGATTTTCAAGAATTAAGTCGCTTAAAAGTAGCTTCAAAGATTCATTTAGAGGTGCTGATCTTGCAATAATAACTGATATCTATGCGGCAGGGGAAGATCCCATTCAGGGTGTTACCGCTGAAAATCTCTACAACTCAATCAAGGAGAAAAATAACGACCAAGAAGTGCTTCTCATAAAAAGTCGCGAAGATCTTATTTCCTATTTCATTAAGAATTTAAGAGAGGGTGACTTGCTGTTAACACTTGGAGCTGGTGACATTACGTCTCTCGCGGACGAAATTATGGATGAGATTGAAGATGAGATTTAAATAAAGTTTCACAGTTGGAATGAGTATGATCGATAGTGCTTTTGCAAAGCTGAAAATGCAAGAAAACTTAAAAGAATTGTTTGGACAAAAGGTCAACTTTGATGTGCAAATTGGAGTAAAGACTACTTATAGAGTCGGGGGTAGTGCACAAGCATACTTAGTGTTAGACACGCCTGACGATCTTGAAAAACTTTCACAGTTCTTAAGAACTGATAAGTATAAGTTGCTGGTTCTCGGGGCTGGGTCTAACTTGTTGATAGCCGATGAGGGGTTTAAGGGAATCGCCGTTAGTCTGGGGAGTGCCTTTTGTGGGATTGAGTACAATTCAAACTCAACCAACGTAGTGATTGGAGGTGCCGTACCACTCCCAGTTGCAGCTAGGAGGGTGACTGCAGCAGGTTTATTGGGACTCGAATGGGCTGTTGGTGTTCCAGGTACTCAGGGGGGTGCAATTAAAACGAACGCTGGTGGACACGGAAGTGAGACTAAAGACACTCTTAAATCTGCGACGGTATTTGATCTTGTAGCTGGCACAGAATCCACAAAGAGTGTCCAAGATCTTGAACTATCCTATCGTCACTCGAATATTAGAGACATAGATCTCGTAACAAAGGTTGAGCACATTTTAGTAAAGGGGGACAGTGCTGAAGGCCAGGGTAGGATTCAAGAGATAGTAAAGTGGCGAAGGGCAAATCAGCCAGGAGGGAAAAATGCAGGTTCGATTTTTCAGAATCCAAAAGGTGATTCAGCTGGACGTCTAATTGAAGCTGCAGGACTTAAAGGACTGAGAGAAAAAAGTGCATACATCTCGGTTAAACACGCAAATTTTATTCAGGTTGATTCCCCTGGAAGTGCTAATGATGTTGCTAGATTAGTAGAGATAGTAAGAAAAAGAGTTTTTAACGAGTTCGGAGTTGAACTCCTATTGGAGTTGAAAATGGTTGGATTTGAAGATTATGAGAGATTGAGTGACTCCTAAATGGGCACAGATGTAAAACAAGTAAAACCAAAGCTGCACTCAAAAATGGTGAAAAATAATCATGCAAAAATTCAAATAGATCCGCGCTTAGACGCGCGCCGAAAAAGTGTTCGTGAAGAGCAGAGGAAAAAAAGACTAAGAATTTGGCTAACTTTGCTCGGTGTTGTAATAGTGCTGTCATTTTGTATCGGCATACTAACCTCACCTTTACTATCAGTAAAAGTTATAAGAGTTAATGGCAACTTACATGAATCTCGAACTCAACTTCTGGCTATAAGTGGTCTAAATGGTCATCCACAGATGGTCGTACTAGATATTTCTGGAATTGAGCAGAGAGTTAATTCATTACCTTGGGTTAAAAGCACAACTATTATTCGAAATTGGCCCGATGGAGTTACTATGAACATCGATGAAAGAACACCAATTGCTACTTCAAAAGTAGCTGCAAATAGGTGGTTGTTAATTGATAGTACCGGGAGGGTGCTAGGTGATTCGTCAAATCAACCTTCCAAGATGATGGTGATTGATGCAGGAATCGGATCTGCAAATTTTGGTAGTTATTTAGGTGAACGAGGTCTTGAAGGATTGACCGTTATTGAGAATTTGAGCGGACAGCTTGTATCTCAGGTAAACTCGATAGGTATAGCGAGCGATGGGAGTATTACATTAAGCTTAAATCCAGTAGGATCGGTATTTTTAGGGAATTTGAACGGCCTCGAAGCCAAGCTTTCAGCTGCTTCAGCGGTACTTTCACACGTAAACCTAAAATCTGGGCAGGTTTTGGATGTAAGCATACCGGAATCTCCGATAGTATCGTGAATAGAGAAGTTAAAAAGCCAAGTCAACTATTTTTTGTTTATGAGAGTAAGTTGGCGTTAGTAGAAACGAAGGGGAGGCCCAGAGTTATATGGCCATGACCGGGTCACAGAATTTTATAGCTGTAATAAAAGTAGTTGGTGTTGGCGGAGGCGGAGTAAACGCGGTAAATAGGATGATTGGTGCTGGATTAGCTGGCGTTGAGTTCATTGCCGTTAATACGGATGCCCAAGCTCTTTTGATGAGTGATGCTGATGTTAAATTAGATATTGGAAGAAAACTTACACGGGGATTAGGTGCTGGTAGTGATCCAGATGTTGGTAGACAAGCCGCTGAAGAACACTTAGAAGAGCTACAAGACGTTATTAAAGGTGCCGACATGGTCTTTGTAACAGCAGGAGAAGGCGGAGGAACAGGAACTGGGGCGGCACCTGTAATCGCTGATATCTGTAGGGCAGCTGGGGCACTTACTATCGGTGTAGTAACCAGACCGTTTGGATTTGAGGGAAGACGCAGAGCGCTCCAAGCTGAACAGGGGATTCAAAGACTTAAAGAGAAAGTTGACACATTAATTGTAATCCCAAATGAACGACTTTTAGGTATTGCAACAGAGTCAACTACAGTTGAAGCGGCTTTTAAAATGGCTGATGAAGTGCTATTAAACGGAGTACAAGGTATTAGCGACCTAATAACAGTTCCTGGGTTAGTAAATACTGACTTCGCTGACATTCGAACTATTATGGCAAATGCTGGCACAGCAATTATGGGTATTGGTACTGCAAGCGGCGAAGGAAGAGCTGTAAATGCTGCTCGCCATGCAATTACTAGTCCGTTGCTAGAGTCTTCTATTGAAGGAGCTAAAGGTGTACTGCTAAACATAGCTGGTGGAAGAGACCTTGGTATTTTGGAACTTACTGAAGCTGCTCAAGTAATACAAAGTGTTGCGCACCCAGATGCAAATATCATTTTTGGAAACGTAATTGATGACCAGCTAGGTGACAGAGTCGTAGTAACGGTAATTGCTGCTGGTTTTGATAGGTGGGAAGATCCAAAGCCAAAGAAAAACACTGGCCTTGGTATGTTTGAATCCGATTCGAGTACTGAGGAAGTTAATACGCTCGGGTTGAATAACGAGAGTGTCGACATAGGTGACGACGACTTCGACGTACCATCCTTCTTGCGATAATAGTATTGCGGTTGAAGAGACTGGTCTAACAGTTTCTTTTACTACAAAATTTGATGGTCACGTTGGATTTCCCCTTGAAGGTAGTTCCTTGGATGTTGAAGTAGCGCGTCATAAATTTGTCGATCTAAAGTGGGTGTCGCTACACCAAGTTCATTCTAACAAGGTTGCGATTTATGACGAACGTCTGCAATATGCCTCTACAGAAGGAGATGCAATTGTAGGCATTCCTAACGATGTCGCATTTGCAGTTTTTGGTGCAGACTGTGCGATTATAGGGCTTTTAAGCACCGAAGGAATTGCTGGCGTTGTACATGCAGGTTGGCGAGGTCTAGTCAATGGAATAATTCCAAATGCAGTTCGGACCATGAGAGAAATTGGCGCCACAAACATCTTTGCAGTGAGAGGTCCTTGCATCCACTCAGAATGCTATGAGTTTTCTGAAGACGAGTTACTTAGGGTGAATTCATCATTAGGTTACGATGTTTCAGGGGTAACAAAAAAAGGCTCACCAGCCTTAGACCTTCCTAAAAGTATTAGATATGAACTTACAAAAGAAGGCGTTGAAGTTTTAGCGGAGTCAAATATGTGTACTTTCTGCTCCGATTTTTACTTCTCCTACAGAAGAAATGGTACAAATATGCGTCAAGGTCTGGTTGTTTACCGAAGTTAGCTTTTTGTTAGGCAATTTTAGGTAAAATTGTACATTTCAGCGTTGAGGTACTCGATAAACGTGAAAGTTTCAAGTTTTACGATAGCTAAATTGAAACGTGATAAACTAATTTACGCACATGACAGATAAAACGGCGATCATCGCTGACTACCGAATACACGAAACAGATACAGGATCTCCAGAGGTTCAGATTGCAATCCTGTCAACCAGGATTTCGGGTCTTACCGAACATTTGAGAATTCATAAGGGAGATCATCATACACGTCGCGGGCTTATGAAGCTAATTGGAAAGAGGCGACGTTTGCTCGACTACCTGCGCGATACGAATGTTTCGCGTTATCGTGAAATAATCGCAAGGTTAGGCATCCGCCGCTAAACCATGTGTGTAGCGATTGAGTTAATCGCGACAACGTAATTAGATTGACGGAGGAATAAAATCATGGCTGAAGCCATAAAAGTATCTTCACCTATTTCAGGGACAGATAGAGAACTTTCATTTGAAGCTGGGAAACTAGCACAACTTGCCGATGGAGCTGTTTTAGGAAAAATTGGTGACACAGTTATTCTTGTAGCTGCAACTGTTGCAAACTCAGTGAGAGAAGGAACAGACTTTTTCCCATTGACAGTTGACATTGAAGAGAGAATGTATGCTGCTGGAAAGATACCTGGGTCATTTTTCAGAAGAGAAGGTAGAGCAACTGATCAAGCAATCCTAACTTGTAGGTTGATAGATCGGCCTTTGCGGCCATCTTTTCCTGACGGCTTTAGAAGTGAAGTTCATGTTGTTGGTACTATTTTAGGTGCTGACCAGAAAAATCCGCACGATGTACTTGCTATTAATACGGCGTCGGCAGCTCTAATGATTTCTGGAATACCATTTAATGGTCCAATTGGTGCAGTTAGGGTTGCTTTTACAAAAGAAGGAAAGTGGATTCCAAATCCTACATTCCAAGAAGGCGATGATTCAACTTTTGAGATGGTAGTCGCAGGTCGTGCGATAGAAAATGATGATGTAGCTATTATGATGGTCGAAGCTGGAGGAACTGAAAAAAGTTTTAGTTACTACGAACAAAATGCTAAAAAAGTTACGGAAGCTGAGATTGCCCAAGGTCTTGAGGAAGCAAAAACGTGGATAAAAGAGTCCATAAATTTACAAAACGAGTTAGTCAAAGCTGTACCCAAGAAAGAGCTTAAAGAAGTACCGCTATTTAAGGACTTTGGTGAGGATGTTTTTGCAGATGTTGAAAGAGTTTGTACCGAATTACTTTCAAAAGCAGTTAAAACTGTTGAAAAGTCAGAGCGAAGAGCTATGTTTTCTGATGCTGATGTCAAAGCTAAAGAAGAACTTCAAGAGAAATACTCGGGTCGAGAAGTTGAAATTTCTAGAGCAGTTAAGTATCTGACTAAAAAATTAGTGAGAAAAAGGATAGCTGAAGAAGGAATGCGAATTGATGGTCGGGGAGTTACAGATATTCGTCCTCTGAGTGCTGAAGTAGGGCTGTTGAATACTGCTCACGGTTCTGCTCTTTTCCAAAGAGGTGAAACTCAAGTTTTAAACGTCACAACTCTTGGAATGCCAAAAATGAATCAGTTGCTTGATTCCGTCACCACAGACGAAACTAAGAGATATATGCATCACTACAACTTCCCTCCATTTTCAACTGGTGAAACAGGTCAGATGAGAGGTCCAAAGAGAAGAGAAATTGGGCATGGACTACTTGCTGAAAGAGCACTTCTTCCTGTAGTTCCACCGCTTGAAGAGTTTCCATACACTTTGCGATTAGTTTCTGATGTCCTAGCTTCAAATGGTTCAACTTCAATGGCTTCGGTATGTGGATCAACGCTTTCTTTGATGGACGCTGGTGTTCCAATAAAAGAACCAGTAGCGGGTATTGCAATGGGTTTAGTGTATGCAGAGGGCAAATACGTTACTCTTACAGATATTTTGGGTGACGAAGATGCATTCGGAGACATGGACTTTAAAGTTGCTGGAACAAAAGACGTTGTGACTGCGCTTCAGCTCGACACAAAGATTGATGGACTTCCTGCTCAAGTCTTAGCACAAGCATTAGATCAAGCAAAGGTTGCAAGGTTAAAGATTCTTGACGTTATGAATGAAGCACTTTCTGCTCCAAGGGAAGATGTCAGCAATGTTGCACCTAAGATCATAACTTTCCAAATTCCTATGGACAAGATTGGTGAAGTAATTGGTCCAAAAGGTAAGACGATAAATACTTTGCAGCAGACAATTGGTGTTGACATAAGTGTTGAAGACGACGGCCAGGTTGGAACTGTAACAATTGGGGGCAAAGAGAGCTTAAAAGTTAACGAAGCCAAGGAGAAGATTGATCAAATTCTGCATCCACCTGCAGTTGAGGCTGGGACAAACTATGTCGGCACAGTAGTTAACATCACTAAATTCGGAGCTTTCGTAAATATTCTTCCAGGAAGAGATGGTTTACTTCATATCTCTAAATTAGGTAGAGGAAAACGCGTAACACGTGCTGAAGATGTTGTTGAAATAGGACAAAGCGTAGAAGTAACTGTGGATGAAATTGACCCACAGGGAAAGATATCCCTTTCGTTCTCTGACGAGGATAACGGCCAACCAGCCTCTGAAAGTCAACCTAGCAGGGACGAAGAACGTCCGAAAAGTTCAAATTCGAGAGACTTCGAGAAAGTTTCTTTTGAAGAGTTTTTTGAAGACGGGTTTGGTGACCTTGGACCTGATTTTAGCGAGTCAAAACCTCGAGGCGATAAGAGAAATAACAATCGTAATTTTCGGAGATAACTCTAATTAATAGCGTTGAGTAGGGAATGTGATTGGTTTTCTCCATCTACTTTCGAGAGAAGTAAAGTGAAACCTCTAAAAGTTCGGTTAAATTAACTGTATTGAAATATAACGAAAATATATGTAAAGTTATGTGATAATTTTAGTTTAGCGAAAATTATAAATTAGAGGTTATCTTGACTTGACTATCTACCTACCAGTAGGTAGGCTAGAGTATAAGGAGATTTATATGACGCAGACGGCACTTCCTGATTCATTATCTGAAGTCAGGGCTTCAATTCCAAAAGAATGTTACGAACGATCAACTAAAAGGTCGCTTGGATATGTTGCAAGAGACCTTGCAACATATGCGGTAGTTGCTTTTTTAATTGTATTTTTTAGAGAGTGGTGGGTGGACGTTCCATTAGCAATTCTCGAAGGGTTTATTGTAGGTGGAATTTTTATACTTGGTCACGATGCTGCTCATGGTGCAATGAGTGATTCAAAAAAGATAAACGATAGAGCTGCTCGCATTTTAATGCTTCCCTCACTACACGTCAAAGAATCTTGGGTGTTTGGACACAACAGAGTTCATCACGGTTTCACAGCCAGAGAAGGAATGGATTTTGTTTGGCACCCAGTTAAAGTTGAAGATTACTTAGCAATGTCGAGATTAAAGAAGTTACGACATAGAGTAGAGTGGTCATTTTTTGGAGCTGGAGCTTACTATCTTCGTGAAGTTTGGTGGAATAAGATGATTACATTTAAACCTCCAGAAAAATGGGCAAAGGCAATTTGGAGAGATTGGTGGACGGTTGCTTCGTTTGCAATTTTATTCACAATCGTGACCTTTGGAATGGGTAGCTTGATTTATGGTTCTGTTTTAACTGGACTGGTAATTTGGCTAGAACTTGGAGTTGTACCTTTTTTAATTTTTGGACAAGTAATTGGATGGGCAGTATACGTTCACCATGTTGGGCCTGAGATTAGATGGTGGAAGAAAGATGATTGGACAAAATGGAGGGGCCAGATGGAGTCCACGACTATTTTGCGAATGCCAAGGTTATTTAACTATGTATTTCACCACATCTTCATTCACGTTCCACACCACGTTGACATGAGAATACCCTGGTACCATCTTCCAAAAGCTGCGGAAGCTATTGAGGCCAAATATTCCGGTGCAGTAGTTGATAAAAAGTTTAAATTACGAGATTACATGCAGTCAGCTAAACAGTGCAAACTTTATGACTTTGACGAAGGAAAGTGGTACTCCTATAAAGAAGCCTTAAGAAAGGTTGAAGCAGTTCCATCTTAAGATCTCGTTTCGGTTTGCAATAGACAACTCACGTGTCAGATAAGCTTTTTCTGTGGAGCTTGAAAAGAAAAATGACAAAGAGTGGATATTAGTCACAAAAAATGAACTATCTACAAGTCACCTAAGTGACTGGGTGGTACTCCCAAGTTGTGGAGCATTCGTAATCTTTGGTGGCACCGTAAGAAATACTTCTAAAGATGACGAAGAGGTATTTAAACTAAACTATGAAGCTTATGAAAGCTACTTAGGTCAAAAGCTGGACCTCCTGAGTGAAAGTATTAGTCAAAAATATGAGCTAGGTCGTATTGGAATCCATCACCGTCTCGGTGAGGTCAATCTAGGTGAAATCTCAGTTCTAGTTGCCGTATCATCGCCTCATAGAGAGGAATCTTTTCTTGCAGCTAAAGATGCTATTGATACCTTGAAAGAGACAATTCCTATTTGGAAAGAGGAGTGCTTTAAAGATAGATCAGATTGGGTAATAGGTTCTTAAGTCTAAGGCTGAGTGTTTTGGAAAAATAGAGGCAGTGCTTTAGGTTCCATTTTTGCGCAATGGAATTCATAAAAGTACAGTTGGGTAATCTTTAAAGTTGCATCCTGGAATTGCCATTCAAAGATTTTAAGTTCCAAATATTGCAAAAGTAGTAAGACTGCAAAGTTAGGTAATAGTTCAAGTTCCCGTTGAGATACCAGATCACGAGTTGATTCTACTGCAATAGTTAAATATTGTGTTTACCTCTATTTTTATTATCTTTGGTCATTTGGATTCGCAAATTAGACTTGCTGTGCGCAATTTAACACTGGAATGAGTGATCGTTTTACGCACTTTCTGCATCAAAACTCAATAAGAAAACTTATGGACTATTAAATCTTGCTTTGCGCACATAGGTTAGTCGTCTTGCACTCCCCATCCCTCGGCTCGTTCGACGCTAGTGATCTCGAGGTTTTCAAGCTGAGAAAGTAGTTTGCGTAGTTTAATTCCATCTTCTATTCGTGGTCAGTAAAGCACTTGTTGCTCAGTATTG
>JAJYFT010000027.1 GCA_021790815.1 Actinomycetes bacterium
ATATTAGCAACGACAGCAGTTGCATTAGATGGAATGCCAGCTTGACCAACTACTGGTATGTCAAGTATTCCACCCGGACCAAGAGTTTGTTGGCCAGAGGAATTACACTCGTTAGATGCAACTTGAGGACCAATTGGTCTAGTGTCACATATCCTAACTGGAGATATCGAATGGTAGGGGTTGGGTGATCCAACAGTTATTTCTAAGTTTGCTGGGCTTCCAATGAGACCATAAGCGTCAGTAATTTGTACAGTGAAGCTATACCACCCGGCGTTAGTAGGAGTTCCAGTAAGTGTTCCATTTGAACTATTTAAGCTTAGTCCGCTAGGTAAGGATCCAGAAGTAATGGACCAGGTATATGGTGCAGTGCCACCTGTCTCTGCAATCGAGGTTGAATAAGGCTGATAGAGCAGAGCAGACGGTAAATTGGTTGTAGATATTTCTGGTAGTGAAGTCTGAATCACACCTTCGCCGTTAGTAGCTATGTAAACTTGGCCTGAGTCGATTACTACGCCATTGTCGGCTAGTGAGATAGAGTTTCCAGCAATTGATGACCAAGA
This sequence comes from Actinomycetes bacterium, assembly GCA_021790815.1. Classification (GTDB taxonomy): domain Bacteria; phylum Actinomycetota; class Acidimicrobiia; order Acidimicrobiales; family JABEUL01; genus JAJYFT01. Next base: position 561 of record JAJYFT010000027.1, read on the forward strand.
ACTGTTTACTGACGGAGTAAAAAATGGACCTTGAGATGTTGTAATTATTGCTGCCCCGTTTGCATTGCCTGGAATAAATGCAATATGGTTAAAAAAGCATTCTGGGCAGTTTATACCTGTTATATCTAGGGCAAATGAAGTACCACCATCTGTGCTTACCCATAAGCCTGTCCCTGAATAAATCCAGCCTCCAACTACAACGATCTTTGAATTGTTTGGGTCAAAAGCTACTAAATTGGAATTGGCTCCAACTGTCGGGTCAATTAACGACCATGATGTGCCGTTGTCTGTAGTAGAGAGTAAACCTATGTTGGTAATGACAAGGATGTGTGATGGGTTAGATGGGTCTACTGCAACTTGTGACAGTGTAGGATCATAAAAATTAAAAATTGGACAAGTTCCTCCGTTAGCGCTTGCTAACGAAGTTCCAGTGTCAGCAAATGTTGTCCCATAGTTGGTACTTTCTGAAAGAGTGCAGGTTGATAGGTCTAACCCCACTAAAAAGCTTGGGTCATTTTGTAATCCAATTAACTCATCCGGAAGGTATGCAACTGGTGAAAAACTTTGTCCACCGTTGGTTGACATTGAATAGAAATAACTCGGACTAAAGTCACTTGTAGCGACGTATTGGTAATTGGGATTTCCAGGGTTGATATATGCATAACCCGCTTCTCCGCCGTAAAATGGTGAGTTCCACGTTGTGCCGCCATCGAGAGATTGAATAGGTTCATTATCCTGATCTACCGTGAGAAGCTCAGGCCCATTTGCAGCCACTGAATAGGTCATGTAGTTTGTCATGTTGCTTGCGAGAGAAGACCAAGTGCCTGTTGGCCCACTAAGTGTGATATCCAAACAGAGGTCACTTCCAATAATTATATCGTTGGAGTTTGTAGGATTAATTCGTATGGTCCTAATGTCACAACCTTGTCCAACATCATTCCAAGTACTTCCGCCATCTGTCGTATAGAACATGTCTGTGTCGCCCGAAGTTGCATATAATGTAGAAGAGTTGTTTGGATCAGGCTTAAAAGCTTGCCACTCTTTATTGTAGGAGCTTGAAATAAATGTCGGCTTTGGTAGTATTGCCCAACTAGTCCCAGAGTTAGTGCCGACGGCCATTAGATTGCCCTGATTAACGTAGATTACGTTGTTAGGAGAAGGTCCAAGTGTAATCTGAGTTGCTAAACCTGTGAGACCAGAGATACTTGGGACGGTAGAAGTCCACGACGTTGTAGGACTTCCACAAACTACGACTGGTCCAGTTCCATAACCGTAAGCACAAGCTAAACTTGAGTTTCCTCCTAAGCTCTGCATTACCTGTCCTGAAGCCGAGGTCCAAACAGATGACCAAGTTGCTCCGTTGTCGCTTGAGAGGTAAATAGTCCCATCGTTGTTTTTGGTAGATTCGGCTAGACCTACTAGAGATGTCCCAACCTGAACGATGCTCATCGACGAATCAGTTATGTTTGACGGTGACCAAGATGCACCTTCGTTGGTCGTATAATAAATGCCGCCTGCCGTTGCGGCAGCAGCAACCGATGGATTAGATTGATCGACCCATATTGCATGGACTGTGGGGCTTGCAAGACCCACGTCTGCTTGAGCCCAGCTTTTGCCGCTATTTAGGGTCACGTAAATACCGGTCTGATCGTTGAATGGGTTTAAAGGATTACCACTTCCTGAAGCGTACATTACTTGGAGATTATTCCAATCAATTCCTAATGACCCTATCGAGCCCGTTGATGCACCGTTTACAGCTTTTGGGCCAATCGGATTCCACGTTGGCCCTGTATTTGTTAAATTGCTACTTGTTAACTGGTAGTCTGCATGCAGTAAAGACCTGTCGCTTTGATTTGTGCTGGTGGTGCCAGTGCCACCTCTATGAGAAAAGGATCCATATGAAGCTGGAACCAGATAAATAGTTGTAAGAAGTCCTAACGTGGTCAGTATTGCAAGTAGAATAATTCGCATACTTAACACAAAACTTACAAATAATTTTGTCTTTTTTATTGCAAACAAACTTGTATTACAGATGTCTTTAGCTTTCAACGTTCTCTCCATTTCACCTAAGCTTAGGCTTCATAAAGCAAATGCCATCAGATTAGATGCTGTTTTTCTTAAGCCTACAGTCGTAAAGTTTTTATGTCAATTCTATTTAGTGCACTTTCGCACTTTTTATTTTCGTAAGAGTTTACCTAAGGTATTGACCCTATCTAATGAGCAGTTGCTAAAATGTCGATCATTCCTTCGTAGTACTGATTATCCCTCGTCTCTGTGTAACCCAAAATTACCAATTCTGTTCAATACCGAAACAACGCGAGTGAAAACAATTCATTGTAAAGTGGTAATTAATCCACGGATATCAGTTTCGTCGCTCGCTATTTCGAGCGACAATAAGAAAAATTTTCCCAATGACTTGACAAACTTTTCCATGCCAGCATTTAAAAGACACGGCATTTTAAAAGAAGAGGTGGTTGCCTAGAAAATTGCAATGGACGATGGATTTAATAAGTCCACTAAAACTAATGCAGAGTTTCGTAGGGAACTAGCCAATGAGAAAGCTTCAGTTAAAAGGTTTGAAAAAGAACTAAGACTAAAGACTGGGGCACTGGCTGAAACTGCTGCATTATTAGTTTTCCAAAAAAAGCACAAGGAAAATGCCAGGAGGGGCAGATCAAAACATCCCAAGAAGAGAAACGCACCTCAATTGGTAGCTAATGCTCCTAATGACATTTGGGCAACAGACATCACTTGGCTACCTGGACCGGTAGTTGGAATGTTTTTCTACCTATATGCCATTATTGACATTTACTCAAGTAAAATAGTCGGGTTTGAAGTATATGAAGTCGAATCTTCGGAGAATTTAAAAAACACTCTCTCTAGAGCGATTGCCAAACTAAAAGGGATTAAACCCCAGATATTCCATAGTGACAATGGATCTCCCATGAAGGGTCAGACATTGATGGAGTTTCTGTACTCCTTGAAGATCTCCACGACCTTTTCAAGGCCACGTGTGAAAAATGACAATGCCCACATAGAATCATTTTTCAAGACAGTTAAGTATTTTCCAGCTTATCCATATCAAGGGTTCAAAGACATTAATGAGGCAAGAATATGGGTAACTAAATTCATGGCAACCTACAATGATGTTCACCTGCACTCTGGAATAAACTATGTCACACCTAGCGAGAAGTACCTTGGACTCGACATTGAGATATTGAAAAACCGGGAGAATATCTACCAACAGGCAATGGCGGCAAATCCAAAGAGATGGTTTAGAAAAAAGATTTGAGATTTCACTCCGACTGGCGGAACATTTGTTAAACGTAAATCAAATTCGCCGAGAGACAAATCCAAAGCGGCATAGAAATGATAAACTAATAAAAGCGACAACTTGTCTGATTGTTACCGGTTGTGATTTCTTTAAAAATCAGGTAGATTTAGATGTACAGGTAAAGCGGCTTGCATTAAAAATCACAGCTCTTGGATTTGAAGTCAAAATAACTAAATCACAAATAGCTTAACTTTATAATAGAGAGCTTACCTGTCAAGCTACGCTTGAACTTCTATGTAACCGCCTCTTTATTACCTAAAACCGTGGGCATTTCAGCCCAGATAAGCTAAAAACGCAATTGAGTTCTACTATTTCCTGTTGGTTTAATCATCTTTATGTTAACATGTTTAACGTTTAGATTTAATTAGGAATTGAACTGTGTATTGCTTAAACTGTGAATTAATTGAACTTTGAATTCAACGAGACAGCTATTGATCCTACCCAAAGCCCCAGTAGTCATAGCAGCTATCGATCCTACCTATAATATCCCATAACGTCTATAATTAGATCAGCTGATCCTATGGCATTGTAGACATTAATTGAGTCATTTGTTCCAATTTTCACTACAACCATATTGGCTCTAGTTTCACCTTGACTCCAGTTTAAATCAGATATATTAGGAGCAGTTGAACCAGATGCCGGTGTTGGATATACAGTTAAAAATCCACCGTTAGATGTTGTATTAGTAGCAGTTACATTTAGTACTACTGCAGTTGCATTTATAGGTACATTATCTAATGTACCTCCGTGACCTGATCCAGCTACATTAACTTCAATTGTTGTATTAGAACCTAATGTACCATTAGGTGAGGTGTCGCATTGATTGTTTACAACACTGGGGGGATTGGCTACTCTTGTATCACAGATCCTAGTAGGTACTATTGGAGTAAAAGAGGATCCTGGTGTAGTTTGATTGCTGTTTAAGTAGTATCCGTTAACATCTACTATTACGTCAGTATTGCCTATATAGTTATATATTGATATATCTCCATTTGATGGGTCTATAGGTACCAAAACTCTGTTTGCTACTGAATCACCTGAATTAAAGTTCAAATTAGAAGAATTTGGTATAGAAGTTAGATTTGATGGATATACAGTTAAAAATCCACCGTTAGATGTTGTATTAGTAGCAGTTACATTTAATACTACTGCAGTTGCATTTATAGGTACATTATCTAATGTACCTCTCTGACCTGATCCAGCTACATTAACTTCAATTGTTGTATTAGAACCTAATGTACCATTAGGTGAGGTGTCGCATTGATTGTTTACAACACTGGGGGGATTAAGAGGTCTTGTGTCACAGACTCTTACAGGAGATATTGGGACGTATTCACCTGTAGTAGAACTTGTGCCAGTTGGAATAAAGTATCCTTCTAGATCTACTACTACATCAGTATTGCCATTGAAGTTATATATTGATATATCCCCGTTTACACCAACTCCGATCTGAATTAAGTTGGGTACAGTATCATTTGCATTAAAGTCAACTATTGAGGTATTTGGCATAGTACTTCCCGTTGGATAGGCTATTAAAAAGCCTCCGTTAGCTGTGGTATTCGTAGCTGTTATATTTGCAACAATAGCAGTGGCATTAGTTGCTATAGTAACTGGAGAACTAGCAGAAGAGTTAGTTGATTCAAACGTACCCGTTACACCAACATTTATAGATTTACCTGCGCCAAGAGTCCCAGATGCTGTGCCGTTTGAGTTGCACTGATTGTTTACTATATCTGAATTTATAGAGTTATTTACTCTAGTGTCACAAATTCTAATAGGTGATATAGGAACGTAGGTCTGTTGTATATAGGCAAATTGATCATTAGATGCTATAGCTGATGTTCCAGATGGAGTAGTAACTGTAATATCTACAGTAGAAGGAGATGCAACAGCAGGCGATACGGCTGTAATTGACGTAGACGAATTGGTCGTAAAACTTGAAGCTCCAACAATTCCAAAATCAACTGCGGTTACATTGGTAAAGTTAGAACCTGTAATGGTTACGGTAGTCCCTCCTGCTGTAGGGCCCGATGAGGGAGAAATTGAGCTAATAGACGGAGGTGGCGGTACTAACCCTAAAATCAAAGCCCCGATATTTGAGGTATTACCTTGTCCCACCATTAAACAGAACGTGGAACTGGTGCAGGAAACGCCATTAAGGTTACTCACAGCTGACGGAAGACTGCCTTGTGTCCAAGTGCCACCTCCGTCAGTAGATGTGAGGGCTACAGCCCCTGCTGGACCGCTAGTATTGGACACCACCGCTACACAGAACGTGGAACTAGCACAGGAGACACCAGTAAAATCATTCACAGTTAGAGGAAGACTGCCTCCTGTCCAAATGGAACCACCGTCAGTAGATGTGAGGAATACAGTAACGTAGGAATTCGTAAGTGAATCGTAATTTTCCCCAACTGCCACACAGAATGTGGAACTAGTACAGGAAACGCTATTAAGGGAGTACATAATTGACGGAAGACTGCCTGGTGTCCAAATGCCACCTCCGTCAGTAGATGTAAGGGCTACAGCTCCTGAGCTGCTCATGTTGTACGCGACTGCCACACAGAACGTGGAACTGGTGCAGGAAACGCCATTAAGGTTAACCACATATGCCGGAAGACTGCCTTGCGTCCAAGTGGAACCTCCGTCAGTAGATGTAAGGGTTACGCCGGAATTATTGTAATTGCCCCCGACTGCCACACAGAACGTGGAACTTGTACAGGAAACGCTATTAAGGGAGTACACAGTTGACGGAAGACTGCCTTGTGTCCAAATGCCACCTCCGTCAGTAGATGTAAGGGCTGTGGCAGTAAAACTGTTGTTCCATCTGTTCCCAACTGCCACACAGAACGTGGAACTCGTACAGGAAACGCTATTAAGGGAGTACACAGTTGACGGAAGACTGCCTTGTGTCCAAATGCCACCTCCGTCAGTAGATGTAACGATTACGCCAGGACCATAGTTGCTGTTCCCAACTGCCACACAGAACGTGGAACTCGTACAGGAAACGCCATTAAGGGAGTACACAGTTGACGGAAGACTGCCTTGTGTCCAAATGGAACCACCGTCAGTAGATGAAATGGCTGCGCCAGTACCATTGTAATTGCCCCCAACTGCCACACAGAATGTGGAACTAGTACAGGAAACGCTATTAAGGTTATTCACATTTGCCGAAAGACTACCTTGTGTCCAAGTGAAACCTCCGATAGTAGATGTGAAGGCTTCACCTGAATTATTGTTGAATTTGTTAGTGCTGTCGTTCCCGACTGCCACACAGAACGTGGAACTTGTACAGGAAACGCCATTAAGGTTAACCACATATGCCGGAAGACTGCCTTGTGTCCAAATGCCACCTCCGTTAGTAGATGTAAGGGCTACAGCTCCTGAGCTGCCTTCCCCAACAGCCACACAGAACGTGGAACTTGTACAGGAAACGCTAGTAACGTTATTCGCAGAAGGCGCATTACTGCCTCCTGTCCAAGCGGAACCTCCGTCAGTAGATCTGAGGGTTACACCTAAACCGTAGTTTTTGTTGTAAATGCTGCTGTTCCCAACTGCCACACAGAACGTGGAACTCGTACAGGAAACCCCATTAAGGTAGTACAAAGTTGAAGGTAGACTGTCTCGGATCCAAATGGTACCCCCGTCGGTAGATGTAAAGGCTGCAGCTCCTGTGCTACCACTCCCGACTGCCACACAGAACGTGGAACTCGTACAGGAAACGCTATAAAAAACATCCACAGTTGACGGAAGACTGCTTTGTGTCCAAGTGGAACCTCCATCAGTAGATGTGAGAGCTACACCAGAATTATTGTAATTGCCCCCAACTGCCACACAGAATGTGGAACTCGTACAGGAAACCCCATTAAGGTTAATCACAGCTGACGGAAGACTGCCTTGTGTCCAAGTGGAACCTCCGTCAGTAGATGTAAGGGCTACACCTGAATTATTCGAGTTGTTCCCGACTGCCACACAGAACGTGGAACTTGTACAGGAAACGCTTTTAAGTGAGTACACAGCCGGAGGGTAACTTTTTAGAATAAACCAATTGCTTGGTGATGTCGTAGCTCTTGCAATTTTAGACTGTAATAAAGTTGGAAATATAAAAGCTATAAGAATTAATACTATTGAAACAAATCTTACTATTTTAAGCATTGATACACCCTCGAATTTATGGAGACTCAATTTTTATTTTTTAGGCAACTTCTTTGCCTTTATTCATATCACTATAGTAGTTTGTTTCAAACTCTGATGCTGGAATGAATCAACATGTACCGTAAAGACGTTTTGTGTTGAACCAGAGTGCCCACGAAGAAGTAGCTTTTCTTAGTTCTGATGCTGTTGAAAAGAAGCTTACGTGAAAGACGACCTTTCTTTTGTATAAATTATTGGTTGGTTTTTAAAGTATGTTATCGTAGGAATTTACTTTGGACCCAACAGATGACCTGAGACCTGCTTTCTTAAGTCTTTCTAAATACGTAAGTGATAGGTGCTTTGAACCTCTGTCACCATGATCTATGAGATCATCTGATATCTCTCTTAAGCTAATTGTTATCTCTAAAGTCTGGAGGAAAAAATTGGTTTTTGAAGAATGGGAGAAGTTCTCTAACTATCATTCTTGAATAGACATTAATAACAAATACGACGTATAAGAAAGTCTTGTTGACTAAGACATAGGTTATGTCAGCAACTCACTTTTTATTTGGGGCATCTGAGCTAAAATTACTGTTAGAAGGTCTAATGGTTTAGGCTGTACTGACTTTATTGGAGACTTTTAACCTAAGAAATAAGGAATTATTGAGTTATGGATGACAAAACCAATGAAAAGAAGAGATCGTTTCAAAAATATAGGGACAATTTTAAAAAAGAGAAGTTGAGGCTTACAGAGATGGGGTGTTTAAATCTTCCTTATAATTTCAAGGTAGGTATCAGCTAGAGCTTCACGATTAAAATTCTTAATTACAAAGTCCCTTCCTGCACTTCCAAGTTTTTCTCTTTTCTCTTCATCTTTTGCGAGCATATTTATTGCGTTTGCGAGTGATATTGGGTCTTCTGGAGGAACGACAATTTGTGATCCTTCCTGAAGAATCTTTGCGGGTTCACCAGTTAAACATCCAATTACAGGTTTAGATGCAGCCATGTATTCAAATATTTTTGATGGAATAAATGTTGAAAACAGGGGAACATCTTTTAATGGGGCTAGGCATATATCAGCACTTGCGACTAATTCTGGCATTTCATCTCTCCCCACCGAAGGCAGCATCAATACATTGTTAAGGTTCTTTGCTTGACTTAGCAGCGCTTCTTTCCTTGCTCCTTCGCCTACGAAGACAAACTTGATATGTTTCTCTTCGCTTAGTAACTCAGCAGCTTTTAGAACGGATTCGAGTCCATGAGAGATTCCATGTGCTCCTGCATATAACACTACAACTTGGTCAGTATCCGCTTTAAAGAGTTCTCTCATTGCCGCAACTCTTTCACGTGGCTTGAATCTACTTACATCAGCACCGTTTCTAATAACAAATACTTTTGACTCCGGGATGTTTCTTTTTACAATATTTTCTTTAAAGCCTTCAGTAACTACAACTACACGATCACTAGTCTTGTAAAAGAAGAGCTCAATTGCGCTTAAGACCGCTATTACCTGTTTATTAGTCAGAACACCAAGCTCAACAAAGATTCCTGGCCATAAATCTCTAATTTCTACCACGAATCTAGCTCTCTTTACTTTTGCAATAAAGTACGCTGAAAAGATTGAAAAAAAAGTGGGAGAAGATACAACGACGACATCGACAGGACCAAGTTTAAAAAAGTTAAGGAGTACTGAAGAGATCATAAAAGAGATATGACCAAGTGTTTTCTTAATGAATCCCTCGTTAGGAGTTGCATATACCCAGGATCTAAGTATCTTGTAGTTGTCAACAAACTCTTCTAGACGTATTTTCTTTTCATATCCTTTAGCGATTATTCCTTTAGGGTGGTTTGGCATGCCGGTAAGAACAGTGACAGATTCAGTTTCAGCGAATCTTTTTGCCAGTTCGGAAAGTCTGGCTTGAGGAGCCCCAATTTCCGGTGGAAAGTAGTGCGTAACTATTAGAATATTCATGATTGTACCTTCTTAAATACTCTTGGCATTGTTAAATATATTAAGTTGACGGCAACTGAAATAAGTACGCCGAAGAAAATGATTAGGTCGCTTTTCCCAAAGATTGTAATTGAAATCAGAGAAGCAATCAAAATAAAAAAACTATAAAGTAGCGCTACTTGAAGATGAGAAAGTCCATTATCTATTAAGTTCTGATACACATGATCCCTGTGAGATTCAAGTAACTTTTCTCTTTTTAAAGCTCTTTTAATTAGAGTAAATGTCGTGTCAAAGTATGAAGGAAGCAGTGGAAGAAGCATTGGTATCACGAGTGAAGGGTTTCTGAAAGAGTAGAGTATAGATCCAGCGAAAATTGCGCCAAATGCGTATGATCCCATATCACCTAAGAATACCTTTGGAACAAATGCATTATATATTGCAAACCCAACACCAGCTGCGACACAGATCTCTCCTAAAATTACGTCGTAGTGAAACTTACCTAAGTCACCTAAAATCCACCAAGTCCCACCAACCAAAGTGCAGGAAAATGCACTTAGACCGTTTATCCCGTCCATAAAGTTCCATGCATTTACCGTCCCCATTACAAATATTGCAAAAACTGGAATCAAGTAGATGTAGCTACTTGGAATGAGAATATATGAACCTCCCAACGCAACTATAATCTGTACTGCCAGCCGTATTTTTGCACTTAATTTGAAAAAATCATCGATCAAACCTAGTAATGCAAATGGAAATACAACTGATAAAAGTCGCCAATGGTTAGGAAGGAAGGGAATACTAAATGAAACAAATATTAAGAAGAGTAATATTCCACCAGCTCTTGGAACTGGGGTCGAATGAGATGATCGCTCATTAGGCATATCGTAGTTTTTGATCTTCTTAAGAAAGAAGATAGTTGGCGGAAAACCTACCAACGTAGCCAAAAGTGATCCCGCGAATATATAAGTGATAACCATTCTTTATTAAATGGTAGCATGTAGCGGGTAAAAGCTGTAAGAATATTAAGTAGATAAAATTTATTGAAGATTGATGAGTATCTTCTTACATTCGGCAAATGTTGAAATGGCAGGTTCTAATTGGAAAAAGTAGTTGTAATTGGTCAAGGTTACGTTGGGCTTCCCTTAAGTGTAGCCGCGGCTAGGGAAAATTATAACGTAGTTGGATTTGATGTTGACAAGAAAAAAATCGACAGTCTAAAGTCTGAAATTTCCTTTATTGAAGATATCACCGACGAAGACCTTTCTGAAATTATTGGTAGTGGAAAGTATCATCCAACAACTGATCCTGATGACTTAATTGATTATGATATTGCAATCATTACCGTACCAACTCCGCTTAAAGATGCTTTGCCAGATTTGAGTTTCGTTAGAGATGCAGCTTCTTTAGCTGGAAAGTATTTAAGTAAAGGAGCGACGGTTGTTCTTGAATCTACTACCTATCCTGGCACGACAACTGAAATAGTAGTTCCGATTTTAGAGGATTTAAGCAACCTAGCTGCAGGGAAAGAGTTCTATGTTGGATTCTCTCCTGAACGGATAGACCCCGGTAATTTACGATTTAATTTCAAGAATACTCCAAAGATTGTTTCAGGAATTAATCACGAGTCATTAGAAAAAATAGATGCATTCTACTCATCAATTGTTGATGAGACTTTTAGAGTTAGTTCGCCTAACGAGGCAGAACTCGCAAAGTTAATTGAGAACACATTTAGACACGTTAATATCGCGTTAGTAAATGAGCTTGCAATATATGCAGATCTATTAGGAATAAATGTTTGGGAAGCAATTGACGCAGCCAAGACAAAGCCTTTTGGGTTTATGCCTTTTTATCCAGGACCTGGTGTGGGAGGACACTGTCTTCCGATCGATCCTTCATATCTGTCGTATAAAGTTAAGTTAAAAGCTGGGGAAACCTTTAAGTTTGTCGAATTAGCTAATGAGCTAAATCACTTTATGCCTGCATATGTCGTTAAGAGAATTTCACTTGGATTGAATAAAATAAAAAAATCGGTTAATGGAAGTAAAATTTTGGCGATCGGAGTTTCCTATAAACCAAATACAAGTGACGTAAGAGAGTCACCAGCAATTCATGTTATTGAGCAACTTCTTGAGCTCGGAGCAAATGTTAAAGTTGTTGATCCCTTAGTGAAGCCAAAAGGAGTTTCATTAAATGTAGATTTTGTTGATCTCACGCTCGAGGAAGCGAAGTCGTCTGATGTGATTGTGATTCTTTCACCCCATGATGAGCTTGATCTTCGTATTGCCGTAGAGTCAGGAACTTATATTTTTGATGTCAGACATGTTACAACTGGAAAGAATGTTGAACACCTCTAAAAAAATAGATGTAATGGTGGTAGCCGGAGCTAGACCAAATTTCATGAAAGTTGCACCGATACTAAATGAGCTAGACAATGAGCACGTAACAAATGTATTAGTCCATACTGGCCAGCATTACGATTCAGCGATGAGCGGTGACTTTTTTGAAGAACTAGGTATTAAGGAACCGGAATACAACCTTAATGTTGGTTCACATAGCCATGCTGTGCAAACTGCACGGGTCATGGAAAAGTTTGAGCCCGTTTTAAATGAAGTAAGCCCAAGGGTGCTTATAGTGGTAGGGGACGTGAACTCAACTCTTGCTACTGCGCTAGTTGCTTCAAAATATAAAACGTTAGTGGCACATGTTGAGGCGGGACTGAGAAGTAATGATCGTGAAATGCCAGAAGAGATCAACAGAGTTGCAGTAGATCATATTTCGGATATTTTGTATGCGACGAGTAAGGATGGATTAATAAATCTTGAAAGAGAAGGATTAATAGATCGTTCGCAGTTAGTTGGGAACGTGATGGTAGACACTCTCTTAAACAATCTTGAGCGTGCAAAAAATAGACCTATATTAAGTACCATCAAGTTTGATAGATTTGGCTTATTAACTCTTCACAGGCCATCAAATGTTGATGAACCTGAACTATTTGAAGATCTTATTAAAACAATGAGCGAGATATCAATGTCCCTTCCAGTTATTTTTCTTTGTCACCCAAGAACAAGAGCAAAACTTAAAGGTATTAATATTCCTGATTCAATAGTTGTCCTTGAACCTGTTTCTTATCTTGATGCAATAGGACTTGAAGCTAAGGCAAGTGTGGTTTTTACTGACAGTGGAGGTATGCAAGAAGAGACAACAATTCTAGGAGTACCGTGTCTGACTTTAAGAGATAATACTGAAAGACCAGTTACAGTAGCTGAAGGAACTAATTTTATTGTCGGGAGGGATAAAGACAAAATCATAGAAACTTTTAAAATGGTTATAGGGCAAGAATTTAAACCAAAAAGACCTGAATATTGGGATGGGAAAGCATCAAAAAGGATAGTTGAGTCTCTAAAATCTAAATACTTATGAGCGTTAATACATACATACTTTAAGGCTCTTCATCTAAGTGTTGTTGTTCTTTTCCTGCGATGAGCGAACCTGTTTACAATCATTGTGCGAGGTTAAATCGGAGATGCATGAATCAAACCGAAATAACTAGCTTTTAGACTATGATTACGTGTCAGCACTTTCAATAATGGTCAGTTAGTATGCAGAGTTGCGCTTTGTTTCAGGAAACATGTTGTATCAAAGTAACAAGTAAAAGGGGCAAGAAATGGGCCAATTAGAACGACAGTCTTTTATTTAAAGGCAATTAAAGGTCAGCCTGTTATTACTCTTGGAAAGCGGCTTGAATCAGAGGTAAATGTCGCACCCGTTGAGATGAAAGAACTCCTCCTTAAATTCAACATTTTCTCTGTTGCTCTTTATGGATGGAAGTCAGATATAAAGAGGAGACTGAGTATTTCATAGTCAGAGATGGACAAGTTTCAAATTATCATGAAGACATCTTCAATGGATGAATTAGAGATCGGCGAGCACTTTAAAAAGTTTGGAATATTACCGGAACAGTTTGACTTATCGGACAATTCTACGAAAGACTCTATTTGAAGAACCCAAAGCATCATCTGCTCCTCTCATAGCCTCACAAAAAGAGTTTAAAGAGCCTAAAAGAGAGCTTAGGTGCAAGGACAAGGCATTAGCTGAAGCTGTAGCACTTTGGTGTTGTCAAAAAGAGGCATTAGTGATCCGGGGCGATCTTGAAAACGACTAATCCTCTCCTCATCTCATTCCAGTTACATCTAAATGGGCAGTGAAGTTAATTAAAGAGGCACACGCAAGTGGTGCCAGGTATGAATCCGCTTATGAGATACTCCGGAAATCTCCACTTAAACCTACCTGAGATGGGAAAATAATGAATTATCTCTGACGGATACAGGGTAGGGGTCACACCTTGATAAGCCAAGTCATGCACTGAGTGATGAAGAGGAACAACGCAATATCGACACCTGTTCCAAAGAGGAGTACTCATCTCTCTCACCTGTCAAATAGTTCCTAAATTAGCTGATGAGGTGAATGTAGCATCTCAGGCAAGCTTTTATAGGAAAGGTAAATAGAATAAATTAAATGTCTCAAGAGGAAGAGTAAAGGGGATAAAAAAGAGGACAAATCAAAGTGCATAAGAACCTGTAGCTGAAAACCAAATGACATTTAAAGTACAGATACTACAGGTTCTTACTGGGCTTCTTGGAAACTCTATTTCTTAACTTCTAGCCATATGTTTTTCCATTTAGTGGATAAAAGTGTAATTCATTCAAATCTGCATTTTATGCCTACTTACAAAGCACTTTACTAAATTAGTTATTTGTGTGTTTAGATTTGAATTAAGCGTTTCTGTAGTGTACGATTTGGTAGGTTGACAGATGACAAAAATATCGAGATCTCGTTTTAAATCTATAGGATTAACAATCTCAGTAATTACTATTGCTCTTTTGCCGATTGTTGTTTTAAGTAGCCACAGAAGCTTTTTAAAGCCTAAATCTTCATCGTTGTCTAATTGGCAAGCACCAGTTCAGATATCGACTTCTAGTGGATCACCAATAATTACCTCAGTTTCTTGCGCTACTAGTTCCTTCTGTGTTGCAGTCGATAGCGAAGGTAATGTTATCTATTTCTCTTCTGGGGTTTGGAGCACTCCATCGAATATTGACCCAGCGTCTTTGGTCAGTGTGTCTTGTGTTTCCACTACTTTTTGCATTGCAGTCGATGCAAGTGGAGACGCTCTTACATTTAACGGTTCTACCTGGAGTTCTCCCTTTTCGGTTCTAAAAGATACCGGCTTTACTTCAATATCTTGTGTTACAAGTTCATTTTGTGAGGCAGTTGATGTAATAGGTGAAGCTGTTGAGTGGAATGGATCATTTCAAACCGTAGGGGATATTGATGGAAGACAGACACTCTCTGCAGTGAGCTGTGTAGCCGGTCCATTTTGTGTAGCTGTTGACACGAGAGGCTATGCGTTTACTTGGGTATCCGGTTCTTGGTCGTCTGGAAATAGTGCGATATCTAACGGGGATCTCACAAATGTTTCATGTGTAAGTTCAACGTGGTGCTTAGCAATTGGTTTAAGAGGTAATGCAGATATATATAACGGCAGCTCATGGAGTAATACGACTTTTGATACTTCAGTAAATGGAGCGGCAACACTAAGTTGTGCTAGTTCAACGTTCTGTTTTGCTGGCGACTCAGTAGGGAAAATATTTGAATTTAATGGAACGTGGAAATCGCCGATAAATCTAAATCCGCAAGGTTCACAAGTAAGATCACTCACGTGTCTTTCAGTAACATTCTGTGTTGCTTTTGATGGGAATGGGAATTCATATAGTTTTGACGGTTCAAAATGGAGCAGTGCTATAAAGGTAGAGTCCGCATCTCGTCCGCTTGAAGCAGTTTCATGTATATCGTTAGTTTTTTGCATCGCTGCGGATAAGAGTGGATTTGTCTATGAACTAAACGGGTCAAACGTAATCCCATTTGGTGATGTTTCAAGTGGATCTGAAATAACATCAATAAGTTGTGTGTCAACAAATTTCTGCATTGCAGTTGACATAAATGGAGATGCAATTGAATTTAATGGCACCTCCTGGATTTCTCCTGTTAATATCGATCCAACTGGTTTTGGACTTGCCGGAGTATCGTGTGCAGCAGTTAATGTGTGCGTTGCTGTTGACAACAAGGGGGACACGGTTAGTTTCGATGGTTCAAGATGGTTTACTCCATTTTCGATTGAAAGTACTGACGCTCTAACATCAATATCTTGTCCTTCGACAAGTGAATGCGTAGCAACATCGTTTAATGGAAATGCATATGTTTTAAATAGCTTAGGTTTAGTTTTAAGTCAATATGTACTATCTTCTGATCTGGTTGGTCCAATGAGCATAAGTTGTGCGAATCCAGATAGCTGTGAAGCAGTGGATGCAACAGGTGACGCATTTAGCTGGGACGGAAGTGCCTGGTCAAACGGAGTTCCAGTTTCAACTAATCCATTAGTTTCAGTATCATGTCCAGTTTCAACTTGGTGCACAGCAGTAGACTCAAATGGAAACGCGTATACTTACGACGGAACATCGTGGTCGTTTCAAATCTTTACTGGTGATTCAGCTGGGCTTACAACTATTTCTTGTGTTACTCCAACGTTTTGCGTTTCTGGTGACATAAACGGTGGAGAAGTAACATATTTGGGTAAGCCGGTAGTTGAAAGTGTAACTCCTGATTCAGGGCCAACCGTAGGAGGCGGGACAGTTTCCATTATTGGATCTGGTTTTAGTAATACATTAACCGTCATGTTTGGGGGTAATTTATCCTCTTTTAAGGTACTAAGTGATTCGAGTATTTCAGCAGTTGTTCCACCTTCCTCTATAACTGGTGTCGTTTCAGTTTTAATTACAACACAATATGGCACCTCTAATCCAAGTGCAACTGCAGGGTATTTATATGTAAATGCTGGTGGTTACTTTCCAATAGTTCCAACCAGGGTATGTGATACAAGAGCTAATGCATCCGATCCCTCAACTTATGCTGGAGAGACGTTAATGCCCAACTCTAGTCTAAGTGTGTCAGTTGCTGGAGGTTTAAACTCGTTAGTCCCCTCCGATGCAAGTGCAGTGGCAGCTAACATAACTGCGGTCGGTCCAACTTCGAATGGCTATCTAACGGTATTCCCAACTGGGATGTCACAACCAAATGCATCAGTTCTAAACTTTTTAACTGGAGAAAGCGCGGTAGCTACTCTAGTTGAAATTCCTGTCGGAGCAAATGGAAGTATATCTATCTTCAACTCCTCTGGGAATACAGATATTTTGGTGGATATTGAAGGCTACTATGATTCAAGTGCGGGAAATATGTTTAACCCAGTTTCACCTTTTAGAATAGCTGATACACGAACTTACTCGTCAAATACCTATCAAGATTCAAACAAAGTGTTAGGTCCAAACAGTACAGTAAATATTTCATTTGCCGGAATAAGTGGTTTTAGTAGTGCGACAGCTGTAGTGATTAACCTCACGGCAACTGATACTTCAGGAGTGGGAGGTTATCTTATCGCAAAGCCAACTGGCCCAAGTTCTCCGACTGCATCTACTCTTAACTACAGTGCCTCGATGACGGTTGCAAATAGGGCAATAGTTGAGCTTGGTACGTCTCAATCAATTACAGTAACTAACTTTAACGCAAACTGTGATGCAATTGTTGATGTTTCTGGTTACTTTTCATCATCTGGATATGCTTTCCATCCAGTCCCACCAGTCAGAATTGTCGATACTAGATCTGGTTCTTCAAGCAACTATCAGCTTGTTGGGCATTATGCTTATCCTGGGAATATCTTTAGTGTGCAGGTTTCAAATTACAATCAAGATTCAGTTCCTTTAAATGCTGTTGAGGTAGTCGCAACTGCAACAGTTACAGACACAAATTCAAATGGAGGGTACATAGTTTTTTATCCACAAGGGGTTTCAATCCCTTCTTCAAGTGACGTTAACTGGAGTGTATTTGAAACGGTCGCAAATCTAATTGTAACAGGACTTTCTTCAACGGGAACCCTTAATTTCGTTACTGAGAATTCTGGTGCAGATGTAATCGTAGACGTAAGTGGGTGGTATGGATGAAGATGGGTAAAGGTCTCCAGTTTGATCAAATGCAATCAAACATGGGAATGATGTTTTGTGAATATTTTAATACTTGTTGTAATGGTTTCAGTGAAGAGCGTGAAACGGTGTGCGATGAAAAACGAGGTATAAGTGAAAAGGATTAAAGTTAACATTAAAAGATCTTTAATCGCTCTAATTGGGCTAACCGCACTTTTAATGTTTGGTGTGGGAGCTACCTACTCAAACGTTGTTTCAACTAACTCTGTAGTCAATTCAACTGCCCAGTACTCAACAATTTCTCCTGAAAACAATCTCCCATCATTCTATTCGCCACCAAATCCACTTCCATATGCAAAACCAGGAACAATCATAAAGTATGAAACTGTATCAGGAGTATCTGGAGTTCCAAGTGGCGCGACATTATATAGAATTCTCTACCATTCGACCTCAATATATGGAAAAGATATCGTGGTGTCAGGTTATGTAGTAGTTCCCTCTGCGCCACCTCCTGCGAGTGGATATCCTATACTTACGTGGGCACACGGAACTACTGGAGTTGCAAATGCTTGTGCTCCATCACTCTTTACCTTTCCTGGTGGGGGTGGACCTTATCTGTCTCCTTACCTTTCTACATTTATGTCAGATGGTTTTGTTGTAGCTGCCACTGACTATGAAGGCCTTGGCGAAGCACAACTTCACCCTTATCTACTCGGTGAAAGTGAAGGAAGGTCAGTGCTTGATGCAGCGCTTGCAGCTAGACAGCTGCCAGGAGTGGCAACTAGTTCAACTACTATTATTTTTGGACATTCACAAGGAGGACACGCTGCTTTATTTGCTGGTCAACTTGCAAAGTCCTATGCGCCTAGCCTTAATGTAATAGGAGTAGTTGCGGGAGCTCCTGCAACAAATCTCTCTGTAATTACAGCTGTTGCCCCAACTACTTATCTTCCAAGCGGAGCTAGAAACTTTGTATTGATGGCTGCTTGGACTTGGTCGCATACATACAGAAACTTGCCAGTCAGTGACCTCCTAACGCCGACTGGAGCTGAACTAGCTCTAAAGTATCAAAATATGTCGTGTGATGGGGTTATAAACCTATCGCCGTATGCTAATTCGGATCTCTTTGCTGCAAATATTAGTGCCAATCCATTGGTCATGGACTATGCGAAACTGAATGATCCTGGCAGAGTGGCAACTCCAGCTCCAATTTTAGTTGTGCAAGGAACAGCCGACACAACGGTACCTCAATTTCTAACGAACGGATATGTATCCAATTTTGCCTGTCCGATAGGTGACACAATAGATTATCTGACTTATCAGGGTGCAAATCACGGTTCGGTACTAGCAATGGCGGCAGCAGACGTTCAAAACTGGATTGAAGCAAGGTTAAGCAACCAAACACCTCCCACCACATGTGGGCTTCCAGGAGATTCTCAACCTGGAACCTAAATTAGTTTTGTAAAAGACATGTCAATACATCAAACGTGGTATTTGGTGTACTTTGTTTAGATCGTTGCTTACTAGAAAAGTGGTCTTAAATAGGGTTATCCTGAGAAATGTGCACGCTAGGTGCAGATAAGAGACACTTCTGTTAGACACCTTGGCACAGTGAACATATTGGCTCAGATGATTTTACTCTGAATAGTTCTGGATTCTCAGCCTCTTTTGGTTATGCTTTATGTCTATATCACCGCACTATTTGCTCTGTTCGAGTTTGCTTTAAGTACTAAAGGTGCACCAGGTTTACTGCAGATGCAAGAAGAGAGAAGTCTTCGTCAACTCTCTTCGTGCCTCTCACACGTGCGTTGCGACCATCATGCTTGCGTTTCATGATGTGAGCAATCTTACGTTCGACCTTTGGCCTCTTTGACCGGTAGTCATTGCACCAACACGGATTACTCTGGCGCTTTCTTGTAGCTGCAAGTGCTTCTTCGTGAGTGTTGATAGATATTTTGCAACCAACAGCAGCATTTATAAACTTAGCTTGCATTGGGCAGGATGCACAGGCGTCTTTGAATTGAGCAATACCTCCGCCGCGAGAATAGCGGGTGATAGCGACAGTAGTACTAGCTAAGCACGTCACGGTATCATCGTCTAAATTGATGTCAAATCGGTCCTTGGTGAAGAGCTCGTCAGTAGTAGTTGGGCCTTGAGTCTTACAAAGCGAGTTAATCCCTGCTTGTTCAAGTCGCTCATGAAACGAGCCTGTGCCATAAGCGCTGTCACCTTTAGTGCCAGCTAGAATAGCCACCAGAACCCCTTTATCCCCCTTAGCTGCCTTATTGGTTAAAACTGTGTATAACTCTACATTTGTTACAGTTACCTCGTCGATACTTAAGTTCTTTTAGGTGTTTTCAGGAAACACTAACCATTTGTCAGTGTGTTCTTTTTAATCCTATTGATGGAAATCGCTTAAATAATTTTTGTACTGTTTGTTAATGTTTGTTAAATTCTTAAGGTGAGATAGACTGAGCTCTAGCAATTGTACTTAGTGATACTGGTACTGATTCAGCGGTCACCTTTTAAAAAAAGAGCAAACTTTTTTTCAAGTTGCGTATCCGGAAAGGTTAGATTTAAATCACGCTTAAGATATTCTTTTCGTTTTTCAATCTTCCAGTATCTTCGTCTAAAATATTCATTCTGCGCATTTGCTTCTCAATAAAAAATCAGAAACAGAAATGTCTTGAAATCGTTTTTCAAGAATCTTTTTATTCCGGCTTCATCTTCTAACTAAGGTATATTTAACCGCGATTATTCACGGAACGATGAAAATTGGTGAAACTAGGACAAATTGAGCTATTCGATCACGATGTTCTTGTCGCTTTGCAAGCTTCTCGACTAGGAATTAGTGAAAGTATAGGCTTTGCGC
>JAJYFT010000028.1 GCA_021790815.1 Actinomycetes bacterium
AAGTACTACATGCCCAAATTTCATCAAGTAAATGAAGTTTTTTCTCTTGAGAACTTGGAAAACCTTCAACTTCCCAGGCACAAAGTGAGATGTTTTTGTGGTTATTAAATAGAGCAGACCCAGCATCGTTGGCAAATGTGTCTAAAATGTCTGCATTAATTGTTAGTAAGTTAGTTTTGAAGTTTTTGAGCGACTCGCCCCAGCTCGAAAAGGGAATTGATTTTCTAGATACAGTGGCAATACTTTCGTATGCACTGTATCTAATTTGAGCTACGTCAACTGCTTTTAATAGATTTCTAGCCTCTTCTCCGGTGCCTGATTCAGATGAGAAAAATCCGAAAAGGTTAACACCAAAGTCTTCTACAGGGCACGTTGCCCAGAATGACGGGGCAATACTGATCTCTTTCTTAGTTTGAGGATCAAAGGTTTTAAGCTGGGAAGTTTTTTTGACGCCACTTGTAAGTTCTACTGGTACACCCTCACTAGTTCCATAGTTTGCCAACCAATCGAGAAAGGCAACTTTATCGGTGTTGCAGGGATCTGGGAAAACAGCCATTAGATCTTCTCGGAGTTGCCACAAAGTTTTGTGGTAAACAGATGGTACTAAATCATCGTATAAATTAGTTTGAGGGGTAGTGGTTGGAGAATCTTGCCGCAATCTTCTTGTAGAGGCTTTCAGTTTTCTAAGAAGGAGTACGAGAGATTCTGAAGCACGTCCGTTGCCAAGTAAAGTTTCAATTGCTTTTAGCCTGCCTCCAGAAGTGGACGAAGCATATTTACCAGCAGAAAAGTATGTTGCAGGCTTGTTAAGCCACGAGATGAAAGTTTCTTCTTTGTCGATAAAAGGATTTGGAGGCTCTTTAAGGTTTATTTCTGGATTCTCACTCCTAAGAAGCTCATATCTGTATAATCTTCTAATCGGCTCACTCAGCTTTATGCCTGATGGTGTTCTGTCAAATTTATACTCTTCTTTTGAAGTAACGAGAAAATTGCTTTCAATTAATTTTTCTTTGTAACTGTCACAAATTTGTTTAAGAGTACTATTTCGTGAAATTGGCTTTAATGGGTTAAAACTTTGGTATTTGCTCAAAATGTAAGGCTTCAAAGGATTATAACCGCTGAAATGGAAAAACTTTAATGGTTTTCCATCCACAAGATATTTTCCATCTTGAAATTCAAGGTCTCTTTGATTTAAGTTCCAATAGGCAACGTTGTAGCATGTTTCGTGAGATATATGAGTTGGATACATTCCAGGGACAAAATCTATCCATTTCTGATCAACAAACAGTGCATTCTCTATATCGCTTATACAGTCACGCCTTAACCGTTCCTGCCAAAATTTCAAAAAATCTAGACGAATGCTTGGAACTCCAATAAAACCCAAATTGTAGATGCCAGACACCATTATGTCGTATTCTGAAGGATTCTCTTGTTTTCGTGGCATGGGCACCGTTGAATGAGGCGTAAGAAAAATATTTCCATTCTCTACCGTTTCGTATATCTCGTTTACGTTATCGAAAACCTCAATATCAGGGTCAAAATATAATACCGACTTATAGTCATTATTGAAGAGCGCCTCTAAGACGAAGGGTTTTACTGCAGTAGCAAACTCCATAACGCTGTAGATCATTCGCATTTTTGCCAATTCATTATGATCCAGATTTAAGTCGATCGGTCTTAAAATACTATACAGATTAGGGCTGTCAGGAATGTCTTTGTCGTCGTCATCTAACACAAAGATAAAAAAGTCTAAATTGTTATATTTTCTAAAGCTTGTTGCTAGCACCGCTGCCATTGACAAATAGTTCTTAGCAACAATGGTAAAGGCGGATCTCAATTGTCAAGTTCTCCTATTTATTTAACCGACTTCGAGTTGGAAGTTTCAGCTCAAAATTAGTACTTACAGTGCTTAAAACTTTGTAAAAACTACTAAAAAATCGAAACATTTTGCATATAGACTTTACCATAAACCACAACGAACGAATTGGTCTTTTAAGATTGCAAATAATAGGTGCCTATAAAATACGTTAAAAATCAGTACAATGTGAGTTATTTTCCTTTTACATGTTTTTTAAGTACCCTATTGTGAACTAGAGTGTTAACAATAAATCTAGAACATTCGGGAGATAAAACTTGGTGACGTTGTCAACACTTTTGATAATTCCATTTTACAAACATCCTGAACTAGTGCAGTATCACGCCGACACACTTCTGGGCAATATTGATGAATTGAAGGTCGCAAAAGTCAAGATTATGTTGGTGAGTGATAGCCCAGACAGCAAAGATCTAAATGATGCACTTGAGAAGCTAAAAAAGCTATTAGAAGATCAAGGCATTGAATGTTTCTTGCAGGTAAATGAGTCAAATGAGGGATTTGTGTCTAGCGTCAATGTTGGAATTGAATTTGCAATTGATAACATGATGCATGCCTTAATTGTCAATTCTGATACTCGTTTCTATCCTGGAACCGTCAAAGAGATGATATCGGTTATGGACCTGGATGAAAAATTTGGCTTTGTCGGTGCACGTTCTAATGATGCCTCAATTTCAACTCTTCCATGGAATTCGAATGATTTAAATTTAGACCCTAAATTAGCATTTGACTTTGCGTCAGAAATTAGTTTGTATTTGAATAGGTTTCAAATTGTTCCGACCGCGAGTGGTTTTTTCTTATTAATTAGAAATAGTGTTTTGCGTGAAGTAGGGAGTCTGTCTCTGGAATATTCGCCTGGTTACAATGAAGAAAATGATTTGATCATTCGCGCCAATGAAGTTGGGTATTTAGCTGTTTTAGCAAATCGCACCTTCGTCTTTCATCAGTCTTCAGTTTCATTTTCAAACAGTGCTATTAGTTTAAATGAGAAGAATCAACAGAGACTTTTTGAAAAATTTCCATACTATTCTCGGACTGTTGACAGGTATTTTTCTGGCCCGGTACACACCCTTGAAAGGCTGGTGAGTGAAGTTGTAGTTAAAAAGAAACGTCCGTCCGTGCTCATTGATTTGTCATTTTTAACGCCAATTCGTAACGGGACTAATGAACTTGCGTGTCGTATCGTTAAAGAAATTACAAAAAACTCCGAGTTCTTAGCAGATTTTGAGCTTGTCTTCAAAGCTAATCTTGAGCAGTTAGATTTTCACGGTCTCAGGAAAGATGTCAGTAGATTTCCAATCAGATCGGGATCTTTGGGGAATGGCGACAACTTTACCTTTAGACTATATTTAGCTCAACCTTTTAATTGGGATTTGACTTTGGACGTGTGGCGGCGAGCATTTTATAACGTTGTCTATTTTTTAGATCCTATAGCTGGGGATTGTAACTATTTAGTTGATGAGCATCCAGAAGTTCACAACCTTTGGAGTTTTACTGCAAAACATGCCTCTTCATTAGGATTTCTTTCTGAATCTACTCGGAAAATGTTTTACAACCGTTTCGAAAGAAAAAATAATGAGTTTGATTTTATTGCTAGGCCATCTTTAGATCCAGGAAGCTATTACGACACTAAACTTCAAGTAAATTCTTTTACACGTGGTAATCCCAACAAAATTGTTGTAATGGGAAACCACTTCAAACATAAACAAGTTGACAGATGTGTGAGTGAGATTTCAAGTTTGAGTCGAAATATTGAAATAACTGCATTTGGATACGGTGGCGATAACCTTAAAAATGTGACTTCAGTACCGTCTGGAACAATGTCTGATCAAGACATGGATGACGTTTTTAATTCTTCATCGGTAGTAATCTTTCCATCACTTTACGAAGGATTTGGAATTCCAGTTATTAAGACTCTGGCATACCGAAAGCCCGTTATTGTTTGGAATACGCAAGTAAATCATGAAATATGCAACTCATTAAAATCGAAGGATCTAAGAGACTTACTCGTCTTCGTTTCTGATTTTACTGAACTAAAAGTTAAATTGATCAGCCTTTTAGATGGATGTGTTGACACGGAAATGAGTCCAAGAGATTTGCCTAAAGAATCGAACGAGAGTAACTTCACCTTTACGGCACAAGCTTTTTATGAGGCACTTAGGAAACTATCACAGGCTCCATTGGCGGTAGATGCATGTAGGTCAACTTTAAATGACATCTATCAAATAATGGACACTAAGGACGTAAAAACTGTTGTTGACCTTTACTCCAGAATTGAAAGTTTAGAATCGTCAACTTCCTGGAAAGTAACTTCTCCACTTAGAAAGTTTTCTCCATTTTTGAGGAAGCTGTATGCGAATTTGAGAAAAGGTTCTACATAAGTTCTTGCTTCGCGATCCTCATACTTGGATTTTGGTGTTGCTAAGTACTTTAATGGCGTATTACCACGTTTGACCTAAGAGCGAGTTGGATTAGCGTATGTAGTTCCTGATAGATTAGTAATTGTTATGAATTCTGAAGTAGTTGGAACGTTAGGTCCAATTCTTAACCATTTAAGTGCTTTTAGCTTTGATCCGATTCCTTTATCCTCTATAGTTTTATCTTCAATTGCCTACGTATTTCTTTTTAGAAAAAGGATTACATTAAAATCTCTTCCTCACTTTGGTTGGATGAGACTCGCTTCATTTTTAGCGGGAAACCTAATTACGTTTATTTCGGTTGAATCCGTGATTGGCGTTTATGACGACGTTCTCTTTGTGGATCACATGATTCAGCATCTCTTGCTCGTAATGGTAGCTGGATCTCTCTACGCTATGAGTGCCCCTTTGGATCTACTTTCAACAGCTACAAGTGGAAAACTCAATATAGTCATTAATAGGGCTTTGGACTCAAATGTAGCTCAAGTGGTAGGGCATCCACTGTTTGGATTTATCTCTTACGCGATTTTGATTCCCGTAACTCACCTGACTTCTCTCTACAACCTAACATTAGAGTATCAATTTCTTCACGAAGGAGAGCACATCGCATTCATTGTAGTTGGGTATCTATTTTGGAGGCCTGTTGTTGGAATTGAGCCGTCTAAACATCCTCTCTATCCTGGGGTCAGGTTACTTTATTTGATGCTTGCAGTCCCAATAGACACTTTCACCGGTGTAGTCCTAAATTCTGCAACGTATGAAATGTTTTCTTACTATTTAACTTTCAAGCGATCGTGGGGACCAAGCAGGATTCAAGACCTTCAAGCTGGAGGAGTTGCTATGTGGCTTGGTGGAGATAGCTTAATGGCGTTTGCCATGATTCCTGTAATTAAGAATTGGATCACAACTGATGAGAAGAGGCAAATCCAGATTGATGCTGATTTAGATGAAATTGAAGCTAGAAATCCTGAAGGTAGTAGTCCTAGCTAAGTGCTGATCAATAAGTTCTATATTTACCTTAGGTTAATAACGTTTGTTCTTGGTTTACTTTAATACTATGCTTACCCAGACGTTGATTATTTTCACAATCAGAGATGAGAACTGGGATCTGAATACTATTAAGGCCAAAATAGCTATGCCAATTGATTTTGATCTAAACTTAAAGTAAGCTGGCAACTTACTCTTTGGCAAGAACCGTTCGATAATTGACGAACCATCAAGCGGAGGAATTGGTAGGAGATTTAAGGTTGCGAGCAAGAGATTAATAGCTCCTAGTAGAATTAATGCTTGAGTCCAAAGAGGCTGGGAGGTCATTCCATCACCCAAGAAGTCATTTTGGAAAATAGTTTGCACAGCGAAGAAATGTATTAAAAGGCCAGCGATAACGGCAATAAAAATGTTAGTAACTGGACCTGCTAAGGAAACCAGGAAACTTTTATTTCTGTTGCTTATGCGAGAAAAGTTAACGGGAACTGGTTTTGCCCATCCAAAAACGCCTAATCCGCTTAATGAAGTTAAAATTGGCACGATTATTGTGCCAACTAAATCAATGTGTGAGACGGGATTTAAGGTTAACCTCCCTGCTTTTTTTGCAGTATCGTCTCCGAAGAGTAAAGCCGTAAAGCCATGTGAAATTTCGTGGAGAATTATAGATGGGAAAAGTACCGCTAACGCTACGAACTCTGGCTCCAACGATGGCCTAAGTGATGAAATAAGAATAGCAGTGGTCGTAAAAAGTGTTATAAAAAGTACAGCACCAAAGAACCTTAGTCTTTTTGAAAATTCACTTAATTTTAGTCCGTCAATATTAGAGTGTGATCTATTTGCACCAGATGTTTGGAATGGGTTAGCACCATAAATTGCAGACGGAATGACGGACTCGACTGGATTGGTTTCAGTGGTTGAGCTACTTTCAATGATGCTATCATTATGTGTCTCGTTAACGTTCTCATTTACAGGATATGGCGTAAAATTATTTGGTCTGTCTCTATTTCCAAATTTCATCTTTAATATTATGCTAGCAGTTGGATTTTGCAACAAAGCCGATATGATATTAGTCTAAAGACTTGCATCTAAGTCTCTTCGAAAATAGATAGCTCTTTGATCAATATGATCTTACATTAAAACTGAAATTTGTTAGAGATATTCAGTCTGTTAGCCTGTCAAAAGGTTTATCGCAAGCATAGCGAAAATACTGTGAAAATACTGTGAAAATACTGTGAAAATACCGTGAAAATATTGTGAAAATACCGAAATTAAACTTACTAAGTTTGCCAACGTCCTTAACTTAGGTAAGTTGGCTCGTACTATCTGGGATAACCCCATCCAGCAAAGATGACGCGAGATTAATTAGACTTATTTTTGCTGAAGTATCTGGAACTACACTTAGTGCTGCAACTGATTTATCAATATAGAGTTTCGCAATTTCAAAACTTTGCTCAACTGAGCCGGATTCTAAGACAATGTCTTTAGCAAGTTTTTGAGATCCCTCATCCAATGGCTTTCCTAACAGAATCTTCAAATCCTCTTTAAATTTTGGATCTTTAAGAGTTAAAATAGTTGGAAGAGTATAGATTCCTTCAGCGAGATCTTGTCCAGGGATTTTTCCCAGATCTTCAAAGTTAGAAGCTATGTCTAGAATATCGTCTCGGATTTGAAATGCCATTCCTAAATCATGTCCGTATTCAGTTATTTTAGGAATGAATTCTCTATCTACTTGGCCGACAAGTGAACCAATATGGCATGCGGTGGCCATGAGTGAAGCCGTTTTTCCACTAATTGCATTTTCATAAGCTTCGATAGATCTATCGGGTTTAAATGTTGAATTGACCTCAGCAACTTGACCTGCACACAACTTACCGAGAGCTGCTGCTAAAAGTTGAGCAACTTCAGATCCTAAACTTGCAGCAATCTCAGCTGAACGCGCAAGTAAGTAGTCACCAGCCACAATAGCTACAAGATTGCCCCATCGAGCGTTTACGCTTTCGACTGTACGTCTTGTTAGTGCTTCATCCATAACATCATCATGGTACAAAGAAGCTAAATGTACCAGTTCAACTGACACTGCACCAGTTATGACATCTTTAGTGGCTGATGCGTCATTCTCTGCGCTTCCCAAGAGTGATGACACGAGAGTAAGTGCTGGTCGAAGCCTTTTACCCCCAGCTTCGATGAGGTGAAGCGCAACTTCATCTAAGAATGAGTCGTCGTGCCTCACGGAGTCTTTTAAGGCAATTTCCAAATTATCCATATCATTGTCAAAATTGGGAAGATTAATGACCTTCGAAATGTTTATCAC
Organism: Actinomycetes bacterium; assembly: GCA_021790815.1. Lineage (GTDB taxonomy): Bacteria > Actinomycetota > Acidimicrobiia > Acidimicrobiales > JABEUL01 > JAJYFT01. Next base: position 7,589 of record JAJYFT010000028.1, read on the forward strand.
AGTATGAACTTAGGCGCGATTAGACCAGTATGTTTACAAAATTGTGAAATTATCCAGCTAAATGTGAAAAATTACGCTTATGATGACGGTGAGCACCTATTTCGAGGTACACTATTAGAACTAAGTGCCACAGATTGGAGATGTTTAGGTGTTTGAAAGGTTCACGGATAGAGCACGAAGGGTTTTAGTGCTTGCGCAGGAAGAAGCGCGGCTCTTGAACCATAGTTTTATCGGAACAGAGCATATTTTGCTTGGCCTAATTCATGAAGGCGAGGGTGTCGCGGCAAGAGCGTTAGAATCACTTGGAATCTCACTTGAAGCCGTTAGAGAAAAAGTCGAAGAGACTATAGGTATGCCAGGGACGGGAACATCATCTTCACCACCATTTACACCTCGTGCAAAGAAAGTTTTAGAGCTTTCTCTTAGGGAGGCTCTGCAACTTGGACACAGTTATATTGGAACCGAGCACATGCTATTAGGTCTTGTTAGAGAGGGCGAAGGTGTTGCTGCTCAAGTTTTAACTCAACTTGGAGCAGATCTTCCAAAAGTACGCCAACAGGTCATTCAACTTATGAGTGGGTCTCAAAGTAAAGAAACTGCTTCAGCTTCAATTGGAAGCGGTGCAAGTGATGTTCCTTCGGGTTCTCCAGTTTTAGATCAGTTTGGTAGAAATCTTACCCAAATGGCTAGAGAGCACAAGCTTGACCCAGTTGTTGGGAGAGATAGAGAAATCGAAAGATTAATGCAGGTACTTTCTCGTAGAACGAAGAATAACCCTGTTTTGATCGGTGAACCAGGAGTAGGTAAAACAGCGATTGTTGAAGGACTTAGTCAGCAAATTGTTAGTGACGATGTCCCAGACACTTTAAAAGGGAAGCAACTTTATACGTTGGATCTAGGGGCTTTAGTTGCTGGTAGCCGCTACCGTGGAGATTTTGAAGAGAGATTGAAGAAGGTTCTAAAAGAAATTAGGACCAGAGGCGACATTATTCTTTTCATAGATGAACTTCATACTTTAGTAGGAGCAGGAGCTGCTGAGGGTGCAATCGACGCAGCAAGTATCTTAAAACCAATGCTTGCAAGAGGGGAACTGCAGACAATTGGAGCGACTACTACAGATGAGTACCGAAAGCATTTAGAAAAAGATGCGGCCTTAGAAAGAAGGTTCCAGCCAGTAAAGGTATCTGAGCCGACTGTAGCGCACACAATTGAGATTCTAAAAGGATTGAGAGATAGGTACGAAGCCCATCACCAAGTAACTATTACCGACCAAGCTCTTGTTGCAGCAGCCAACTTAGCTGATCGCTATATATCTGACCGTTTTCTTCCAGACAAAGCTATTGATCTAATCGATGAAGCTGGAAGTCGCCTTAGGATAAGGCGAATGACTACACCACCCAACTATCAAGAGATTGAAGATGAGCTTGCAAGAATTAGACGTGAGAAGCAAATTGCTGGGAATAAAGACAATGCAGAGGCTCAGCGAAGGTTAGCCGAACAAGAGCAAGCAAAGTTGGATGAAAAGAGTCTTCTTGAGGCTGACTTTAAATCAAAAGGTGTGGACTTATTTGACATAGTGGACGAAGAAGTTATTGCTGAAGTTCTTGCAAACTGGACGGGAATACCTGTTTACAAACTGACAGAAGAAGAAACCGCGAAACTCTTACGCATGGAAGATGAGCTTCACAAGAGAATAGTCGGGCAAAATCAGGCTATTGATGCACTTTCCAGAGCAATTAGAAGAACTAGAGCTGGATTAAAAGATCCTAAGCGCCCATCTGGATCGTTCATATTTTTGGGACCGACTGGTGTTGGGAAAACTGAATTAGCGAAGGCTTTAGCTGAATTTTTGTTTGACGATGAAGATGCACTCATTCAGTTAGATATGAGTGAGTATATGGAAAAGCATACTGTAAGCAGACTTGTTGGATCTCCGCCAGGATATGTAGGTTACGATGAAGGTGGTCAACTTACGGAAGCCGTAAGAAGAAAGCCATTTTCTGTCGTTCTTTTTGATGAAATTGAAAAAGCACATCCAGATATTTTTAATACTCTGCTTCAGATCCTTGAAGATGGTCGTTTGACTGATGCACAAGGGAGGTCCGTTGATTTTAAGAATACCGTCTTGATAATGACTTCAAACTTAGGAACTGGTGATCTTGGTAAAACGGCAGTTGGTTTTGCGAAGTCTTCAGAAGCTGTCACATATGAGCACATGAAGAAAAAACTTAATGACGCATTGAAAGTTCACTTTAAGCCCGAGTTTCTAAACAGAATCGATGACGTTATTGTCTTCCATACGCTCACTGAAGAAGAAATTGTGTCTATTGTAGATCTGATGATCAAGAGAGTTCAAGATCAATTAGAAAGTCAAGGCATTGGTTTGGAGCTTACTGTAAGCGCAAAGAAACTTTTAGGAAATAAGGGATATGACCCTCAACTTGGAGCAAGACCTCTTAGAAGAGCGATACAGCAGATGGTAGAGGATCCTTTAGCTGAGAGACTTCTTTGGAAGGAATTTAGAGTTGGCGAAACAGTTGTTGTAGATGTCGAAGGTGAAGAACTTAGCTTTACAAAAATTGAGGGATTTGAACCACCTCCTATGGCTTTAGCTGGCGCTGGAAGCCCGGATGACGAGCCTATTGTTTAGCTAAATACCATTGATTGAAGATTGATGGTAGGTTTACAATGTATTGTCATCTACGAACTGTTTTATGAACTTTTTGTCTGTGGCAAGAGAAGTTCAAGATAAAAGAAGTTCAAGATTGCTTGCAGATTAGTATCAGTTCGAATTACTCACTCTAGATCTGAGTTATTTATAAATTATTGTCGAATTAAAGTCTCGTTGAAGCCTTATAGGAGTCTTATTGGTGTCTTAGTCGGTTTGTAGTGTGTAGACATGAAACAGATCTTTGAAGTAGTTGAAGGAACGAGAAAAGTAAAGCAAACATATCATTGCAAGAGTTGTGATGCTGAATATCGTAAGTGGGTGGGCAGATGTAGCTGTGGAGAGTGGAATACTTTAGAGATTAGAGCTCAAAAAGGCAGTTTCATTCCGGACATTAAAGATTTTAATGACATAAAAGAGATTAGTGGGGTGAAGACTGGCATTGAGGAGTTTGACCGGGTATTGGACGGTGGTATTGTACCTGGGTCTCTAACTTTGTTGTCTGGCGAACCAGGAATTGGAAAGTCAACGCTCATTCTTCAAATTGCACGCAATTTAGAAGACCTAAAGTGTTTACTGGTAACTAGTGAAGAATCCCAAGCTCAGGTAGCTCAACGTGCGAAACGGATTGGAGTTTCGTCCAAGAATTTAACGATTGTTTCTGAATCAGACATAGAAACAGTGGAAAATTTAGCTCTCGATTTGCGCCCAGACCTATTAATGGTCGACAGTGTACAAACAATGACTGATTTTACGGCAACCGGACAGTCAGGATCACCTGGTCAGGTAAGAAGTGTTGCATTGAGAGTCGCTAATATGGCAAAACAACACAGTATTAGTGTCATCATGGTAGGACAAATCACCAAAGATGGAAGTGTAGCTGGCCCAAAGACGCTAGAACACATTGTTGACACAGTTTTGTTTTTTGAGGGTGACAGGCAGGCTTCTTTAAGGTGGCTAAGTGCAAAGAAACATAGGTTTGGTTCAACTGAAGGAGTTGGACTATTTGAGATGGGAAAGATCGGCTTAATAGGTGTCAGCAACCCAGAGCGAATATTTCTTAACGATAGACCACAAAAAGTATCTGGAAGCGTTATCGTGTCTTTATCCGAAGGTAAAAGACCGATTGTCGGGGAACTTCAGGCACTGGTTTCTAAATCAACCTCGAGTTTCCCTAAGCGAAGCTCTCAGGGGCTCGATTCGAATAGGTTGTCATTGGTTGTCGCAGTGTTGGAAAAACATCTAAATGTCGCACTTAGCGATAAAGATATTTTCGTATCCTTAATAGGTGGTATTGTCTCAAAAGATCCTGCTCTTGACTTAGGAATTGCTCTCGCGATTGCTTCTTCACATTTTAATGTAGCACTGAATCCTAAAATCGTTGCATTAGGTGAGGTTGGATTAAGTGGAGAGATTCGACAGGCAAAAAATATCAAAGAGCGTTTGATTGAGTCTTTTAGGCTTAAATTCGATAAAGCGATTGTTCCGGCTAACACTTCAAACTATGATTTAGGTATGGAGCTTGTTAAAGTGTCGTCAGTTGAAGAAGCCGTGCGGCGAGCTTTTGTTCTCTCCAATGCGGATAAGTTGTAGGCAGATGGTTGTCAAACAGCCAATCGTAAGGGATGCGTTAAAGCTAATCGCTCCTGGAACTCAGTTAAGAGGAGGGATAGATCGCATTTTGCAAGCCGGAATGGGAGCGATCGTTGTTGTTGGTGACGGACCAGGTGTTTTGGCGCTTTCTACCGGTGGGTTTCTTTTAGATGCCGAGGTAACCTCTCAAAGACTCTCTGAACTGGCAAAAATGGATGGTGCGATCATAATTTCAAATGATGCAACACGAATTGCAAGAGCAAACGTTCACCTAGTTCCGGATGGATCAATTCCTACGTCAGAAACCGGGACAAGACATAGGTCAGCTGAACGAATGGCAAGATGTGTTAATGCAGTCGTAATTGCTGTTTCCGAAGAGCTTAGGGTAGTGACCGTTTACTGCGGGGCAGAAAAAAGATTTATTAGACGTGTGCCAGAGGTTTTATCTCAAGCTAATCAACTTTTAGGTACGCTTGAAAGATTTAAAAGTCGCCTTGATGTTTCAGCTGCTTCGCTATCTTCTTTGGAAATGGGTGACGTTGTAACAGTAAAGGATGTAGCAGAAGTATTTCAAAGAGCGGAGATGGTAAGAAGGGTTGCGATAGAGGTTGATGATCTTGTGGTAGAACTTGGCAGAGAAGGTAGTTTGCTTTCTTTGCAACTTCAAGAACTTACAAGTGGTGTCTCGGATTTGCGCCGAGTACTCTTTCTGGATTACCTAAAAGACTCTAAGCCTAAAACAGTAGCGTCGGTTATAAAAAACCTTGAGACCTTAACTACCGAAGAGCTAGCTGACCTAAGAAAAGTAGCTGGAATTATCTCCGATAAAGGGAGTGAAGACCTCAGTTTGTCACTTTCCCCGCGTGGGCACAGGCTAATCGGTCAGCTTCCAAGGCTTCCAAGTAGTGTAGCTTCTGACATAGTTGAGTACTTTGGATCGCTGCAACGCGTAATTCGGGCCACAGAAGATGACTTGGGTGAAGTTGTTGGAGTTGGCGAGGCGAGAGCAAGAAATGTGAAGCGAGGGTTATCGCAACTCATGGAAAATAACGTTTTCGACCGATATACGTAAAATATTGCATTTTAACTTCAAATTTAATTTTCGCGGTAATAATTTGCGGTAGAATTGTTGTATTCAATCAATCTGTTTGGATTTAAACAGGTATAAGAAATTCCCTAAACACTAGGAGATTATGTGTTCGACGTTGGAGACAAAGTAGTATATCCACATCACGGTGCGGCGATCGTTGAGAAGAGAGAGAAGCGAGAAGCTTTTGGAGAAATCAAAGAGTATCTCGTGCTTAAGCTTGCCTATGGCGACTTAACCCTTATGGTCCCGACAGCGAATACTGAAGAAGTTGGGCTGAGAGAGGTAATTAACGACGAAGAAGTCGAAGAAGTCTTTGCTGTTCTTAGAAAGAAGGAAGCTAGGATGCCGACCAACTGGTCTAGACGGTATAAGAACCATTCTGAGAAGTTAAGATCTGGAGATATTTATCAAGTTGCAGAAGTGGTTAGAAACCTTTCTATTCGCGATAAAGATAAAGGTCTAAGTGCAGGTGAAAAGAAAATGTTAGCCAAAGCGCGACAGATTTTGATTTCTGAACTCACTTTCGCACTCAATGTTGATGAAATCCAAGCTGAAAAGAAGCTAGCAGAAGCTTTACCGTAGTGAGCGAGTTTGAGTAAATTCTGGGGAATTATACTTGCTGGTGGTGCAGGCACAAGATTTGGAGATACACCCAAACAAACAATAGACTTAGGGGGGAAACCAGTTTTGTATCACTCGGTTGAAACTGCTCTAAAGACTTTAGATGGTGTAATAGTTGTTTTGTCTGAAACTATTTATGGCGAATATAAAAGCGATCTATCCGAATTAGGAGTCGATGAAATTGTAGTTGGGGGAGCTACCCGGTGTGAATCTACACGGAACGGGTTAAGTGTTTTGCCTGATGAAGCTGAAGTATGTCTTATACACGATGCTGCAAGACCTTTTGCTAGCGTACAACTGTTTGAACGTGTCAAGCAGTGCTCTTTAACATATGATGGTGTTATTCCTGTCATACCGATTTCTGACACGGTCAAGTTGATCGAAAATAGTTTAGTTGTAAAGTCAGTGGATAGGGATACGCTATTTTTTGCTCAAACTCCACAAGCCTTTAAGGCTAGTTTGTTAAAACAGGTACATGCATTGATGCCAGAAGGAACAGATGATGCAACTTTATTTGAAAATGCTGGCTATAAGGTCTATGCGGTAGAGGGTGAAGAGTTAAATGGAAAAATTACCAAAAAAGATGATTTGGAATTAGCTAGAGCAATTTTGAGCATGAAACGAGAAGACATGTGTCAGTAAAAATAGGTATTGGAATTGACGTCCACGCTTTTGAGGCTGGGAAAGTGCTTGTTCTAGGGGGAATTGAAATAAACGGGTATCCAGGCCTTAAAGGGCATAGCGATGGAGACGTTGTGGTGCATTCAATAATTGACGCTCTTCTAGGTGCAGCTAACCTTGGTGATATTGGTGAGTGGTTTGGTGAAAAGGATCCGAAATACGAGAGCATAGATTCGAAGGAACTTTTAAGAGAAGTTGTCAATAAAATCGTAGCGTTAGGGTTTAAGATATCACAGGTTGATGTAGCCGTTTTATGTGAGGTTCCTAAAGTAAGTGAGCACAGAACGGACATAGTTAGAACGATTGAAGAAATAGTAGGTGCTGGAACTATATCAATAAAAGGTTCGTCACCTGAAGGGCTTGGGTCGTTAGGGAGAAACGAAGGCGTCATGTCATATGCAGTCGCTCTTTTGGAAGTTTAAGTGATTGTTGAGTAGATAGAATGACTCATCAAACAAAATCGGTCGATTTAAAGCGTTTGGCAACTAACCCTGTTCATGCCTATCTTTTTGTTGGGGATGACGATGTTACTCAAAATGCGTCTCTAGAGTTTGCTCAGGCACTTTTGTGTGACAGCAAGGGGTGTAAGTCTTGTAACTCTTGTCAAAGAGTTACAACATCAACTCATCCTGACGTTATTGTCAGATCCAGGACCGGAGCTGGTTTAAGCGTTTCAGAAGCACGTGACATAGTTCGAATGAGTAATCGAACACCTAGAGTAGGTAAGTACTTAATAATAATCATTCCAGAAGTAAATCTATTAGATGAAGCTGGACCGGTACTTTTAAAGACTCTAGAAGAGCCCGTTGAGACAACGATTTTCATTCTCTTAACAAAAGTTGTTGCTCCGAGACTTGCCACAATTAAGAGTCGTTGTGCAACTGTTTATTTCCGAAGCGTTAAAGACGACAAAGCTATTGAGGCAGAGTCAGTATGGAGAGATGCAGTAAGGAAATTTGAGCCAACTGGCAATTATATTGCGAATAGTGTTGACAAATTAATTGAGGATTTAAATAAAAGTGTAGAGGATTTAAAAAAATTACAACAACACGAGATCGATCAATTTAAGAGCGCGAGTTCACAAGGTGACTCAGTCGATCTTAGATTAGTAGAAGAGAGGCATAAACGTGAAATCAAGCGGGTTAGGGCGGAGCGCTTAAAGGCCGGATTGGGTCAAATGATGGATGAATATAAGTCGAAGCTCTTGTTGCATTCTGATAATAGTGCCTCACATCCAACAACGATTGACTTAGCAAATGATCTTCTTGCAGTAGATGAGATTAATAATGCCATTAGGATAATTGGGAGAAACCCAAATGAAGAAACTTTACTAAGAGCGCTTTTACTTTCATTTGTAAACGATGAATAGTAGGATTGAAATATGCATGAAAACGTTAAACACTACCAATCAGAATCATTCATCGACGGGATTTATTTTGGAGAAAGCCCAAGATGGCATGACAATAAATTATGGTTTTCTGATTTTTATGATAAAGGAATTTATGCGCTAGACGAAAACGGGAACGGGGAGCGTCTTTTTGAAGTGGAGAACCAGCCGTCAGGCCTAGGATGGCTTCCAGACGGAAGATTGTTGGTAATTTCTATGGTCGACAAAAAAATATTAGTAGAAGATGGAGAAAGTCTAAAAGAGTATGCTGATTTAAGCGAATACCACACTTTCTTAAGTAATGATATGGTGGTTAGCTCTAATGGAATAGCATACGCCGGCAATTTCGGATTTGACCTCGATGAGTTTTTGGAAAAGTATGGACCAACTGGCATAGTAACTCCCCCCGGCCCACCTTTGACAAATGTTGTTAAAGTTGATACAGATCGCAATGTAAGTGTTGCAGCAAATGAAATGTCTTTTCCAAATGGGAGCGTTATTTTCCCAGATAACAAGAGTATTGTAATTGGTGAATCAACTGCTTTGAGACTTACTGCGTTCGACATTAATGACGATGGAAGTTTGTCAAACAGAAGAGTGTGGGCAGATTTAAGTAGTTATATGTGTGTTCCAGATGGATGTTGTTTAGATAGTGAGGGTAGGATTTGGGTCGCAAATGCACTCATGGGGGAGTGTCTTCTGATTGAGGAAGGCGGAGCGGTTAAGGGGAGAGTTGAAACTGGGATGACAGCATTTGCGTGTATGCTCGGAGGGGAAGACAGAAAATCTTTATTTATTATGACGGCACCAATTAGCACCAAAAAGATTGCAAGTGCTGAACGTAAAGGAAAGATAGAAGTTGCTAAAGTCGATGTCGAAGGTGCGGGACTTCCTTAGAGTATTACGCGCAAGCTAAAAATAATCTAAAATGTTTTAAATTAGTCTGCCCGGGTAGCTCAGTCGGTAGAGCAGCGCACTCGTAATGCGCAGGTCAGGAGTTCGAATCTCCTCTCGGGCTCAAAATGATTTGGGAATTGCAGTATGAAGTATTGGTGAGTATTCCTATTGCGCACAATCACTTTTTTATTCAGAATGATTCCAGTACTCCTGACATAGTGTAAGAAATACCACTATTTACCTGGTAAGTGCTTGACTTTTGTCCTTAGAACGTGTCACGTAATAGCCTCCCAGCACTTTTCACCTTGAGTATCCTCCATTGTAAATATTCGGTTAACCGATTGTACATGGTCCAGGGTGACAGTCTTTGATACCTAAATAGGCTCTGTGAGAATACGCTTGTAGTCTTTTCTCAGTGGATAGAGATAGATGTCTTTTACTGGGAGAGCACGCTCATTATAACGGTCAAGTTTGCCTCGTCCTTTAGTTTGTCCTACATAGATCTAGTTCGCTGCTTTGTAACTTGCTCCGGAGAACCTGTTAGATTCAACAAAAGTCTCCAAGAGTACAGGTTCGTACCCATAAGTTATCTTCCAGTCATCAGGTAGCCTTTTAGTAACACGGGAGAGTATGTATGATGCGAAGTTTTGTATGCGGACATGCGGAAGGATCAAAAAACGGGCATTTCCGACTACAAGCTGTAATCGGGCTTCTCGTGTTCCACTGTCCCAGCCTATATGAATATCACGGGGAGCGCACTTCCATGCGGATGCCGCAAATCCTAGAGCACCTAAAGTCCCGTAAGAACACTCTATTAAATAACGGAGCTGTGCTCCAGCAAAAGGGACGTGACCTAAGTAGTGATAAGAGGAGATGAGATTCCGCCAACGTAGTAAATGTGCTTTAGTCTTGACAATGTTTAACTGAATTTGACCGAGCGCTTCAAGGTGCACAGGCAACTCAAATTGGAGCTCAGGAATAGGTTCTGTAAATCTGGGAATAGGAACATTGAAGTTAGCAGGACGTGCTGGTGGCAAGGTGATGAGTCCGTCTCTTTCCATTCGTAACAGAGCAACACGAGCTGACATATCCTTTTTACGCCCGTCTGGACGATACCAACACAATGCATCACATACCGCATATGATATTTGTTGGCGGTTCGGTAATGTTTTCGTATAATTACGAATTACTGTTAGGTCATCTTCACTGAAGTCTCATCCACAGTACCTGACTGACTCACTCATGGATCTTGCTCTCGTTCATTCTTCCAGATTGTTAAGTTTGTTTAACTTGCTTACCAAGGCAAGAATGTTTCAAGTACCGTCTCAGAAGGAGGCTTCCCACCCGCAGTTGCACAAGTATCAAGATAGGCTATTAAATAGGTGAGCGGGTTAATCCCTATGAGTTGAGCAGTAGCAGTGATAGTCCAGATTCTAGAAGCAAGCTCAGCTGCCCAGACTGAGCCTGAACCATAACAGTTCTTGCGCATTACTACTGGATTTCGAAGTGCTCTTTCAGCCGCATTGTTATCTAATGGTAATTCTAGAAAATCTTTATGACGTGAGCGACCTTCCCACTCATTATCAAGTGTTGCAAGTACTTAAGCTGTACTAGGGTGAAGAGTATTGTCTATCGCTTCTATTTTTCTGGCAGTGTCAATCGCATCTAACGCTTCTGAAAACTCAACTTCCGCACGAATATAATCTGTGCTTTCTGGCGTGGAGACTGAAAGTGCTCTGTGAGCTAAGTAAAGCGCACCGATACTCTTTGTCCAAGTTCTACTCCAGCTATGTAGTACTTTGTGCGCATCGCCAGCACGAATGAAGTAGCGCCTAATGTGCACCCAACACCAGAGTGCATCTACACCATCTAATGTGTTAAGGGATTGATAGACACTATAGAAGTCTGAGCTTATGATGCAGGCAGCTTAGAAACACTGAATAGGAAGAACTTCTTACTCCAACTCCTCTCATTAAAGGCTCACCAGATACTCCAATTTCTGCGTACTTTATTGCCATTAAGCAATACATACTCCCTGTTTACTAGTTTCTTTTAAGCTGACGAGTGTAACTATCTTATGGCATCGCTAAAAGCGACAGTAACTGAAACAGCATATTGATTTAAAGTTCAATAATTCTGATTTTTCAAAACCCTATATTGCGCATGATCCCAACGTTCCCTCTTCTTTTGTGAGCGCCTAAGAAGGTGTATAGAGCATTTGATGCAACATGGACCCAGTGAAGTGAGCCTTCAACTCTTAGTCCTGTTTCATCAAAATGAACAACAGGAGCATCTCGTAGAAGTTCTTTAACTGTTTCTAGAAATAGACCTAGGAGGGTGATCTTAAATAGGGTTATCCTGAGAAATGTGCACGCTAGGTGCAGGTAAGAGGCACTTCTGTTAGACACCTTGGCATCGTGAACTTATTGGCTGGGATGATTTTACTCTGAATAGTTCTGGATTCTTAGCCTCTTGTGGTTATGCTTTATGTCTCTATCACCGCACTATTTGCTCTGTTCGAGTTTGGTTTAAGCACTAAAGGTGCACCAGGTTTACTGCAGATGCAAGGAGACGGAAGTCTGCGTCAACTCTCTTCGTGCCTCTCACACGTGCGTTGCGACCATCATGCTTGCGTTTCATGAGGTGAGCAATCTTACGTTCGACCTTTGGCCTAGTTGACCGGTAGTCATCGCGCCAACTCGGATCACTTTGGCGCTTTCTTGCGGCTGCAAGCGCTTCTTAGTGAGTGTTGATCGATATTTTGCGACCAGCAGCAGTTATACACTTAGCTTGCATTGGGCAGGATGCACAGGCGTCTTTGAATTGAGCAATACCACCGCCGCGAGAATAGCGGGTGATGGCGACAGTAGTACTAGCTAAACACGTCACGGTATCACTGTCTAAGTTGATGTCAAATCGGTCCTTGGTGAAGAGCTCGCCAGTAGTAGTTGGGTCTTGAGTCTAACAAAGCGAGTTAATCCCTGCTTGTTCAAGTCGCTCATGAAACGAGCCTGTGCCATAAGCGCTGTCACCATAGACAGATTCATCTCTTAGAATCTTGAACAGCACCTAAGTCTCGATCACTGTCTTGTGGTGGTACACTCTTAACATTGCACTCATCTAGAAAGAGAAAGTCCTGGTCGTTTCTGTGTGATTACCCGCATTCATGCCAGACGAGTTCGCAACTTACTCCAACTTAAGTGCACGGTTAGGGAAGTGGGTCTGAATGTTTACCTTTTGACAGAAATTTCAAGTAGCCGAGCTGTTACACTGTAGAAGATTGCATATCGTGTATTTGGAAGCTAGGATATAGCCGCCTCAATTAGATCACTGCCAATATCGATGGGACCTACAAACGACACTCTAATATCCTTTAAGTTTTCGATTAATCTTTGTGCAACTTGTTTTATCTCTTTTTTCGTCACTTTCTCATAAGCTGCGGCTCTTTCATCGGGTGTTTCTAAAGGTTGTTGCTGAAGCCACCTAGATGCAAAAAAGGAAGCCGATGCCATTGCCGTCTCCGTTCCTCTATAAAGGGATCCAACCATTGAAGACTTTGCTGCGTTAAGTTCATCGTCGTCAACTTCAACAGTTGCTAAATTCCTAAACTCATCGAAAGAAAGTTTGACTGCTTTTATGGCATCCTCCGGTCTTGTTGCGGTAGAAATTGTAAAGCGACCGGAATCTTCAAACTGCTCAGGTTGGGCATAGATCCTATAACAAAGTCCGTTTCGTTCTCTCACAGTATGGAACAATCTTGAGGACATACCACCGCCTAAAATATGTGCCATTACATTTAGAGGGACTCGGTCTGCGTCAGATGAATTCAAGCCTTCAATTGAAAGAAGCATATTTATTTGTGGCTCTTCCTCTTCACTAAATTGTCTAACATTTGCAATGTATTTTTCGCCTTGTCCCCATACCGCCTTTTCGCGACTTTTAGGCGTAGCTGTAGGCATTTCTTTTAAAAACTTCTCAGCTGTGTCAATGTCTAAAGAAGATCCTCCTGAAATTATTAGCGCAGTGGACGAAGGAGAGTAAAAAGTCTTGTGATAGTCAATTATTTGGTCTCTTGAGACTGTTTCAACAACTTCGGGGAATCCAGCAGCTGACCAAGACATAGGTTGATCACCACCGTAAGTAACC
>JAJYFT010000029.1 GCA_021790815.1 Actinomycetes bacterium
TCCTTAGTAACTTCATGGGAGTCGTAATGGTACGTAAAAACTTTATTCTAACCATAGCTTTACTACTAGTACTATTACAGATTCAAACATTTATTAAGAATTTAAATTCGGCAACTATTTTTGGACATAGTGATAAAACTTCTTTGGTATTGGTAAATATTGGCGACGTAACGAAACTTCCACATGGCTCACAGTATCTTGGAAATATTGGAAACAATCAAGAACTAAATATAGATATTGCCCTAAACCCCCAAGATCCAATTGCTCTAGAAACCTTCGTCAAAGAAGTATCATCACCGGATTCTCCAAAGTATCACCAGTATTTACCTCCAAATCAATTTGGTCCAAGATTTGGAGCCACTTCACAATCTATTTCTTCAGTTCTTTCATACTTAAAAAGTATTGATATCATTTCTCAACGAGTTTCTCAAAACAAACTCCTAATCCACGTAAGTTCGAAGGCACAAGCTCTTGAAAATTCATTGAAAGTCAAATTGGAGAACTTCAGAGTGCCGAATGGCAGAGTTGTGATGGCAAACGTTGCTCCTGTTATGGTCCCTAGAGAGATCGCTGGATACATAAAAGGCATCATTGGTTTAGACAATATTGACCAGATGAAACCTCAGATAGATTTAAACAATAGTGTCAAACCCGTTTTATCGAATGCAACTATTTCAAATTCATCTGGTCCTCAAGCTTGCAATGCTGCCGTTACTTCTGCTGCATCTCCACCGACTCCACCTGGAGCCATCACTCCCCTACCTGCTTACACTATTAATGAAATCGCGTCTGCATATGGGTTCAACACTGCCTACGCAAAAGGGGATTTAGGTACTGGAGAGACTATTGGGCTATTTGAACTCGAAGACTTTAGTTCTAATGACGTGGCTGAGTATGAAACTTGTTATGGAATAAACGCTAATATAAATAAAGTCCTTGTAGACGGTGGACCACCTGCAACTCAAGGTATGAGTGGAGAGGGCACAATGGACGTCGAGCTTGTTGCAAGTTTTGCGCCTAGTTCCCAAATTGAGGTTTATGAAGCACCACTTTCACAAACCGGGTACATTGACGAATTAAGCAGAATGGCAGCTGATGATTCTGCAAAAGTCATCTCTAATAGCTGGGGGATATGCGAATCACAAAACTCAATAATAAATCTTGCAAATTTTACTACCGGAGAGTACATATTTGAACAGATGGCAGCACAAGGTCAAGGATTTTTCAGCGCATCAGGCGATACAGGTTCCCAAGGGTGCCTCAGGGGCGAGTCAGGATCTTTCGTAATTAGTGATTCTTGTCCAACTCCAACTTTTTGTATGACATCTGACGCAGGAGGAAACGTTTACACCTTCGACGGTAGCAAGTGGAGCTTTCAATTCAACCCAACTGGTGGCACTCCTCTCATGATATCTTGTGTCAATCAATCTAAGTGTGTGGGTGTTGATGCGGGTGGAAACGCATACGTTTGGCAGAACGGAATCTGGTCACAACCTGATCCAATTGATGCAAGCAGTTTCTTCACCGGCATAAGCTGTGCAAATGACAATTTTTGTGCAGCGATCGATTTCTCAGGAAATGCGTTTACTTACAACGGTCTGAACTGGTCTGCTCCAACTGCAATCGAATTTTTCAACCAGCTATCAGGAATTTCATGTACTAGTAGTAGTTTTTGTGTCGCAGTTGCCAACTCAGATTCAACCTTCATATGGAACGGGTCTACGTGGTCATTCCCTATAAATATTAATAATCCATATGCAGAGTTAGAAGCTGTATCATGTCTTTCGCCAACTTACTGCATGGCAGTTGATGTGTTTGGACTGACAACTATTTTTAACGGATACTCTTGGTCAACACCAACCTTGACTACCATAGGTTTTAGTTCTTTATATTCGGTATCGTGCCCACAAGTTGGATTTTGCATAGCTGTAGATTCGAAAGGAATAGCTTACGTAGATGTGAATGGTGTTTTCTCTCACCAAGATGTAGATGGCAACTCATCGCTATCGATTGTCACCTGTGCTTCCTCGAGTTTCTGCCAGCTAATCGACTCTAAGGACAATATAATCACATACACTGGATCTTCATTTTCTCCACCTCAATTAGTTGCCGGAGGCAACACTTCACTTCAGGTCATATGGCCAGCAAGCTCACCTTATGTTACTGCAGTTGGTGGCACCACCCTACAAAGTGACACATCACCTCCCCAAGAGGAAGCCTGGAACAATGGGATATCAACTCCTTACGGCGGAGCAGGAGGCGGTGGTATATCTACGGTATTCCAAATGCCATCCTGGCAATTTGATTCTGGAGTTAATGGAGTAATTAATGCATATTCTTCAAATCTCCCATGTTCATCTCCAAGCGGGACTTACTGTCGTGAGGTTCCTGATGTGTCAGCTTCAGCTGACTGGTATCAAGGTGGTTACATTATTTATGAAAACGGTAACTGGGAAATAAATGGTGGGACGAGCGCTTCGACGCCTCTTTGGGCTTCTCTGACAGCACTTACAAACGAGTACTGCGGGCTTAACATAGGATTTGCTAATCCTCTACTTTATTCTATTGATGCGGCGGATACATCTGCATTCAACAATATACAATCTGGAAATATTGACTTCTCGAGGACCGCATATGGAATATACCCAACTTCATCTGGTTCTCAAACTTACTCAATGGCAACTGGTCTTGGTTCGCCAAATGGAACTTCATTTATGAATGATGCCTGTCATCTTGCATCAATAGTTAATGCTCCGGTAATTACAAGCATTACTCCAAACATCGGCCCTGCCTCAGGGGGTACGACTGTTTCGATTTTTGGCTCAGGTTTCGTCAATGTTACAAACGTAAGTTTCGGAACAGCACAGGGACTAGCTCTCAAAATGACGTCTCCGAACTCACTCAGTGTTGTTGCTCCAGCAGGAACAGGCACCGTTGACATAACTGTCTCAAACTCATTCGGAACATCCTCTCTGAATCCTAATGATAAATTTACTTTTGAAGACAAGCAGCCATTTCATCCTCTGTCACCAATTAGGATCTGTGACACGAGACCTGATCAAAATGGCGTTAGCAGCAATGAGTGCAACAATGGAGGTTCAGGTGGCACTTTACTCTCGAATTCAATTTTGCGTGTATCAATCCCAAGTACATTGGGGATAAGCAATGCAACCGCGGTTGTTGTTAATGTAACGGCTACAGATTCCGCTGCTCCAAGCTACTTAACAATCTTCCCCGCTGGCGAGAGTATGCCAACTGCGTCAAACCTCAATTTTACTTCGGGCACTACGGTCACAAATTTAGTAACCGTAGCATTAGGATCTTCCGGAGCATTTGACGTCTACAACTACCTTGGACAGGTTGATGTCGTAATTGATCTTGAAGGCTACTACGGACCAGATTCAAGTGGAAATGCCGGCATGTATACTCCTATTCCCCCACAGAGAATTTGTGACTCGAGAATAGTCCAAGGTGGAGTTTCACCAAATCAGTGTAACCAATCTCAGAATGGACCAATTGGACCAGGTGGTTTAGAAACAATCCAGGTGACTGGAACTGGTGGAATCCCAGCAACTGGTGTAAAAGCTGTGTCACTTAATTTAACTGCCATCTCGCCAACACAGCAAGGATTCCTGACAGCCTTCCCCTCAAATCAGGGGCTTCCTAACGTATCGAACGTAAACTTCGTCCAGAGTCAGACCGTTCCAAACAGAGCTATTGTTGAACTATCACCAACTGGAACAATAACCATTTATAACGCTTCAGGATTTACAAACATCGCAATTGACATAAACGGATGGTTTTCTGATGGCTCGACAACACCACCAAATGGCGTTTTATTCACACCTATTAGCCCTTCTAGGATATGTGACACAAGATCAGTTCAAAATGGAGTTTCGGCAACTCAGTGCAATGTATCTCCAAATAATCAATTAGGCCCTTCAAGTAAAATGACTGTTCAGCTTGCATATATCGTGAGCGCGAAGGCAATTGTAGCAAACACAACTATTACCGACACATCTTCAACCAGCTATTTAACTATATTCCCTGGTGGAACTCTCCCAACAGTTTCAGATCTTAATTGGACTGCAGGTGACACAAAAGCTAACCTATGTTTTATGACGTTATCTACATCCGATTCCTTTACCGTTTACAACTACACAGGAACTGTAGACATAATAATCGACTTGGAAGGTTACTATTCGTAGTTTAGCAAGCAATAATAGATCAAAAAAGACGTGGAAGATTATCTTTCTAACGCTCATTTTTTTACCCATAATGCTCTCTGCCTGCGGAGGTCGCCTAAGCAACCTGGTGAAAAATGGATCGTCTCCAACTTCGTTAAATCAAGCTACTTTAAACTCAATTTTAAGTGTGCCAAGTAAGGGTTGGCCTAATTCACCGGTTCAATCTGTTGAAAC
The DNA here is from genome assembly GCA_021790815.1 of Actinomycetes bacterium. Lineage (GTDB taxonomy): Bacteria > Actinomycetota > Acidimicrobiia > Acidimicrobiales > JABEUL01 > JAJYFT01. Next base: position 4,422 of record JAJYFT010000029.1, read on the forward strand.
TCTTATCCCAAATAATGGAGGCAGAGCATCCTTTGGTCCCCAAGGGACAATTGCATATAGTCTTTTAGATAATAACGTGAATGGCACAAAATATGCAGATATTTGGACCATGAACTCTGACGGGACCAATCAGCACTGTATTACCTGTAACAATCCGCTTGTTCCACATCTGAGCGACGACGTCCCACTTTGGGATCCAAACGGAAAATTCATAGTATTTGAAGGGCAGAATCCAAATCTAGGTCAAATCTCGCCCCACCTATCCCAAGGTGGAGCAGGATTCAATAATGACCTGTGGGCAATCACTCCAAATGGAAGCGAAGCATTTAAGCTCACATCAACTCAACGGGGTGAGGCTGTCCTGCACCCTCAATTCTCTCCTAATGGTGATGAACTTGTATGGGCTGGATATGACAAAGTTAAAAAGCTAGGTGGGCTCATACATCAAGGAAACTGGGACATTCATGTTGCAACATTCAATATCTCTCAGACTGGGCAACCCTCACTGTCAAATGAACTGATTTTTAGGCCCGGAAGTCCTAATCACAACACGTTTTATGAGACTCACGATGTTTTGGCGAATGGGACAATTATCTTTTCGTCCAACATGGCAAGCCAGTACGAATCGCAATGCAAGAGTTGTGCGTTGGGTATTTGGGAATGGAACCCAAATTTAAATAATACTCCCACTCTTCTAACTCAAAACACTAATGCATGGAACGAGCACGCTGCAATTACACCTTCCCTCAGCCATATAGCATGGATTTCATCTCAAAACGAAAACTTTACGCCTTCTAGCAATTGGGGAGCAACCTTAAGAACGGACTGGTGGATAATGAATCAAGATGGATCCACCAAGACTCGTGTTACGTATTTCAACACTCAGACGCCAACCAATGTTAGGGTGATTTGTGCGGAAGGGTCTTGGAACTCGAGTGGGACTTCACTTGTAGCTTCTGTTGACGTTATATCCGCAACAACATCCGTAACTCGCATAGTGCTTATTAACTTTAAAACTCAGATGTAAATACAAATAACATTATTCGAGCGGTTTATCGCTCTAGCATCCACGATAACGTATAATTAAAACCCAATTTCTCGCTATTAACCCTGGGTTCTAATAAGCAGATCCTTTTCAACAGCAAGCCTTAAATGTAACAATTTAAAGATAATTTTCTCAATTTGAAATAACCTTCCTGCTTTAACGTAATCCATTTAAACAAACACACGAATCATACTTTACAAGCCATAAAGTATCACCCAACAAAGTGATATTTTCCATGAATTAACCATTAATCCTAATCATTTTGAAACAAACTCATCCGAGACAACATAATACCTTGCCTTTCTTGGAATGCTTTCCTTAACCCCGATTCTAAATGAACTTGCTATTTTAATTCCGGACTTTTGACCTTCAACAATCCTTACTGGACCTGAAAATAAACTTATCCCATCAAGAGTTTTATCAATGCCTAGAGCCTGGCACAATTTTGCAGGGCCGTTAGTTAAATTTGTAGCTTCACATTTCCGCAAACTTTTCATTGTTTCGATTCCAAACTCCGGTCTTATCGCTCTCAATAGCACTGCTCTTCCTACCCCCATTTTCCCGCAAACAACGTTCATGCAGTAGTGCATGCCGTAAGTGAAATAAACATAAACATGTCCGCCTTCTTTAAACATTGACTTATTTCTTTCGGTAATTCCTCTGTAGGCATGTGAAACTTCATCATTTTCACCAAAATAAGCTTCAGTCTCCACAATCGTTCCGCCAATCCGAGAGCCATGATACTCTCGTAATACAATATTGCCGATTAGATTTCTTGCGACGACATCTGGCCTTCGAAGGTAAAAAGATTTTTCAAGATCTTTCCCGATCTTATTGATGTCTTCAGTCAACAACTTATCCTTTATTTACAAGTTTTCTTATTTGTAACTTAATTGTTACAGGTAAAAAACACAAAGCACCATTTTTGAGGTCTAACTAACCAACATAACAAGTCAATCAGTTATCTACCCGCGAGTATCACTGGAGTATAAATCGTTAATTAAGGCTTTCATTGAACTAAGAGCTTGCCGGAACTCGACAACCTGTGAACGGACAGGAATAGGACCAGCGCCTCCCGGAGTAGTCCTTCTTGTAACAGCAACACCAGGCTCTAACAGCTCAAGAACTTCATTTCCAAGTTCAGGATGAGTTGCAACGAGTTCAGGAAGCGGAACTCTTCTTTCAATTGAGTCCCTAACTAAAGATCCAACTATTGCATGGGCCTCTCTAAAAGGCTTTCCCCTCTCAACAAGCCATTCAGCAATGTCGACAGCAGCACTTGAAGCAGAGTCGGCAGCTTGGCGCATTGCACCGTGATTAAAAGTTGCAGTTGAATAGAGACCTGTCATCGCAATTAGACCTCTTTTTATTTGATCTATTGCATCAAAGAGTGGCTCTTTATCTTCTTGAAGGTCTCTGTTGTAAGAAAGCGGAAGGCCTTTTAATGTAGCAAGAAATCCAGTCAAATTACCTATTAATCTTCCGGCTTTACCTCGTGCAAGTTCTGCAATGTCTGGATTCTTTTTTTGCGGCAACATCGAAGATCCTGTTGAAAAGGCATCATCAAGGACCATAAAGTTAAACTCTTGTGAAGACCAAAGAACTACTTCTTCACCCATTCTTGAAAGATGAATACCGATCATTGACAGCACGAATAACGATTCTGCCACATAGTCTCGATCTGATACCGCATCCAAAGAATTTTTAAATCTTTCTTTAAACTCTAACTCAACTGCTACTCCATCAGGATCTAAATTTAAAGATGAGCCAGCAAGTGCACCCGCTCCTAGAGGACATACATCTGCTCTTTTTAAACAAGATACGATTCTATCTATATCTCTGATCAAAGCCCAACCATGTGCCAACAAATGATGGGCCAGCATAACTGGCTGTGCGCGCTGGAGATGAGTATAACCTGGCAAATACACTTCGACGTCAACTTCTGATTCTGCACGTTCTAACAAAGTGTATGCAAAATTAAGTGCATCTTTGCCAATTGAAGAAAGTTCACGTTTGACAAATAACCTAAGAGCAGTTGATACTTGGTCATTGCGACTCCGTCCAGTGTGCAACTTGCCACCTACTTCACCGCAAATTTCTGTCACACGCCTCTCAATTGCAGTATGAACATCTTCGTCGGTATCAAGATAGACCAAAGTACATCCACTTATCTCTTCTTTTACCTTCTTAAGTGCTGCTACTAGTATTGATGTTTCATCATCAGAAAGAATTTTTGCGCGATTCAGCTGATTTACATGTGCAATTGAAGCTCTGATATCATCGTCTGCAAGTCTTCTATCAAACTCTATGCTCGACGTGTATTTAAGCAACGCGTCATTTGGGCCACTTCCCATACGAGCTTCCCAAAGTGTCACTGTCTGCCGTCACTCTCTTTAAATTTTTGCTTATGCGCCCATGTTTCTATGCCAAGGCCAAAAATTCTAATGAAACCCTCTGCGTCTTCATGTCTAAACGAATCACTTGCATCATAGGTAGCTAGGTCATAATCATACAGTGACAACTTAGATCGTCTCCCGTTTACTACGGCACTTCCACTTTTTAGGTGCAGCCTAACTTCACCACTAACGTATTTTTGAGTTTTGTCCATAAATGCATTTAGTGCTTCCATCAGCGGAGAAAACCAGAGTCCATCGTAGGCAAGTTCTGCCCACTTGGGCTCAAGTCTTGATTTTTCATGACTAAGTTCTCTTTCTAAAGTCATGCCCTCTAAATCTCTGTGACACATTATTAGAGCAAGTGCGCCGGGAGCTTCATAAGTTTCTCTACTCTTTATCCCAACTCTCCTGTTTTCGACCATGTCGATCCTTCCAAATCCATAAGAACCAACGATTTCATTCATCTTGGAAAGAAGAGTTAAAAAGTCCATATTTTCCCCATCAATTGATACTGGAATGCCTTCTGCAAAACCGACTACGATATCTCTTTCGTTCTCACCCTTATCTACTGTCATCTCCCAGATGTCAGGCGGCGGGGAGTTAAATGGATCTTCCAACTCACCACATTCGATTGCCCTTCCCCAAATGTTCTCATCGATTGAATAAAGTCTGTCTTTGGTCACCGGAATTTTAATACCGTGCTCAGTCGCATAGTTAATTGACTCTTCTCTTGTCATGTTCCAAGTCCTCACGGGAGCAATAATCTCTAACTCTGGAGCGAGCGCCCGAGTTGCTACTTCAAAGCGAACTTGGTCATTGCCTTTTCCAGTACATCCATGAGCGAGCCCATCAGCATTAAATTTCTTTGCCTCCTCTACCATCAACTCAACAATAAGTGGACGTGAAAGTGCCGACACTAATGGATAGCGACCTTCATAAAGAGCATTTGCGCCCAATGCCTTTGTGAGAACTTCATCTGCGAACTTCTTTTTCCCATCCAATACGACTGCTTCAACTGCACCAGATTCGAGTGCGCGCTTACGGACAGCTTCCAGATCTCCACCTTGACCAACATCAACAGCAACTGCAATTACTTCCAACCCGAGCTTTTCTTTAAGCCACGCAACAGCTACTGAAGTATCGAGCCCTCCTGAATAAGCAAGCACTACTCTTTTAGCCAATTAATTTTCCTTCTTTCTTAAAAATATTCCTGAAACTTCTTCGATCACTTTTGCCAGTTTATGACCACCGTACTCTTCGCTTGCAATGAGCAATACAGTGTCATCACCAGCAACCGTTCCAACTACTCCCTCTAGACCGCTCCTATCAACTGCAGAAGCAACCACATGGGCAGAACCTGGAGGCGTTAATAAAACTACCAAATTTTGAGATACGGAAATTTTAATGACCCATTCTCCCAGCACTCTTTTTAGGTGATCAACAGGAACTACCTGTTTAACTGGGTATTCTGGGACAGCATAAGCACTTATATCGCCAGGAAGCCTTACCTTAATAGCTCCAATATCTTCAAGATCCCTCGAGATAGTTGTTTGAGTTACTATGATCCCTACTTTAGCGAGAAGTTCAACAAGCTGAGCCTGATTGGTAACGGTATTCGTTGTCAAAACCTCAGCAATTTTAAAATGGCGTTGTGCTCGAGTCAAGGCCATGTTCTTCCTCCTTGTGATTCGATTAGAAAGCTAATTATTCCCATTGCAGCTTTTTCCCTATTTCGCGCTTGTTTCCACACTCGGCTTGAACTACCATCAATCACCTCATCGGTTATCTCTTCACCTCTGTGAGCGGGAAGGCAGTGGAGGACGATCGCAGTAGATTTTGCGTTCTCTAAAAGTTTGCCATTTACCTGATAGTCTTTAAATCTCTCGCTTTTTATTTGTGCATCTTGTTCTTGCCCCATTGAGACCCAAGTATCCGTATAGATAACATCTGCACCTTTAACAGCCTCTACTGGGTCGCTAATTTCAAATACTCGCCCACCGAGTTTGTTCACTTTCGGAACAACTTTTTTGTCAGGACTAAAGCCCGGGGGCGACGCAATGTTTATAGGAGTTTTAAAATGCGAGAGACAGATTGCTAACGAATTAAATACGTTGTTCGGATCACCGACGTAAGTAATTTTCAAATCTTTTAGTGAATCGAAGTCACATTTTAACTCATCAAGAATTGTAATTAAGTCGGCAACCGCTTGAAAAGGATGGGCTAAATCACTTAACAAATTCATAACTGATGTATTTGCCCCAGCATCATCTATCGCTTTACACATTTCAACCAAAACAGCATGATTAAATACCCTGGCCCCAATTATTGAGTGGTAACAACTAAACGTAAGCGCGACATCCCCTATAGATTCCCTCCCTCCGATTGACACCTCTTCCTTTCTAACAGAAATTGGAAAGCCACCAAGTTCCTTGACTGCAAGTTCTGTAGAATGCCGCGTACGAGATGAAGGCTTTTCAAATAAAAGAGCCGCTGACTTTTGTTTCATTAAGTTAGCATTAGGTTCTTGACGAGACAGTTCTATTACCCTTTGCAACTCACCATTCGTTAAATCATCAAGTTCTAAAAGATGACGAGGGCTCCTATGCAACTACTACCTCCTCATGCGCCAATTTTATAGCAAGATCAAGTCGTTTTACTCCCTCTTCAATTTCATCAGCTGAGATCGTTAGAGGAGGTTCTAGCCTGATCGCGTTTGGCCTAACGGCATTTACAACTAATCCATTTTCCAAAGCTTTTTTATAGACGTTATTTGCGTAATCACCATCAATTTCCACGGCGATTAAAAGACCTTTACCCCTTATAGCTTTCACCCCATCTATTTCTTGAAGCTTTGATTTCAATATTTCGCCTAGTTCTTTTGCTCTTTTTGGGGCTTCAAGTGCGATTAATTCATCTAAAGTTGCAAGTGCCGCAGAAAGTGCAAGTGGTTGTCCACCAAACGTGCTTCCATGGTCACCAGGTTTAAATGCCGATGCAACTTCTTTTTTTGCCCAACAACACCCAATAGGCATACCATTTCCCAATGCTTTTGCAATCGTAACAATGTCAGGTGATATATCTTCATCTTGGAATGAAAACCAACTGCCGGTTCTCCCTAATCCAGTTTGGATTTCATCAACTATAAGCAGCGCATCATACTTCCTGCACAACTTTTCAACTTCTTTTAGGTATCCACGATCTGGGACTATCACCCCATTCTCACCCTGAATTGGCTCAAGAAATACTGCTCCAACTTTTCCGTTCATCAACTTCAAAAGTTCACTGTAGTCGTTGTATGAGACATGGTTAAACCCATCTGGCAAAGGTTGGAAAGGCTCATGTTTTTCTGGCTGACCAGTAGCATGGAGGGTCGCAAGTGTCCTTCCGTGAAAACTTCCCCAAGCACTTAATACTACAAATCGGTCGAGCATGAATTTCCTGACCAATTTAATTGCACATTCATTAGCTTCTGCACCTGAATTTGCAAAAAATACCTGACCTCCGGCTTGCACTTTTCCGCCTCCGATGAGGAGATCAATTAACTTAGCTGTCTTCCCTGCCAACTCGTTACCAAATAAGTTAGAAACATGGCTCAGCCTAGATACCTGATTCGTTATAGCATCGACCACGCGTTTATTTGCATGACCAAGTGTGGTTACTGCAATTCCAGAAAGGAAATCAAGATACTCATTTCCGTTATCATCATATAAGTAGCTTCCCACACCTCGAACAAACGTCACATCCCAAGGCTTATAAGTATGCATTAGGTATTCGTTGTCATCTACATCATCACTGTTAATGTCTCTGCTAATACTCATTTAGTCACCATTGTTCCAAGACCACTCACGCTAAAAAGCTCTATCAAAAGGGAATTCAAAACTCTACCATCTAAAATGTGGACACTTTTGACACCACTTTCAACTGCACCGATTGCCGCCTTTATTTTTGGTATCATACCACCAACTATTACGTTTTGATCGATTAATTCCTTTGCACTACTTATGTCTAACGCCGAAATTAAAGATTCTGGATTATCTTTATCCTTTAATACTCCAACTACGTCAGTAAGATAAATAAGCTTCTCACTTTCAAGAGCTTCAGCAACTCTTGCAGCAACTACGTCTGCATTTATATTGTAAGACTGCCCAGATTCATCAGTCCCAATCGTCGCTATCACCGGAACCAAATCTTCACTCAAGAGCCTAAAGAGAATAGTTGGATCAACTATTTTTACGTCTCCCACAAACCCAAGAGATTCGTGCCTTAAAGACGCAATAATAAGTTGCGCATCTTCGCCTGAAAGCCCAACAGCAAGTGGACCATGCATATTGATCGCTCTAACTATGTCACTGTTAACCTTGCCGACTAAAACCATGCGAGCTATGTCAAGTGTCTCTTGATCCGTAACCCTATTTCCATCGACGAATTCAGGAGTTTTGCCGAGCTTTTGCATCATCTCACCAATTTGCGGTCCACCACCATGTACAACAACTACTCGAATACCAACAGATTGAAGAATGGCTACATCGTTGGCAAAGGATTTCAATATTTCGTTCTCATCCTTGGGATTACTTGCCATCGCATTACCGCCATACTTAATAACTACTATCTTCCCACGCCATTTCCTTATGTAAGGAAGCGCTTCGACAAGCACCGAAGCCATCTGTCTATGCTTTTCCCCACCAAGTTCCACTATTTGACTGTCAATTTCGTTCATGACGTACCTATATTCTCGTCGATATATGCATGTGATATATCACAAAACGTAATCTCGGCTTCGAAATATCCAAGTTTCAAATCAGCTGTGATCTCAATCTCATCTCTTTCCATATACATTTTTAAACTTTTAGCATCGTGGGCGAATGGTGCGCCGTCTCTTGCAACCTCAGTTTCACCATAAAAGATCGATACTTTATGTTGATCTATCCCTGTCCTAGCTGCCCCGAGTTCAGAAAGTATTCTTCCCCAGTAAGGATCATGTCCATTCAAGGAACACCTTACTAAGACACTTGTTGCAACTTGGCGAGCACAGGTCCTTGCTTGTTCTTTGCTGGCTGCACCTTTCACTTTTAAATTAGCAAATACCGTGGATCCTTCAGCATCTTTTACCATTTGATTAGAAAGAGACTTAAGTACCTGACCTAGCCCAGACCTAAACTCATCAAAACTGCCTTCTTCTGACCCACTTGAAAGGAGGAGGACTGTGTCATTTGTTGACATACATCCATCAACTACAATTGAATTAAAACTATCTTCAACCGCCAACTTAAGAGCTAAGTCCAAATTTTGTGCATCGCTTCTAAAATCCGTAGTTACAACACAAAGCATAGTAGCTAAAGCAGGAGCTAGCATTGCTGCACCTTTGGCAATTGCCCCTATCCTAAATCCACTTTCTCCCTCAAAAGTTGCAGTCTTTTCTTTTGTGTCAGTCGTTAAAATAGCCTTTGCAGAATTCTCCCAATCGCTACTTAGCTCGCTGATCAACAATGGTATGGATTCTATTATCCTATCTATTGGCATTGGAATACCTATCAGTCCGGTTGATGCAACCAATACATCTCTGAAATCCAAATCCAAACTTTGTGAAACTTTCTGAACCATTAAACTGGCATCGTCAAAGCCTTTCTTCCCCATTCCTGCATTTGCATTTCCAGAGTTAAGAATGATAGCTCTTGCAGCATTTTTTGATGCTTCAAGATTTAACTGACTTACTAAAACTGGCGAGGCTTTAGCCTCATTAGACGTAAATACTCCGACAGCAACTGGGCTGACTGGCTCATCCATATATATGAGAGCTAGATCCAACTTGTTATCTTCTTTAATCCCGGAATGAATTCCCGACGATTTAAACCCTTTTGGAAAAGTAACTGTCATGGATAGATTCCACCTCCTAATAGACCTGTTCTTTCTTCTATGCCCAAAGCTATATTTGCACACTGCACAGCTTGGCCTGAAGCTCCTTTAACTAAATTGTCAAGTGCTGATATCACGATTAAAGTATTTGTACGCTCATCAACTCGAGCAGTTATATGACACATATTTGAGCCAAGTGTTGCCTTTGTTTGAGGTGAACTTTGAGACACATAAATGAACCGTTCTCCACTATAACGATTTCGCAACATATGAAGTGCATCTTCGGTTGAAATTTGTTTATTTAACCTCATGTACGTAGTAGAAAGAATTCCTCGATTCATTGGAGCAAGGTGAGGTGTAAACAGTACTGTTGCGCCGACAACTTGTTCAATTTCTCGTGTATGGCGATGATTCAAAAGGCTATAAGCTGTAAAATTTTCATCAACGGATGCAAAATGCGTTGAATCACTGAGCTTTTTACCAGCCCCAGTAACGCCACTTGCCGCATCAACTATTACAGAATTAATATCAACTACATTATTCTTAATAAACGGGTCAATTGAAAGTGACGCTGCCGTTACATAACATCCAGCACAAGCTATCAACTTTGCACCTCTTAACCTGTCACGAGTTAGTTCCGGCAAGCCATAGCTAGCCTTACTCAACCACTCGGACTCAGTATGTTTTAGAGAATAGAATTTCTCATATATATTTGGATCCTTTAGCCTAAAGTCAGCACCTAGATCTAAAACGCAGCGGACACCAAATTCATCAAGCAGTTTAGGTGCGATGTTCATCGCTTCACCATGTGGCAGAGCAAGAAATACAAGGTCAAATCCCTCTAAGCGGCCTAGATTTAGCTCACTAAACTTTAAATCTCCTACTAACCCATATAAGCTTGGAAATGCACCCTCAATGGATTCCCCTGCATAACTATTCGAAATAGCGACTTCTAAATCAAACTGATCGTGCCCAGATAAGAGCCTAATAAGCTCCATGCCTGTAAAACCAGATGCACCTACTACCGCTGCTGAAAATGTCATTAGCAAAATAATACCATAAAATGCATACTAATGCATACATCAGTTATATAAAACATTTCAAAAAACTATGTTTGAAGGTCAAAAGTTGTAAAAATTACTGCGATTTCTGTCATGAAAATAGCTTTCAAAAATAATTAAAAGTTTTAGACATGACTAAAAAGCATTCAAACGACTAACTTTTCCTTTAACAGGAAACAATAAATGATTGCTCATTACAATGCTAAATTTCAACAGTTTTTCTATATCAATACAAATTTACTTCTCAACAAGTCTCACAGCTAGCAACTTGCTCCACCTAGAGCTATTGCCGAGCAGGCAGTTTGATAAGAAACTACCCAAGTACCATTTATTAGTTTTGCTTCCCCAACTCTGTTGTTAAAACTACCCATTGGAGGTTGATTCGTCCCGCTAAATACTATGTTGTAATTCACGTAAGCATCGCTTGGAGAAACAAACACAATCTTGTTTATTTCAATCCCACTGTTTTCGACATAAGGAGCCGCAAGAGATGACGTGTATAGATTTTCTAATGGAGTTACTACACCGCCGCCGTTTTCAATATCTTGAACTCTTTGAATCAATGGCGTTTGACAACTAAATACCGCACCGAAAGCCTGCGTAATCTCAGTCGTAGCCTGGGTAACATTCTTTGGCTGGGTCCCAGGAGCAGGCATAGTTGGAGGTAATGAATAGTTATTCGGTGGTGTTGTAGTTGCAATAGTTGTGCTTGTAGTCGGTGGATTTAATGAATAGTTATTCGGTGGTGTTGAAGTTGCAATAGTTGTGCTTGCACTAAGTGAGTAAGTGACCGTAACATTTCCACTCGAGTCTAAAGCAGAGATAGATGATCCGTTACTTCCCAAAACTGTAGATGGCTCACCTGGGATTACTAAAACACTTAAATTACTAGATGGACTGACTTCATAACTGTTGGTAAGAGTTTTCAGTAATACCTTGCTCGCACTTGAAGAAGATTCAACTACCACTACTGTGGCAGGAGAACCTTCAGGTCCATCAACCGTTGAAACAGTTACGCTAATTAAAGGGCTTTGATAATTAGCAAAAAGCGGGACGGATACATTTCCAATTCCGTCTTTCGTAGTAATTTCAATATAAGTAGCTCCCGTTGGAATGCACGCTTTATTTTGAACACTACCTGATACATTAGGAATATTTTGCAAATACGCGTAAGCAGTTAGACCTGAACTTGAATAAGTGTAAATAGGACTAGGAGAAGCAAGTCCTATAGGTCCACCTTGTTGAACTGCAGGGACTTCATTCACGAAAGAACCAAGCGAAATCTTCCACACACCATTTACTTCAATCGCGTCTGCAATATAAGTATTCGAATAAAGTTGAATGAGTGGTGCCTTCATTCCCTGGTTGGAATTTAACATGCTAAAGTCTGGTTTCGCACCAAATTTAACTTGAGCGGTTGTCGGAGAGGTAAAAGTAACCGAATTAAAAACAATTCCGTTTATAAAGTCAAGCAAACTAATGCTTGTCATACTCTCATATGAGCCACCATTGTCAACTGACAAGGATCGTTCAATTGGAGGTTCAGCGCAACTTAAAGCAGCTGTAAGTGCATTTTCAATGTCCGATATCGCTTGAGATGGGTTACTTGGTCCCTGTGATGTCGTTATACTTTGATTCGGAAGTGTTGCTTGGGTTGGGCTTGACATTACACCAAATGTATAATTGGCCAAAACTGCGCCAGTGCTAGATTTTATGACTATTCGCGGAGGCTTATAACCTCCAAAATTACTTGCAGCATTTCCAAGACGTCCATCGACTGCTAAACCATTTGTTGGGACAACAACGTCCTTTGCCCCATTGGAATATATAAATTCAACACTCGCAGCCACTTTCCCTACTTGAGCTGCGACCCAACTGGCTGGGTTATTCTCACTTTTCCCGAACTCTCCAATTTCTAAGTTAATAAGAGGAGTAGAGTACTGACCAAAAAATGGTTCACTAAATGATGCGACTGCGCTTCCATCAGAAAATTCAAGCGTGACATAGTTAGTTGGAAGACAAGCACTTTTTAACTGATTTAATGCCTGATTTTGATAAGAAAAAGCAAAAACACGCACGCTGCTCGTCGAAGGGTTCGAGAATAGTGGAGTTAACGTTCCAGATGGAGTATCTTCAATTGATATACCACCTAGATAAATACTTGGAGAACTTCTAAAGTCAGGATTTCCTTTTCCGTATAAAGAAGAATCGTATCCGCCTTGATTTACTACACTTATTCCTCCACTAATATTTTCCGTACCGTCAAGCGGAAGGATTAGGTTGCCTTTCGAATGGAATGAAACGCCATTCTTTATTACGTTGGAGCTATGAGATGTCGGAACGATAAAGACTCCAATCACCAGTACTAACACTAAACCCAATGAGCTAAAAAGAGTCTTTCTTGTCTTCCCTCTGTTGATTTGCTTGGCTCTATTTTTAACATCTGCTAAATTAGGTTCGCTATTTCTAGCTCTACTCAATTTTTCGAACGCTTTTTTTAACATTTCTTCAATATTTTCCATTTTTATTTCCTAAATAACTCTCTTATATCTCTTCATTAGTTTGCAGTTTCTCTTTCATCACCTTTAACGCTCTTGAAATAAGTGAAGGTAGACTTGAACGCCTAAGCATTAGCAGCTTTGAAATTTCATCATATGAACATCCCTGGTAGTAACGGAGAACAATCGCTATTCTCTGTTTCTTGGATAGGCTTAAAAGTATGTCAAAGAGCTCGTCTGGAAAATCGCTAGTACCATTCAGCGCGTATTCAACGTTCTTTCTTTCAACTTTATTGTGTCTGTGCCAGGACTTACACCCATTTACCACTACTTTTGTAACATATGAAAATGGGAATTCAACTTTGTCCCACTTCAAATAGGCTTTAGCGAAGGATTCTTGAACTATATCCTCTGCTACTTCTTCAGATAACGTCATAAAAAACGCCGTTTTTAAAAGTTTATTGAAATTATCTCCATAAAACTCCTCGAAAGAGTGGCCACTCACTGCAACTTTCGCCTTCAGTTCTCGCGGAGCGCTTTCCATGACAATACCCTTCGTTTCAACTACCATACTTATTTAGACGCACAACTACCCACTTTGATGGCATAAAATTGTAAAGTTATTAACTTTTTTTAAATCTATCATTTTGACTATTGACCAAAGGTCAATGTGATAGTAATCTTGATTATGTGAAAAAGGGGATAATTCTTTTAATTTTAACTGGATCGCTTTTATACGGGTGTAGTTCTAATAACAGTCCTAATTCAAGTAGTTCGGGCAACACCGGAACGTCTAGCAACACTGGAAAGACAGTCTCTTCCTTACTTCAAGCAACTTACACCTTTGTTAGCGATTCAAATGATAAAGGAGCTAAGTCTGGAACTACAGTTGAACTGTTTTTCCAACCCAACAGCATTTCAACACTTTTTGTAGCTAACTCGTCAAATGCTGTCAGCTACCACGGTAGTTGGTCATATGATGGCAGTAACCTCCACTTAAAGTTTGATGGGTCTGACTTCCACCCAAACGCAACCTTCCCCATCAATCTAAGCTCTTCAAAGGTAACGTTCCCATTCCAAGTATTTTCTGCTTCAAAAGGTAGTTCGACGTGGGATCAAACCTACACAGGACTTGATGAAGCTACTACCATGGTATTTGAAGCAGACGCTTCTGACGTTTCTAATCCTCCTGATGAAAAGACAGCTATAAGCGACTCATATAAGTATATTATCGCCAGACTCAAAGCTGATAGGTCCTCTGGAGACAACATAGGAGCAAGTCTTACTGGTGCTTCCTATGGCTCAAGTGCAAACTCGGTTAATCTCATTTCCGCTGGTACTGCGTGCTATGACACTTGTGGCTTACCGTCAATCTCAAGTGTCAGTCAAACACCTGACGGAATCATAATTAACTATTCAGACGGTACACAAGGAGAAATTTTGCTTGCCTCTTGGCAGTCTCCTCCGACCTCTGGGACTCCTCTTTCTCCAAGTTCGTTGGTAAACGATCCACGAATACACCTGATTCCAAATCCACCGCACGATCCCGTTGACGATCCAAAGAGTAAAACGGCAGTCATTTTTGCACCTTTCAATGACTCCAAATTCATTGGTCTTTATACTGGTGGGGGCCATTCCGAGTTGAGCTTTGATATACATTCAAACTTTGGACAGTATGACAATATCCCACTTGTTAAAAAAGAGCTTGAACAAGATGGCTACAACGTTGAAGACTTTTTAGATAGTGATGTGACGGTAGAGAATTTAATAAAGTACTTAGGATCGGGTTCTACTCCGGGAATAGTTGTTGCTTCTACTCATGGGACTTCCGACGGATATCTCGCAACAGGAGTTTGGCTAGGATCAAGTGCATCTGCAGGCCACAAATCCTACGCGGCACTCATGAATAAATTAAAAGGTGAGGGCTACGCATCCCTTACCACCCAAAAAAGTGCCTTTAGGATGGTTGATGCACCACAAGAAGGGATGATGAAAGGTCACGATGCCGCTTACTTAGCAATTGGACCTGGTTTTTGGGAATGGTTAAAGTCTTATAAAGGCGCAGATTTTTCAGACTCTTTAGTCATTATCGATGCTTGTTCTACAGATGCAACTGGGTACTTAAGGGAAGCAATCCAAGCAAAAGCGTACTTTGCGTTTAATGTTGAAGTTGATTCCGACCTAGGTGGTGCCACCCTTAGATATATCGTAGCTGCAATGAGCAAGTACACCCACTCTACAGAAGAAACTTACTATAACATGATTAGAATTTCTTCAAAAGCACAAGAAATATACAAAGAAGATACCATCTTTCAGGGTACTGATGTCGGTGTGCTTGCAAGTCAACTTGATGCTTGGGGATACGACGGGACTACCGAGATCAATTACGCAAACAATGGCTGGTTGAGCGGTAAAATGAATGCAGGGCAGATATGGTGGCTTTTATTTGCCGGCAGATGGAACCCTGATGTAAATATTGGCGCCAAAAACCTTGCTGACTGCTATAGTTCCTATTGGGCAGCTGGGAATGTGGGAGGTCTAGCAAATGTTTACTGCACAAATGCAGACGCAGGGTCGGCCCCAACTCAAAGTGAGGTTGGGTACGCAACGTACTTGCTTACAGGTACACCTTTAGAAGGAATTAGCGTAACAAAGGTACCAAGACTTACCCTTCACGACTGACTAGGATTTTCTTCAAACTCTTAATCGTTTATGTGCTTACTTCTTGTCTGTGCTTATTAAAAAAGATACTTTTCGATAAGATCTTCGACCTTAGAAACTTCTATCGGTTTCGTAAGGTAATCGGTAGCTCCGAGACCATTCAGTCTTTCTATGTCGCTCGACATTGCACTTGCACTAACCATCACAACTGGGATAGATGTAAGCTTTTCAGCTTTTCTGATCCTACAAAGTATCTCGTCCCCTCCTAAACCTGGCAGATGCAGATCAAGCAGAACTAAATCAAAAATTGACTCTTGTAAAATAGACCACCCTAACGAACCATCTTTTACCGTCGATAACTCAACGCTTTCAAAAGATTTAAATATTCGTTTCATCAGCTCAACGTTGCTTTCATTGTCCTCAACATAAAGTACATGCTTAGTTGAATTTCCACTAACTAGTGGCCGTTTGTCTTCGAAGCAGGGCCCAGAATAATCAACAAATTCTGTGTTTTCAACTGACTTCAATGAACCTTTTTTTAGATCGACATAAAATACACTTCCCTTATTAATGACTGAAGTGAATCCAATATCTCCACCCATTGCAGTGGCTAATTCTTTACATAGCGCTAACCCTATTCCAGTGCCTTCAACATGTGAACTTTCTTGTCCGAGGCGCTCAAATGGGGCAAATACTTTTGAAAACTGACTCTC
>JAJYFT010000124.1 GCA_021790815.1 Actinomycetes bacterium
TCACTTAGAAAATGCCTCCTGTTTTGTTGGAATTTGTTTGTTCAAAGCATCTATTCTCCCACATAGAGGGGGCAATTTCGCGGATGGATAGCGTTAAATTATGTAGTTGCGTGAATAATCGCGGTTAGCTGAAAGCAGATAGTATGCAAGAACTGAAACAAATAGATGGGCTTCAGTCCTTTTAGCCAACTGATGGTGTATCGGTCTTAAACCAGAAGATCAGAGACGTGCGTTCTGACCCTTCCATTTCGCTTCTTACCACTTGTGTTAGATAGACTTTTTGTAACCTACTCAAAATATTTTATTTGTCTAGTTGCAAGTAAAAATAGAAAATGAAAACGGGAAGGCCCTCAAAAATCTCAATTAATAGAGCATTCATAATTTCACGTGTTTGGAATGAGAAATTTACTACAAAAGTTTCAATGTAGTACAGCTTACAAATCCTTAAAAGTGTAAGATTATTTAATGCATAGTTTAGCAATATTTCATTATGGTAGGTTTTTGCAAATCTCTCTTTTTATCAGAATTTCAATGAAAACGCTGAATAAAACAAATGCATTCGTTCTGTTTTCCTAACGTGCAAGTAAAAACGATCAAAAATAAATTAGACGGATAGTTATTTCATGGGTAAAAATAATTCTGCTAGTTCTGCTGATGCGATACATCTCACACTAATTACTAATATTTTGGTAACAGGTATTGGGGTAGCAACAGGAGTTATCACCGCTCGCATTTTGGGCCCTGTAATGGTCGGTCAGTTTAATGCAATTCAAGTTTGGCCGTTAATCATTGCGTCAGTCGCTCAGATGGGTTTAACGGAAGCGTTAGTGTATTTTGTTTCTCGAGATACTGAACACGCTAAAAGTTATGTTTTATTGGCAGAACTTATGGCGACCATTTCATCAATTATATTTATTGGAATAGGATGGGAGTTAGTTCCCTTTTTGCTTTCGTCTCAAACAAAAGAAATTGTTGAGGCGTCGAGAGTATTTCTTATCGTTTCTATTATCTATTCACTTGGACTCTCTCATAGTGCACTTAGAGGTGTGCAAGAGTTTAAATTATGGAATGTGTTTAGAGTATTGCCAGGAATTGTTTGGTTAATAGTTCTAGTTACTTTAGATGTCGTTGGCGAAGCAAATCCCATAAAATTATCACGGCTTTTCTTGCTCTCGATGTTTCTAGTTGCTGTTATCCGAACTTCAGTGTCATTTGCTCGCCTTAAAGGTAGGGTTATGCTAAGGATTAAATATGCCGGTAAGATGCTTAGATTTGGTCTTCCATCTGTTCTGACTACGGTTCCACAGACTGTAAACCTGAGGCTCGATCAGTTTTTCATTATTGCTTTATTGCCTGCTAGAGATTTAGGATTTTATGTAGTAGCGGTTGCCTGGAGCGGAGGAGTCTCACCATTCTTGTCTGCAGTAGGTGCGGTGATGTTTCCGAAAGTTTCAGCATTACCGGACAATGGAAAATTAAATTTACTTAAAACCGGACTACAAGGTTCTGCCTTGGTCGGAACTATTATTGGGCTGTTAATAACGTTACTAGCTCCAATCGGGATACCGATTGTTTTTGGGACGAAGTTTGACAACTCTATTCCTTCAGCACTCTTTCTCGTTCCAGCAGGTGTCATTTTAGCATGGGCTGGTGTTGCTGAGGAAGGATTACGAGGGCTTGGAAAGCCTAAAGTTGTTCTTTATGCTGAAATAATCGGAGCAGTGGTTACAGTAATTGCGCTGATAAGTCTTCTTCACCCTTTTGGGATAGTAGGTGCAGCAATTGCAAGTTTGTTAGGATACTCAATTGTTGCCTTGGTATGTGCCTTTGCTTTATCAAGATATACCGAAACTAAATTAACGCAATTTATTTTTCCTTCGATAGATACGATAAAATTAATTATTAAAAAGACCGATGATCTGATCAGGAAAATTACAAGAAAAAAAGGTGTTATTTGAGTAACAAAATTAGTATCGCTACTGTAAGCGCTTATTCATTTCACATGGTTGAACAGCCACAGCAGTTAAATAATTTTGGCGTTCTAGAAAGATTTGTAACTGCCGCTCCGAGATCAAGAACAGGACTTCCGAAATCTCTTACAAGAAATAGACTAGTTTTTAGCGGCGTTAGGCATTACGGTGGGAAAATAGTACCAAGTCTTGGTCATTCATTAAACTGGCTTGTAATAAGAGATTTCGATCTGTGGGCAATAAAGCAACTGGGGTTAGCTAACATTATTAACTCACTATCGAGATTTGCAACCAATACGCTCAAATTTGTATCCGAAAGAGGATTGTTGACTTGTTGTGATAGAGGATCCTGGCATATCTTGGAAAAAAAGAAAGTCTTAGATGATGAAGCTCAAAGGTTAGGTATTAATAAAACTTACTTTGATCCGTGGATTGTTGACAGAGAACTTGAAGATTATGAAACTGTCGATAGAATATTTGAGCCGTCTGAGCCCGCTTTACAGTCATTTATCAAGAGAGGAGTTAATCCAGCAAAGATTTCGAAAGTCCCATGTGGGGTCGACATTTCACGGTTCAAAGTTCCAGGTGGCCCTAGACAGAGAAGTTCTATGCTATCAGTAGGGACTGTAGGCATGCAAAAGGGCCACCACTTATTAGTAAATGCTTACAGATCTTTAAAGTCAAGATCAGCTTCATTGACTTTTGTGGGTCCAATCGATCCTAATTTTGAGGATATTTTAGATATAAGTAGAGGAGACATAAGAGTAACAGGAGCTTTAAATAGAGATGGGGTTGTTCGTGAATTACAAAATGCAGATATGTTTGTACTTGCTTCTATTCAAGAAGGCCTTGCTTTGGTAATTGTTCAGACAATGGCATGCGGACTTCCAATAATTGCAACTGAAGCAACTGGAGTACGGGAGCAAGTTGATGAGTTCGAAAAACTACATGAGGAGAAAAAATTATCGTGAAACGACTTGGAATTGTTGTAAGTCACCCTATTCAGTACCAGGTCCCCCTTTATCAACTACTTACCAAAAGAGGGAAAGTTGATTTACGTGTCTATTATTTGACTGATCATGGAGTTAATGATTCCTACGATCCAGGTTTCGGTCAGGCATTTAAATATGATATCCCACTTCTTGAAGGATATAGTTTCGAATTTGTTAAGAATGTAAGTCCAAAACCATCACCAAGTACTTTTTTGGGATCGATCAATCCAAACTTAATTAGGATTATTAAGAAATCGTCACTTGACTGCGTATTGGTTCATGGGTGGAGCAGTATGTCGTCATGGATTGTATTAACGACTGCACGTTCTTCTGGTATACCTTATTTCATTAGGGGGGAAGCGCGTCCGGATACGCAACATGTCTCACCACTAAAACTCAAAGTGAAACACGCTTTAATCAAACCGTTAGTCAGGAGTGCATCTGCGTGCCTATCAATTGGGGAAGAGAATAAAAAGTTTTATCTTGAGTATGGTGCTTCATTATCGCGGATTTATGACGCACCATATTCTATAGATACGGAGCGTTTTGGAATTGCAGGAGAAAAAGGGAGAGCCAATAGAAGTAGTCTACTGAGTGGAATAGGTCTTAATTCTGATAGGTTTACTCTGTTGTTTGCTGCAAAGTTTCAGGAATGGAAGAGACCACTGGATGTTGTAAGAGCGGTTGACAAGCTTGGAGGTAAAATTAATCTAGTTATGATTGGAGATGGACCTCTTTACCGTATAGCCAAAGAAATGGAAAGCTCTCGCCCTTGGTTAAAACTTCTTGGTTTTGTTAACCAAAGTGAAATAGGCGAGTGGTATGGCGCGTCTGATGTTTTTGTGCTTCCATCTGATAATGAACCGTGGGGATTAGCCGTTAACGAGGCAGTCGCAGCTGGAGCAGTACCGATTGTATCTGATTCGGTAGGGTGTGCAAATGATCTTAAATCCTTTGGTCTAGGTTGGGTATTTGAAACAGCAAATATCGACTCGCTAGCTCAAACAATTGATCGAGCGTATATTGCTAAAGATCTTGATGTGCAAAAGGAAGCTTTAGTAAAGTTTTCTAAGGCGTTTGGAGTCGAAGCAACTGCAACAGGAATTGAATCAGCCGTTGAAGACTTTGTGAAGTAATGATGCTTAAAAGAAGTGTTATTTTAATCGGCGAAAAAGCAAGTGGAGGTCTTCGAACTTCGCTTGAGTCGGCTTTTCATTCAATAGATTGGGATGTCGAAACGATAGATTATGGTCCATGGAGCCCAAAATATGTTGCATCAGCTGCTTTTAGGATTCCTAAGTTAGGTATATTGTTTGAACTACAGTTCAAGAACAAAATTGATGAATTAGTAGGTAAAGAAAAGAAGGATTTAGTAATATTTTTAACAAGTTCATTTATTACGTTCCAAACAGTTGAATATCTAAGGAAAAAATTCTCGTCACCAATAATTTGCTGGAATGCAGATAGCCCTTTTGATGATGCCATTTCTAACCGAGGGGCCGGACAGCCAAGAGTAATACCAGCCTATGATTATTATGTTACATGGTCCGAAGATGTAGCTGAACTTATAATGCCTCGCAATCCTAACGTTCTGGTAATACCATTTGCTTGGGATCCAAATTTACATTTTCCAGTTCAAGGTACTGGCCAAGCTGCAGGAAGAGTAGTATTTGTTGGATCGGGAAATAGGGAGAGGGTTGAACTGATTGAACGGATCAAAAGATTTGAACCGTTGATTTTTGGAAATCAGTGGCCAGAAATTAAGGGTGTTGAAGTTAAACCAGCAATCTATGGTGAAACAATGGCAGGAATAGTTGGTGAAGCGAAGTGGAACTTAAATATATTACGACGTCAAAATGAAAATTCACACAACATGAGGACCTTTGAAGTTCCAGGGTGTGGAGGAAATCAAGTCACAAAACTGACTAAGGACCATGTGAGGTTTTTAGGCAAAGATACTAGAACGAAGTTTTACGGTTCATTGTCTGAACTCTGTGATCTCTTGGACACCAACCCAGATAAATTATCTCCGAGAGATAGAAATGTACTAGACGGACATACTTACAGTGATCGTGTCAGAGAACTACTTAAGCTTGTCAATATTTCAGATTCATATAACGAAAATAATTCCAGAAACTCGCCAACAGAGTGAGATCTATTCGGTAGAGGATTTGTATATATTTAGAAAAGTCATGATGAATTTACTTAAACTCTAAGTTTATTGCTGAATCTTCATCCGAAATATTTGAACCTGCAAAAACTCTGATAATTTGTGCTCGTTGACGATCAGGATTAAATATTGATCGTGACCATTTTCCTGCATTATTGCCAAGTCTATGTCTCAGTTCATCATCTGTTGCAACCTGAGCAATTACGTCTGCAAGTGCTTCAGACGATTCCAGAACTCCTGACATGAATAGATAATAGATGCAGAGTCACTTGTCTGTTTTTACCGAATAAACAAGTTTGAGATTGGTTTCTGGGTACTGAGTTTTAGTTGAGGTGAGTACTTCACATAAATTGGCAAGTGCTTTAGGAGCTATGCCGAAAAGTTGTGTTTGGGGGTCTAAATTCTTGGAATATTTCATTTGATTTATTGGATTGATACCCTACTTAACTCTTGTAATTTTATTATAATACTGTTTTAGTTTTAATTCCTGTTTTTAGGCACAATGGACTACACTGGCGTAATTGATTTGAATTATTGATAACTGGCTAAGTGTTAACTTGCTAGTTTTTCTACTTTAATTCCATCTTTGAATTC
>JAJYFT010000125.1 GCA_021790815.1 Actinomycetes bacterium
AACGGTTGCAGCAATTTGAATCGGTTGAAAAGTACCGTAATCAAGGTAACTTTTAAGCTTAGCCAGTGCTCCTACAACTTCACTATTTCCGATACAAAAAGCTACCCTCCAACCTGCCATCGAAAATGACTTGGTGAGTGTATAGAGTTCAACTGCCACATCTTTAGCACCTTCAACTTGCAAGATTGAAGGAGGAACGAACCCATCAAATGCGGTGTCAGAGTAAGCAAAGTCGTGAACAAGTATGACTTCATGTTCCTTCGCAAAATTAACTATCTTTGTCATCCAGGCTAGATCTACTACTGCAGTAGTTGGATTATGTGGAAATGAAAGAACGATGACGCGAGGTTTAGGCCAAGCAGACTCAAATGCTTCCATAAGTCTGTCAAAAAATATGTTTGCACTATCGTCGGTTCCAACCCCATCTAACCTAACATGCCTAACATCGGCGCCAGCAAAAAGCGGAGCATAAATATGAATAGGATACGATGGAGACGGCACTAAAGCAGTGTCTCCTGGCTGGACTAATGTCCACATTAAGTGAGAAAGCCCCTCTTTGGCTCCAATTGTCGTAACTACCTCTGTATCTGGGTCAATTGAAACATTAAATTTTCTCTTGTAGAGATTTGCGACAGCTAAACGGAGATTGGGTATGCCTCTACTAGCAGAGTATCGGTGGTTGCGAGGTAATTTTGCGGCTTCACACAGTTTCTCAACGGCAATATCTGGACTAGGGATGTCTGGATTACCAAAACCAAGATCAATCACATCGTGTCCGTCCCGCCTTGACCTCAGTTTTAACTCGTTTATCTCTGCAAATACATATGGGGGAAGACCCTTAATTCTACGAAACTCCATAGTTCAATCGTACTACAACAACTAAGTTTATAAATTGTCCTTGATGTGACCGAGAAGTTCAATCGAAGGTGGCCATCCAACGATTGCCCATTTTGCCCCAGCATTCGCCAAATTTCTAAAATCTTCTACAGCATTCAAATCTTTTGAATGTGAAACTGATACAAATGGAGCTGCATAGGTAAAAGGAGTAGTGCTTCCATCAATTTGACAAATAGGAACATCCCAGAAGTTAACGAGAAGGTTATACTTTAAAGCGATATCTTTAATAGCACTACTACTACCTCCGACCCAAAGTTCGGAGATTCTAGTTTTCAGCAGTTCAACTGCCTTCTCTAACTCAATCAAACGCTGCTCAAATGACAATTTCTCTATGCCAAAAGCACTATTTTCCCGATCACTCAACTTATCTCCAATACCCAAAGTGACAATTAGCCTTTCCTCCGCCAATGATGACAAGCTGAGAATAGATGATATTGAGCTTTCAAGACCACGAAGAGTCAGCCTCATGGCAAGTATTCCAACTTTTAACTGAGATGTATTGCTTAGTACGAATGATGCTAACGAAACAGAGTCGTGAGCAGCTTTGGTCGGTTGGCCGACTGGCCAAAGATGATCGAATATGAAGATTCCATCTAAGTTCGAATCTTCAACTTCTTGCACAAAGTCAACTATGTCATTAGCTAAAATTCTTGATTGATTTATAAACACACCAATCTTCAAATCAATAACCTAAATCAGTATCTCTTCTGCGCTAAAAAGTCCTGCACCTATTGCTCCAGCGTATATTCCAAACTTTGCTGCCTCGATGTTTATCCTATCTCTAACACTAACTCCTTCAACCAAATCCGCAAATGCTTCTCTGACAAAATCAAGCCATACGCCGTGAGAGTTTACAACCCCACCACCAATTACTATTAATTTGGGATCTAAAATGTTTGCAAGATTCGATAATCCAAGAGCTATCCACCATGAAAATTCCTTTATTATTTCAACTGCCTGGGTATCACCGTTTTGTGCAGAAGCAATTATGTGCTCACCTTTTATAGATTCTGCATCCCCACCTGCTAATTCCACAATTTTCGGCGCCTTCCTTGCTAGCCCAGCTTCCCTCCCAATCCTTCCTAGCCCACTCCCTGATGCATACCTCTCCCAGCATCCCTTTTTCCCACATGAGCACTCTGGACCAAAAGGATTTACTACCATATGTCCTATTTCACCAGCAAAATTACTTTCACCATGAAAAATTTGCGAATTCGCCACAATTCCTCCACCAATCCCCGTACCGAGAGTAACCATCAACATGCTTTTTTGACCTTTGCCAACACCAAAACGAAACTCACAGTTTGCTGCACAAGTAGCATCATTTTCTATGACTACGTGGCAGTCCAGTTGCCCTTCAAGTTTTTCCTTAAATCTAAGTCCACTTACTCGCCTCAGATTGGGTGCGAATACCAGTGAACCGTCTCTTGCAACTAGACCAGGAACTCCAACTCCGACAGTTAATGGAAGTACTTCCAAATTATCTTTGATATTTAAACTTTTATCAAATTCTATATCTACATTCAACTCATCAACAATTGAGCTATCACTATCAAAACGGCCTTCTATAATCTTGACCGACCTTTTTAAATCAACAATCAGCGCAACAGTTGCCTCCACTAGTTCCTCTTGTCTATTTGGAGTATCAACTCTTTTTGAAGCTAGGATCTCAAAACTGTAACTACCGTTTTTCATGCCTAATAAAAGCAAAACGCCTAAAATTTTTGTCCCACCGATATCAAGCCCAATTGCTAATCGGTAAGCTTCCGTTGTCGAATCTAACCTGCGGATTCTACCCTTGCCTTAAGTTCTTTTAGTGCAGTGTGAATTATTCGAGTTTCTGCTCTTCTTTTTACAAAGCCAGGAAGTGGAATCTTAAGTTCTGCGGTTAGCTCATAAGTAACAGTTGTTGAACCAGTATCTCCGCTAAAAATGTATCGTCCATCCAGCTTATTCGTTAGGTCGCCTGCAGTTTGGATCCAGGAAAGCTCTCCCGGTGCCTTCGAATAGTCGTACTTAAGTGTATAGCTAGTAGAACGACCGTAAGCTGCGGCCCTAAACAGCACCTCACTTGGTCGACCCTTCTGATCACTGCTTAATACTCTTACTTCCTTAATATCATTGGCCCATTGTGGATAACTTTCAACGTCAGCAACAACATTCCAGCATAAATCTGGACTTGCATTCACAGCTATAACCTCTGTGGCTTTGTCCGCCACGGCATCCTCCTTAGATTCTAGATACACTTAGAGTGCACATACTAATTACATAATCTAGCTTAATTTATCAGGTTGATTTATTTTATACGCTTTAAGTCCATCCAATAGCTGATTTGCTAAATATTTGTAATCATAGTATTTATGGGCACGTTCAGCTGATACTTCCGACATTTTATTGTAAAGTGACTCTTCACTTAGTAATTTATAGACTGAATTAACGATAGAAGATGGATTATTTTTTGAATCCACTAAATATCCCGTACTATCCTGAACTACAGCATCACCAGCTCCGCCACTCAGCCCAGCTATTTGGGGCACTCCGCATGCTTGTGCTTCCAAAAACACTATTCCGAAGCCTTCTCTTTCAAGACCAAACCATCTGTCTCTACAAGCCATTACAAAAACGTCGCTGCACCCATAGAGATCTGGCAACCTTTCCTGACTTATTTCCCCAAGCAAGTTTACTGGTGCATCATGTTTTCTG
Organism: Actinomycetes bacterium; assembly: GCA_021790815.1. Taxonomy (GTDB): domain Bacteria; phylum Actinomycetota; class Acidimicrobiia; order Acidimicrobiales; family JABEUL01; genus JAJYFT01. Next base: position 3,601 of record JAJYFT010000125.1, read on the forward strand.
ATTAGTTTTTCGAGCCTGCTTCTATCACGTCCTTTGCCAGCAATTACGCAAACTATATCTGGAAACATAAACGAAAGCTCGCTCATAGCGAGTATTAAAGTATCCATTCCTTTTCGTCTTACTAACCTGCTTACACTTAAAACAACTTTTTGACTACTTTCTAGGCCAAACTGTTTACGTGCTTCATCTCGAATTTTGCCAGCAATTGGGAGAAATCTACTCCCATCAATCCCTGGGAAGACATTGACGTAATACGGTTCTTTTTTTACACCTTTCTTCACTAATAACTCTTGAGTAACGTTCCACGGATAGTTACCCGCTTCAATAACAATTTGAGAATTGCTTATTACCTTCGCAATCTTCGTGTTCACCAGCGGAATATTGGCGGGAACTGTAAGCTCTGCTCCGTGAATAATGATGCCATAGTCAATGCCTCTCTTTTTTATTCGCTTTGCAATTAAACCAAGTGGGAAAACTGGATCAAATATTACAATTTGTGCATCAATGTCTTCGACTACTTTAAGTATTACCTTTTCTAACCCCCTAGTTGGTGCTAAGAACTTCTTTTTTAACCTAATTACTTTAAAATCAAGTTCGCTATCGAAAGTCTCACACCCTTGTTGAAAGGTAGTAATGATTACAAACGAATGTGGGTCGATATTTTTCCATAAGTCGAAAAGGTAAGATTGAATACCTCCAATTTTCGGTGGAAAATCGTTTGTAACTAAAATATGCTTAGGAAGTTCATTATTTAGGTCTACTATATTTTCACCCTTACTCAACTTCTAATTACCTACCAATTTATTGTCTTTTTATGGGACATAGCATATGTCCCATGATTTACTTTATAATTCCGCCTTTAGTCATCGCTAAAACATCTAGAGCTTTGTCAGCCTCTTCTTGCGTTAATAAGCCATTCTCTACGACTATTGATTTTAGATCACGTCCCTCTTTTAAAGACTGCTTTATTACTTTTGCGGCCTCTTCATAGCCAATGTATGGATTAAGAGATGTACCAATGCTGGGCGATGACAAAGCATAGTTGAGACATTTCTCAACGTCAGCTTCAATCCCATCTATACATTTAGAAGCTAATGCTCTAGATACATTGGCTAAAAGAGTAACAGACTCGAGTAGGTTTCTTCCAATCACAGGAAGCATCACATTCAACTCCAAATTACCTTGTGAGCCTCCAAAACCTACTGCAACATCATTCCCAATAACTTGAGCAACTACTTGACACACTGCCTCTGGGACAACAGGATTTACTTTTCCAGGCATGATTGAAGAGCCTGGCTGAAGGTCTGGTAGATGTATCTCTCCCAATCCACAACGAGGCCCTGAAGACATCCATCTTAGGTCGTTAGCGATTTTATAAAGTGAAACTCCTATTGTGCGCAATACCCCGGATGCTTCGACCAATGAATCTCTCGCACCTTGAGCTTCGAAATGATTTCTCGCTTCAAAAAATGGAATTTTCGTTTCTCGCGAAATCTCTTCTATTACAGTTTTCGCAAACTCTTTTGGAGCGTTTAAACCAGTGCCAACTGCCGTTCCACCTAAAGGCAGCTCAACAACTCTCTCTAGTACTGCCCTTAATCTATCGACTCCATTTAATACTTGTTGAGAGTAACCGCCAAACTCTTGGCCTAAAGTCACTGGAGTAGCATCCATTAGGTGTGTTCTCCCGCTCTTAACCACATCCTTAAATTGATCTTCTTTTTTACTCAGAGATAGTGCTAATAATTTTAAAGCTGGTATTAAATCATTCGTCACACTTATCGCGCAAGCAATATGAATTGCAGAAGGAAATACGTCATTTGAGGATTGGCTGGCGTTTACGTGATCATTAGGCTTTACTTCTTTGCCTAGCTTATTGGTTGCAAGAAAGGCCAGGACCTCATTCATATTCATATTCGAAGACGTACCACTTCCAGTTTGAAAAACATCAACAGGAAATTCCTTGAAATGCTCTCCGTCAATAACACCTTCAGCAGCACTTCGTATGCTTTCTGCAACATCGGAATCAATTGCACCCAAGGCCTCGTTTGCAATTGC
>JAJYFT010000126.1 GCA_021790815.1 Actinomycetes bacterium
CCGCCACCTCGAGAGAATAAATTTAGTTCAAAATCGTTACCTGGACGTATATTTTCAAATCCTATTTTAAATGCCAAACTTGCTAATTCCGATGAGTTCAAACTTTGTGAGATTCCGTCTGCTAATGGTCATGGAAACGCTCGATCTTTAGTTGAATTACAAGGAATAATAGCTAACTATGGATATCTAAATGGAAAGAGGTTTTTAAAAGAAAGTACGGTAGAAAAAATTCTTGAACTTAAAGTATCAGGCTTTGACGAAGTTTTGGAGAGAAACGTAACGTTTGGGATGGGATATGGACTAGATATCGACAAATCTGAAATCCCAAATGTTGATAGAAAATGTTTTTGGGGAGGTTTTGGAGGTTCGATAGTCTATGTTGATTTTGATCTCTCTTTGTGTTTTGGGTATGCAATGAATAAGATGGGTCCTAGTTTGATCGCCGACGAGAGAGTGGGAGGAATGATTAGAGCTATATATGAGGTAGTTGAAAATGGCTAAAACAAGGAATGTGTGGGGATGGGGCAATATTGAAGATGCATTATCAGGAAAAGAAATTGATGGGCTTGAAGCTCTTGTAATGCCGATGTTTGGCGGAAGTGGACAAAGAATCAATCCAATTAATCCTGATGATATAAGACTTTCTACGCCAAAACTTGAAATACCTAGAGGCATTTCGCACCTTTTTTCAACAGAATTTAAGGAGAGAGCCAGACATACTTATGGAAGGTCGTTTCTAGATGTTTCAAATGCTATGGTAGGCGACTTCGGAGGGGCTCCAGATTTAGTATGTTTTCCAGAAACCGCCCAAGACGTCAAAAACGTCATTGAATTTTGCAGTTTAAAAAGAATTGCTTTGGTTCCATTTGGTGGGGGATCATCAGTTGTGGGCGGTGTGACTACGACAACTATTCGGGAGAAGGGATATGAGTATGTCGTAAGCCTTGATTTGTCTAAATTAAACAAGCTCTTAGAGCTAGATAAAGAGTCGTTGTCAGCCCATTTTGAGGCTGGGATCCTTGGTCCCGATCTCGAGGAGAAGCTAAGACCAAGTGGGCTGACATTGAGACATTTTCCTCAAAGTTTTGAATTCTCATCACTAGGTGGGTGGATTGCTACCCGAGCAGGTGGACATTTCGCAACAGGTTATACACACATTGATGATTATGTTGAGTCACTCACAGTGCAAACTTTAAATGGTAGATATGAGTCACGAAGACTTCCAGCATCTGGAGCCGGGCCGTCACCGGATAGGTTTTGGATAGGTTCTGAAGGTGCCTTTGGGGTCATTGTGGATGCTTGGGTAAGGGTTAAGAGACGACCTTCTTTTAGGGCTAAATTAGATGTCTCTTTCACTTCGAAAGAGTGCTCTCATAAGGCGCTAAAGTCAATTGCTCAAAGCGACCTTTCTCCAGCGAATCTAAGGTTATTAGATCCAATGGAAGCTTTCATAAATGGAGTGTCAGACGGGTCAAAATCAATTTTACTTATCGGCTTTGAATCAAGTGATCATCCAGTTGACGAGTATTTAGGTTTTGCGAGTGATATTGCATTAAGCTGTGGAGGAATTACAGAAAGCTCATTGGATAAAGGTGGAGCTAGTGAGAGTGAAACTTGGAAGTCTTCATTTATTAGGGCTCCTTATCTAAGAGACGCACTAATAAGACTTGGTCTTATAGTTGATACATTTGAAACCGCAATTACCTGGGACAAGTTTGAAGTATTTAATGAGCATATCCTGCGAACTGCTAATGAGGCAGTAAAAAGTGTTACTGGAAACTCGGGAATTGTAACGATGCGGACAACGCATGCCTATAGCAATGGTGTGGCTCCTTACTATTCTGTTATTGCAAAGGGTCAAAATGGTAAATCTCGAGACATGTGGAAAGAGATTAAAAGTGCAGTCTCTGATGCAGTTTTTGAATCTGGGGGTACAATTACACACCATCACGCGGTCGGAAGGGATCACATGAAATGGTATGAGAAAGAAGTTCCAAGGATCTTTGGCAACTCACTTAAAGTGGTTAAGAACAACTTAGACCCAAATATGATTTTTAACCCTGGAGTACTAGTTTGATTGGTTAAAAATGCCACATTATTGTGATTTTATAGCAATTATCTCAATAATTTGACCGTTTGGTGGCATATGCTACTTAATTTGCATATAGCCTTTAATACGTGTCAAAAACGCGAATAATAAACGTCACTGACTCATCTCCCGCATATAAACGTGGCATAAAGGCCGGCGATGAAATATTGAGTGTAAATGGAAGTGTCCCTAGAGATGTGTTGGAATATAATCAGCTCACTGACAGTGATGAAGTGGAGTTCGAGGTCAAGCGAAAATCTGAGACACTTCAAATAAAAATCAAACGCTTTCCAGGTGAATCGCTAGGGATTGAAGTCGAGTCACCAGTATTTGACAGAGTTAGGACATGCGACAACCACTGCGATTTCTGCTTTATATATCAACTTCCAAAAGGAATGCGAAAATCACTCTACATGAAAGATGATGACTACAGACTTTCTTACCTTTATGGAAATTTTACGACGCTTACTCGTTTCACTGAGTCTGATGTAGAAAGAGTTATTACAGAAAATCTTTCCCCACTGTTCGTATCCATTCACGCAACAGATCACAAAGTTAGGGCTAAGATGCTAAATAATGAAAGTGGGGCAGTGTCATTAGTTTGGTTGAAAGAGCTTTTAAAAAACGGAATTGATGTTCACGGACAGATTGTGATGTGCCCTGGCATCAACGATGGTGAAGTATTTGAAGATACGCTTGCAACAATCCTAGAGGAGTATTGGCAGTTAAAGAGCCTTGCTGTAGTGCCGATTGGAGTGAGTAGGTTTAATTCATCTCAAAACTTAAAAGTGCATACGAAGGAATTAGCGTTAAATATTTTAAGGCAAATTAACGAGTGGCAAGAGATCTATTCGAAAGTCTTAAAACGAAAACTCGTCTATCCATCGGACGAGTTATTTATGTTAGCAGATCGTGAAATTCCTGAGTCAAGCTATTATGAGGCGGAAGAGCAGATTGAGAATGGTGTTGGTTTGACTAGTGCCTTCCGTGACGCTTTTTTCGGCGACGTGACAAAAATCCAAGATGTGAGGTCAGGCTTTTTTAAATGGGTCGACAGTGCTCCTAATTTTCAATATAGACCGCAAGTCTTAGAATATAGTTCGAAGGTAGCTTCAAAAGAGAATACAGCAATTTTAACTGGAGAGTACGGAGCACAAATAATTAAAAGCCTAATCGCATGTGAGCGATTAGATGGAGAAAAAGAAGGTATCATTAAAGTTAAGTTTGAAGATGTCAAAGTAGTCGAGGTTAAAAATACTTATTTTGGTGGGAATATAAAAGTCGCAGGACTTATGACAGGTTTTGACATATCCAGAGCTCTAGAAGAGGAAAGGGAAGCGACTAGATTTTTGCTTCCTGATGTATGCCTAAACGAAGGAAGATTTATAGATGACGTGTCTTTGTCTGATTTGCCGAAAAACGTTGAAGTGATTAAGACAAATGGACATGCATTAAGAGAGGCACTTCAGGAAAATGAAATCAAATACTAAAGGCGTACAGTTAGCGAATGTAGCAATAGTTGGACGACCAAACGTTGGAAAATCAACCCTTATGAATCGGGTAATGAATAAGCGACTCTCAATTGTCGAAGAAAAGCCTGGAGTTACAAGGGACAGGGTCAAGAGAGTAGCTTCGTGGGTTGGTACGGATTTTAATTTAGTTGACACTGGAGGTTGGAAGTCCCAAGGCTCTTCACTAGATAAGTTAGTTAGCGTCCAGGTCGAAAAAGCTATAGAAGAAGCTGATGTTGTTGTCGTAGTTGCGGATGGTATTGTGGGTATAACGGTTGAAGATCAAGAGATTGCGAAGGTTGTAAAACGGTCGAAAAAGCCAACACTTTTAGCAGCAAATAAGATTGATAGTGTATCGCAAGAAGTTGAGGCTTACAATTTGACCCGTCTCGGTTTGGGAAATCCTATGTTGGTTAGCAGCTTGCACGGAAGAGGAGTCGGGGAACTTTTAGATGCAGTAGTAAATGAGATACCGGAACATTTAAGAAATGTTAAAGTACCTTCTAATATTGAAATTGAAAAAAGCGACAAAGAGCTTGCAATCGCAATCGTGGGACGACCAAATGTTGGGAAATCAACTCTTTTTAACTGTTTAGATAAAGACGACAGGAGTGTAGTTCATGACAGCCCTGGAACCACTACTGACACTGTTGATACATATATAGAAAATGAATTTGGAAGTTTCAGACTTTTAGATACAGCCGGGATGAGAAGAAAGTCAAGGGTGGACGAGGCTACTGAACACTATTCTATTGTACGTGCGTTAAAGGCAATTGATGAAGCTAATATTGCACTATTAGTGATTGCTGCAAATGAAGGGGTCACTCACCAAGATCAACGACTTGCCGAGAGAATTGACCTGTCTGGTTCGCCAGTGATAGTTATTCTAAATAAATGGGAACTTCTAAATACCGAACAACGTCTTGACATCACTGCAGAGGTAAAAGATAAGCTTCAATTCTTAGGCTATTCGAGCATAGTTAAAATCTCTGCTCTAACGGGCAGGGGTGTTCACAAGCTATTTCCGGTTATAGAAAAGTCAATTGAAGCTTATGGTAAAAGAGTTCCAACTGCCGCGTTAAACAGAGCGGTTTTGAAGGCTCAAACAAAACACCCAGCGCCTTCGGCTAGAGTTCTGTATGCCGTTCAAGGTGCAGTCGACCCACCAACCATAACTCTGTTTGCTGACAAGAAACTTCATCCAACTTGGTTAAGGTATCTTGAGAAGCAGATTAAACAAGAGTTCGATCTAGGCGCAACGCCAGTCAAACTTCGAGTGAGACTCCGGAATAAATCTTGATGGATGTATGCGGATGTGGGGCTGAACTCAACCCCGAGGAACAGTTTTGTGGAAATTGCGGCAAAGTGAATCTCACCGCTAACATGCCAAAAAAAGCTTCGTGGCATTTCAAAGCATTTGTGGTCATAACGGTTGTCTACCTCATATACCGTTCTTATCAAGGAATTGAATGGTTGATCCATCATTTTTGAGTAGAATTATGTTATCGGGCTATGGCGCAGCTTGGTTAGCGCGCTTGACTGGGGGTCAAGAGGTCGGGAGTTCAAATCTCCCTAGCCCGACTATAGAACACCAGGTCATAGTGCAGAGTGTGAGATTTAGTTCTCCGAATTTCTAAATAAGACACTTATGAAAACACTTACTAGAGTTTAATAATGTTATGGCTAGATCACTTAAGCGGGATGGACGAGAATCCAAAGGTCGGGTTAATGGTGAATGAAGTATTTTCCAAAGAAAAGATGGTAAATGGGTAGCACGGATTACTGTTGGATATTTCAATGGGAAACAACACTTTAAAAGTCGAATCGGAAACTCTGAGAAAGACAATTTGAGGTGTACTGGTTTTGATGGAGTCTCCACAATATGTACAAGGATAGAGTTATGTCAGAAACAAAGAAAATAAAGAGGGTATTTACCCCTGAGTTTAAGGAACGGGCAGTTAGAATGGTTGCCGAAATAAGAGAAGTACCAGGTGAAGGCATGGCGCTATTACTTGTATATCTAACCAATTAGGTATATCTAAAGGCTCTTTAAGGAAC
>JAJYFT010000127.1 GCA_021790815.1 Actinomycetes bacterium
AAACATATTTGGCGGATCTTATTATTTAGATGGTTCAAGTTGTATTTTGAAGATGTTTAGTCACGTTTTCTCCTAAGTTCATAACTAATTGTTCAAGAATACCAAGAAAAATACAAGAAAAATAGGTAGAATAATCGCCGGGACAATCGCTGGGACAATCGCTGGGACAATAATTATGAGAGCTGTTGGGACAAGGATTCAATTTTCCACAGAATCGATGCTCCTCCAAGTTGGCTTTTGGTAATTTCGCACGACCCACCGAAGTTTTCAGCCCTTTCTTTTGCGTTCATGAGACCCATACCCTTCCCTATTTGAGAGTCTGAAATACCAATTCCATCATCTTCGATTAGAACGGAAATATCACCGTTTACACTTACGCTAACTTTTACTAGTGTTGCGTTCGAATGCTTTGCAACATTTGTTAGTAACTCCCTAACGACTGACAAAACGTTTGTTCTAGCGGTTGGGTTTTGAATCTTGTCAATTGAGCCAGCAAGGGAAGTTTCAACGTTTATTTGCTTGGTGCTTGTCACGTCGTTAATGATGTCAAGAATTTGAGCTTTTAGACTGCGAGGAGAGTGTGTTATTGATTGTCTCATTGCAAAAATTGTGTCTCTTATTTCTCTTATTATGTGATCAAGTTCATTGACTGTTTGGTCGATTCTTTCTTTTAGGTCGGGATCAGTTAAATATGGAATTAAACCTTGGAGGTTGAGGCCAGCTCCAAATAAACGTTGGATAACACTGTCATGAAGATCGCGTGCAATCCTTTCACGATCTCTAATAACTCCTAACTCTTGAACTTTGTCGTAGAGGCGCGCTTTGTCAATTGAAATCCCTGCAGCCTGAGATAGTGCGACGACAAGATCTTCATCTTCCTCACTAAAAGGCTCTCCGTTAGTTTTATCGCAAAGATAAAGATTGCCAAATATCTCTTCACCTGCGATTACGGGAACACCTAAAAAAGATTTCATTATAGGATGTGATTCTGGGAAACCAGTAGATTTTGGATGTGTACTTAAATCGCTCAACCTAATTGGGGTAGTGTCTCTAAAAAGTAAACCGAGGATTCCTTTGCCTGTTGGATGTCTATCGATCTTTCTGAAAACTTCTTTATCAACTCCAAATGTGATGAAATCAGACAATGAGCTATAGTTTTCGTCAAGCACTCCAAGCGCACCGTATGCTGCCCCCGACAGTTCACAGGCAGTTTTAACTATTGTTGAAAGAACAGAGTGAAGGTCAATTCGTCCTTCAACAAGAATCATGGCATCAATTAGTGCATGGAGTTTCTTTGAATCAGTAATTCGGTCATAGCTCACCACATTCATTCTATTTTGAAATCTTGCAATACTTTGCATTTAAATAGATAAATCTTTAAAATTATTTATTTAAGGTAATTATTGGTAAGGGGAAACGATTTGCCGGAGTAATATATATCTGATGGCACCACAGATAGAAGCCCCAACCTGGTTAGAAGGTTTGATTAGATTAAAAAAAGATAGCCTTGAGATTCCAAAATCTAAAGGTTTAAGTCGTAATCCGAAAAAGTCTCTAGCTGTATTAACTTGCATGGACTCTCGAATTGATCTCGAGTATTTAGTCGATATTGGGTTAGGGGAAGCGCATATTATTAGAAATGCGGGCGCAATACTAACACAAGATGTCATAAGATCTCTATCTCTTTCCCAGCTTACCATGGGCACTACTCATATTATTGTTATGGGTCACACGACTTGTGGCTTAGAAACAAAAGAGCCGAATCGATTGAAGGAGTTAGTAATCGGCCAAATAGGGATTGAAATGGAGCTAGGTACATTTTCAAACGTGTTTGACAGTGTTAGGGAAACAGTAAAGAACATAGTAGAAAGTCCTTATATCCCGATTAAGGACCATGTAGCTGGTCTTGTCGCAGATCTTGAACAAGGTAGCGTGACTTATGTTTCGTCAAGTTCAGATTTTGAAATTCTCTAAAATTCAAAACGCGAAGGAAAGGTACACGTAGAGAAGGTATTTTTGGTACCTGGATTCTTTTGTTTGAGCTTTGAGAACTGTCCGATTTTAAATAAGCAATAACATATTTGACCGGAATCAGCTTTCAGGTCTTGTTCCACAGCTTTATGACAGGTATTTCTCTTTCGAAGCCAAGTTCGCTAATTGAGGCAGGGCTCAGATTAAGGTACATTCCAAAGGACGGTGGCAGTAAAAGCCATCTGGCTGCGATCACTCTTAAAATGTGCCCGTGGGCCACTAAACAAGAGTTGCCGGTTTTAGAAAGGCCTGATAGCACTAAATCAGCTCGTAGGGCAACTTCAGCTATGCTCTCACCACCCATTACACCGTCTATAAAGAGGTTCCAATCAGGAAGTTTCCCCCTTATGTCTATGGTTGTTAATCCCTCAAACTCTCCGTAATCCCATTCCTCCAGGTTTGCATCTGTTCGAATGTGCGTTAATCCTGCAAGTCCTGCAGTATCAACCGCTCGTTTAAGTGGGCTTGTAACAACTTCGTCAAATTCCGTGTCTTGGAGTCTTTTCCTTAAAGTTTTTGCCTCTAATACACCTTCATCTGAAAGTTCAAGATTTGTTCGGCCGGTGTGTTGTCCCGTTTTTGACCACAAAGTTGCACCATGTCTTATTAGCGTTACTATTTTTGAATGGTCTAGATCTATAGGTGAATTTGAACCGTTAGCGTCAATCAATATTCTTTATCTCTTCCAAGGCAGTTTAATCGTGAATAAAAGCTTCAGGAATCGATACTCCATTAGCTCTATCAACCATGTCTTTAAGTGTAAAACCACTCAGGTGTTTTCTCATGTGTTCACCCACTTCGTCCCAAACCGCTAAAAGGACACACTGTCCTTCGTGGTCACATGCTCCATTTTCATGAGGTCGGCCAAAGTCGCCTGCAACAATAGGTCCGTCGACGGCAGATACTATTTCACTCAATGTGATTAAAGACGGATCACGTGCTAATACGTATCCACCACCAACACCACGTTTTGAGTCTACAATTCCCGCACCTTTTAGGGCAAGCAGAATTTGCTCTAAGTACGGTTGCGGCAGTCCAGTTCTCTCGGCCAGATCCTTGACGGACGTTGGACCAATATCGTGCATATGTAACGCAAGTGAGAGCAGCGCTCTGCTTGCATAGTCGCCTCTTGTAGACACCTTCATGAGCCTATGCTATGCGTTTTAGAAAGGTTAAAGTGATGAATTTACTAAAAAAAGTCAATTTTGAGTAAATTTATGTGAGAGTATGAGTTTAATGTTCGCTACAAATGACCAAAAGTATGGGATATTTTACACATTGACCGTTATAGCATTGTTGGCGGCGGTTATTGCTTATACATTTGTTCCTAAAAGTGTCATTGTGGTTGATCAGATCTCATCGAATGAATCGTTAGTGTACTCAGCCATTCTCCAAGCTGACGCAGTCTACGCCGGTGATTTCGGTGAATTTGGAATTACAGCTGCAGGACTTACGTTTGAAATGCAGCTATTCTCTCAAGAGGTCACTTATCTTTTGACGCCGACCAAACTTGACAGCGTTATGCAATTGAAGCCAATTGACTGCCTAATGGCCAACTCTGGATGTCAGGGTTTATTGTTCGTCTTGCCAGTAAATAGTGACCACATCTGCCTAGGTGCGTTAGATCTGAAAACGACCTCAGAGATTAAATTTGGTAAAAAAGTAGAAAGTTTTCAACGTGGACTTTACTTTTCTTATTTAAATAAAGTGCCATCAAACGGATACTGCTCTGTAAATATGGGCTTTAGGTCATGGTTTGGAAAGAGATTTCCAAAAATAGCGACAAATTAGCAAAAATCGACCTACGATATTATTGTTGTGTCTATGTTACTGCCGTTATTGCCAAACTATAAGACTGGGTGTTTGAACAACCTTGTCCCGCTAATTTTTAAATCATTGGGTGATGATTTTCGAAAGGATAAGGGGCGAGACAAAGATGAAATGCTGCTTGAGAACAGTTGGCTTCCTAGGGAAGTTTTAGAAGCATCACAAGTAGTTTTGTTGGTGTTAGATGGCTTTGGCTATAATCAATTTGTTGGCAACATAGATTTACTTCCAAATCTTTCTGAATTTTCCAGATCTAAGATATTTTCAGTGGTCCCAACAACAACTTCGACTGCTTTGTGCTCTATAGCAACTGGAGCAACTCCATTTGAACACGGGATTGTAGGGTACAGGATAAGGGTCGGGGCAAAAGATATCATGAATGTCTTGAGATGGTCTAAGGGACCAAAGGATTTAAGACAGGTCTATGCGCCTGAAAGCATGCAACCAATAACGCCATTTGATGGGAAAAATATTCCCGTTGTCAATAAACAAGAGTTCTTAGGCACTGGTTTTACTACAGCGCACCTGAGAGATACTAGATATGTTGGCACAAGAGTGATCTCATCAATGGCAGTAGAAATAAAACGATTGCTCTTATCTGGAGAAAAGTTTATTTATACTTACTATGACGGCATAGATAAAATAGCCCACGAGTATGGCTTTGGCTCGCACTATTTTGCCGAGCTAAAGTTTGTTGACAGGCTGGTCGGGGAGGTTCTGTCGTCTTTAACTCCTAATGCCGTGCTATTGGTGACGGCTGATCATGGGCAAGTGTATGTACCTGATGTAGCAATTGATTTGGGTAGCGATATTATGGACAAAGTCAACTTGTTGAGTGGGGAAGGGAGATTTCGATGGCTACATGCTAAGCCAGGAGCTTTTAACGATCTATTAGATACAGCTAGAGACAAATTTGAAAAAGTTGCGTGGGTAAAATCAAAGCTGGAAATGATTGATGAGAACTTGTTCGGTGGCTCTCCTTCCCATGAAGTTGCAGATAGGTTAGGTGACGTTGCTTTGGTTGCGAGTGACAACGTTGCGTTTAGTGACCCATTCGACGTCGGGGAGTTGAAACTTATGTGTCGACATGGCTCTTTAACTGAGGATGAGATGGTAGTTCCACTTCTATGCTCCAAATTTGAAAACTGATGTTAGAAATGGAATTAAAATTTTAAACTGTGACAGATTTAGGAAATGAAGACTCAGAAACTCAAGTAAATTTAGGCCCACCAAAGATTCTCGAAGTAGGTGGTGAAGGTGCCCAAACAAGGGTTGAATCGCCAGAGGAGATGGTCGAACAGCCTGCGAAGGTAATGAGAATTGGGTCTATGATTAAGCAACTTTTAGATGAAGTGAGACAGGCAAACCTAGACGAGGCAAGTCGGCTTAGGTTGAGAGAAATATATGATATTTCAGTTAAAGAGCTTGCTGGAACGCTTTCGGACGATCTAGCTAGCGAGCTTGACAGACTTTCACTTCCGTTTAGTGTAGAAGTTCCTACAGAGTCAGAGTTAAGAGTTGCTCAAGCCCAGCTAGTGGGATGGTTGGAAGGACTTTTTCATGGTATTCAAGCAACCCTTTTTGCTCAACAGATGGTGGCAAGGAATCAACTTGAGGAACTGAGGAGAAAAGGTCTTCCCCAGGGTGAAGACGTGCCAAGACCCGGCAACTACCTTTAGCGAGAAGACTTAGCGAGTTCGTTTATCTCTGACGAGATCTTTTTTCTCAACAATTCGTCATCTTGAAAGTTTGGGTCGTAAGCAGATTTTTCAATAGTTTC
>JAJYFT010000030.1 GCA_021790815.1 Actinomycetes bacterium
CAACTGCAGGCGCAGTTGCTGGTTCACAACATCTTGATTGGATCAGAAATCAAAATATATATAGCTCCTATGTTCTTTTGTACGATGGGACTGAAATTATTATCGGTGACGTTAGTTTCGGATAGTTATTGATCGATTCCAAACTAGTAAGCTGATTTGACGCAATGGTGTGAATTTACATGAATGCAAAAATTCCAACTGCTAATATTCGTCGCAACTGTGTAGCTGGCGTAACTTGGCGTAAGTGATACTGCTTCAACTTTCATTTAGTTTACTTGATATCACCAAATCCACTTTTAAAATCGTGTTAATTGAATGCAGTTTTCGTCAGTAGCTAATTACTTGAAAATTCTTCATAGGCTTCAAAAGCTCTCGGTCCGTAGACTGTCGCTGTAGCTCCATCCATCATTATTGCTACTCCAATTGCTTCTGCAACTTCTTCTCGCGTTGCTCTGTTTCTTGCAGCACCTTTAGCGTGAGAGACTATGCAGCCGTCACACCGTTTGACAATTGAAATTGCTAGAGCGATAAGCTCCTTTGTTTTCGAATCCAGAGACCCATCCTTCATCGTGTGACGGTGCATGTCAGCAAACCCTGAATATATATCTGGTATAAGTCCACGAAGGGTTTTTGCTGGAACTCTTAGATCATCTTGTATTTGTCGATATTTTTCAACCATATATTACACTGCCATTCTGTACTACTTGCAATGCATTACACATTCCAAATTGTTTCATCAAACTTTAAAGCAAACTCGTCTGCTTTCCTATATGCGTATAAGCTTATCGAAATGCCTAAAAGAAGCGTCCAAACCAGGACTAAAGCCATTTCTTTTAGAATTTCTACACTTAATTTGCTCTTATGTACAATTCCAACTGCCACGAGAGGCCAAACTGATAGCGGCACAATGGCTGAACTCATTAAGTAAGGAATAGCAGCTCTTGAAAGCCACCTAACCCATGTGTCTCTTCTTTTTAGACGGATTCTCAGTCGAAGTTGTTCATAGGGCAAATAAACTGAAATTAGGTTTCCAAATGCCAGCCAGGGCAAGATTGGAATAAAAGAAATAAAGAGATTTATTATAATATCTTTTGATTCATTTGTTAGAATTTCTGCAAAAAATGTCGACAGGATGCCGATAGCACCAACACAAACTACAAGTACTACATTTCTAAGCCAAAGAATTTCTCGCCCTTTAAGTCCTTGACTTCTTAAATATTTGGCTCTTGCTGGTTCATTCCCAAGTTGGTTGGTTGTTGTAATGTCAGCCATTATCCAGGACGTGAAGTATGCCCCAATATAGCCAATGTGGGTAATATGGTGACCTTTTAAATAAAAAAGTGCGCCATAACCAATTGCGAGTATTAAATTAAATATGAGTCCTGATATAAACCAATAGGGTGGTTTGAAAGAGTAGGAGAATTCACTCAATAGGTAACTTGAGGTAGGTCGTAAATTTTCTGGAATGCTATCTGAACTCGTCATAAAATACCATTTTCTATAGTAATACCTGACTCAACTACTTTACCTGCCCAATCTTGTTAAATGCTGTTTAATGCTTCAATATGATGAAAGACATTCGTAGGTTAAATTTGAATAAAAGCAATTATCCATAATTGACCGGCAACTCAGTTAATTTTGGATCGTTGCTTTATTACTTTTTTAAGGTAATTAGTTTGGCTTTTGAGCACAAGAGCTGGTCCAACTGTTGCCATTCCACCATCTAAATCCCGAATTGTTTTCTGGGTCTTGATACCAACCAGGTGGGGGGAGAGCAATAACGGGTTGCTTGGGCATTTGGGAAGGCGGATGAACTGGTCTTACCGGTTTTGAAATAGGATCAGTAGGTTTTTCTTTCATCAAGTCAGCCATTTCTGCATTTAAATGTTCTAGAAATCCTAGTAATGATCCATTGAATATTGATACCCCTCGTGAGAGCTCATAATGAAAGTGTGTCGTCTCTGAAGCTAAATATCGAATTCCGGAAGTTTTTTGTCTATTGGAAACCTGTATCCAAGTTATAGGAGCCGCGACTTCATGGTTGTATCCGACTAACTTAGCGTATGAAAACTCCCTAGTTTGAGAAGCTCCTTGAAAAACAACACGTTGATCGGTAATCGCAACATTTCCAGAGTCAAGTGACGTTGGCTGTTCTGCCCCGGCTACATAGTGACCACGCATTCCCCCAACCCTGTAATTAACTCCTTTCGCCACATGAAAACTAAAACCAGAATATCCACCTACATAGTGCCCTCTGCCTCTCTTTATTTCGACAAGCTGAGCTGCATGAGAGAAAAACAGCAGGTGTTCTGCCCTTTTCAAAATGATGCTGGCTTTACTTGCATCCAAATAACGATTATCAGTAGAGTCATTAATGAACGATTGAAGAAGAGCTACTTCATTTTGCCAACTAATTAACTTTTCGTGATACTCATTCTCCTTATGTTTTTCTATCAATCCCATGCGTCACTCCTTAGTTTTGCTGCGGTTGTAAAATCAATCCTAAATTTCATCATAGGATTTAATTGTGCAACTTTCCAAAATTCTACTTAAAACATTACGGGAAAATCCTCAGGACGCCGAGGTTGAAAGTCACCGGCTTCTTGTAAGGGCTGGGTACATTCAAAAACTCGCGTCTGGCATACATACATTTTTGCCATTAGGTCTTAAAATTCTCAACAACATCTCTGACATTATTCGACTTGAACTCGATAAAGATGACGTGCAAGAGATACTCATGCCGGTTCTTCAGCCTGTTGACATATGGGAAGAAAGTGGAAGATCCAAACATTTTGGGAATGAGTTACCAGCATTCTTGGTCGAAGGTCGTGGTGGAAACTTTGTATTAGGCCCCACCCATGAAGAGGTTGTTACAAAAACTGTGTCCCAGATCGCTGAGTCTTTCCGCAATCTTCCGGTTAGCGTATTTCAAATCCAAACTAAATTCCGAGATGAGGCAAGACCTCGGTATGGATTACTTCGTACAAGGGAGTTAATAATGGCTGATGCTTACTCCTTTGACTCATCGAAATCTTCAATGATTGAAACTTACAGCAAAATAAATGGAACCTACGCTCGTATATTCGAAAAGTTAAACTTAAACGCTGTTGCCGTAGAGGCGGTTTCTGGAGCAATTGGTGGCGACGTTAACCATGAATATATGGTTCCATCACCAATTGGAGAAGATACCTTTGTGAAATGCCAAAATTGTGGATATTCAGCAAATGTTGAAGCCGCAGTGCATAATGGATACGGAACCAAAGAAGAACATAGCGTAGACAAGAACTTAGAACAAGTAGCTAAGCTTGAAGAAGTATTTACACCTGGCAATGGATCTATTGAAGAGGTTTCTGCTCAACTCGGCATGGATAAAAGTCAATTGATCTTAGCAATTGCTTATACGACCGAGGCCGGTCAGATTCAGATCGGGTTAATTCCTGGGGATAGGCATTTCCGTTTACAACCTGGCTGTACATTACTAAGCGACGATGATTTTGCTCGAGAGAAACCTTTAGTGAAAGGTTTTTTGGGGCCAATTGGGAAAATCGATCTAGGTTACAAGGTCATTGCAGATTTGACGCTTAAGCAAAATAGACATCATGGCTTTGTAATTGGAGCAGATAAAGAAAACTATCATTTTGCAGGTGCATTGATAGGTCGAGATTTTGAAGTGAGTGCTTTTGACTCAATAAGCGTTGCTCAAGATGGAGATATGTGTCAAAAGTGTGGTCAAAACCTAGAGTTGATTCGTGCCGTTGAAGTAGCTCATACCTTTCAACTGGGCCACAAATACTCAGGCGTGATGTCAGGAGCTACATTTTTGGGCCAAGACGGCAAATTAACCCCTTACTACATGGGGTGTTACGGGATTGGAGTGAGCAGGTTGGTGTCAGTCATAGCTGAAAGTTTCCACGACGAAAAAGGGCTTAAATGGCCTCTTAGTGTTGCTCCATATAGTATCCACATAGTCCCACTTCATATGAAGAAAAACAAGGAAGTCCAAGACAGGATTGAAGATATTGTTACCTTGTTGGCGAGTAAAAACATATCTTTTATTTTGGATGACAGAGATCTATCACCAGGGGTTTCATTTAAAGATGCAGAACTTCTTGGTATGCCATTTATTCTTACGGTTGGGGGTCGAAGTCTTGAGAGAGGGGTAATTGAGCTAAAAAACAGACATACGAATGAAATTACTGATATTGATTTTAACAACTTGGAAATAATTGCAAACAAAGTGCTGGTATAATATTTAGAGTTCGTTTGCTGCATAGTTTCAGAATTGAAAAACTGAGTAGCGTGGGTTTGCGCCCACGTTTTTTTATGCAACTAAATGAATTAATTGTTATTGAAAATGGACTAGAGGAGGTGAGATGGAATTCTCGACAACTGAGCAAGCAGTATATGATGCAATATCAGAAAAGCTTGAAAATGAAGTATCAATTTATGATATTGAACTTTTATCAGGTATTTTACGCATTAGTTTGACCAAGATTGGCGGAATTGATCTCGACTCTTTGGCGCGATGTAATTCAATTATCTCTAAAACGCTCGATGAAAGTCAAGAATTCGGTACACAACATTATGCGCTTGAAGTTTCGAGTCCTGGACTTGAACGTAATCTCCGAAGAAGTGATCATTTTTCAAGTTCAATTGGAGAAAATGTAGTTGTAAAAGGATTGTTCGACGGAGTGAAAACTCGCATTAGCGGTGAAATTGTTCACTGTGGCAATGGATTCGTTGAGATAAAAGATGATAAGAATGGCGAAATTCATACTTTGGAAATTTCAAATATAACACAAGCTAAAACAATCTTTAAGTGGAACAGTGAAGATAAAAGTGACAATCGAACTTTAAGTTCAGCTTTTGAAGGGACGGGACGATGAGCAAGACAAATTTTGAGTTTATTGAGGCGCTAACTCAAATTGGGCGTGATAAGAATATCTCTGTTGATGCATTACTGGATGCTTTGGCAAATGCCCTTGTGGCAGCCTACAAAAGATTGCCAGGCTCGGCCGAAGAAGCCGTGGTCACAATTGACCCAGAATCTGGCGAAATCAGAGTTTATGGCCAGGAGCTTGATGACGATGGAAATGTTATTCGTGAATGGGATGATACTCCAGATAACTTCGGACGGATTGCTGCTCAAACTGCCAAGCAGGTAATTTTTCAGCGTATCCGTGAGGCTGAACGAGATCTAAAGTACGAAGAGTATGCGGGTCGTGAGGGAAATATTGTAACTGGCATCATTCAGCAAAGTGACAATCGATACACATTGCTGGATCTTGGCAAAGTTGAAGCTTTGCTTCCCCAAGCTGAGCAAGTTCCTTTTGAAAAATATGAACATAATGCTAGGTTAAAGGCGTATATTGTTGAGATTCGTAAGACAACAAAGGGACCACAAATAGTTGTTTCAAGAGCACATCCAGGCTTAATCTATCAACTGTTTGTCTTAGAAGTTCCAGAGATTGCTAATGGAATTGTAGAGATAAAGGCAATTGCACGGGAACCTGGCTATCGAACAAAAATTGCAGTTTGGTCTAATGATTCCAATGTCGATCCCGTTGGAGCATGCGTAGGAGCACGTGGGGCTCGAGTGCGAATGGTAACGAACGAGCTTAGAGGTGAAAAAGTTGACATCGTTCCATTTTCAGATGATCCTGTTGAATTTGTAGAAAGAGCATTGCAACCTGCTAAAGTTCGTGAGGTCTTATTAGACGAAGAGACCGGGATAGCAACAGTGATCGTAAATGATTTTCAACTTTCACTTGCGATTGGGAAAGAGGGACAAAACGCTCGACTTGCTGCACGCCTTACTGGCTGGCGAATTGATATCAAGAGTGAAAGTCAGGCTGAAGCAGACGAAACTTTCTGGGCAGAAGGAGAGTGGGTAGAAGATGAGAACGGTAACATGGTCTGGAAATCAAGTGACGGACAGATCTTGACTGAGCAAGAATGGTCAAAAGCGCAGGCAGCCGAAGGTATTACTGTTGAACCTGAGACGGAAAGCATCGAAGTGATTGAATCAATCGATGAACTAAGCGGAGAATTGGATGACAAAGCAAGTGAGAAGTCAAGTGAATAAATCTCTAACTATAAATTTGCGCAGGTTATGTGGTGTTCATAGTTTATGCAACAATGACAGTAATGAAATAATCACGCAAACTATGTGTACGCACGTCATATAGGATTGACAATAGATGTTAAAAGTTCGAATTATTAAAAATTTTAATACTTTAGGTAGCAAACAAATTAAGGCTCAGCAGGTAATGCAAAGTTCTCAATTCTGTTTGTTAGAAAATTACAACTGATGGCGACCATTAGTTTTTTTAAGACAAATTGGTGTCTTGAAGAGTTTTTAAAGGAGATAAGTGGCGACAAAAAAGGTACGAGTATATGACTTAGCAAAAGAACTAGGGATTTCTAACAAAGAAGCCCTGGAACTATGCTTCGCGCTCGGAATTGATGTCAAGAATCACTCCTCGTCAATTGAAGAACCACAAGCTGATAGAGTAAGGCGAAAAGCTGATCAAGAAGGCTTAGTTAAACACAAAGAGAAAATCGCTGAGGTTACTAAAACAGTTGCAAAGCCTGAAACGCCTAAAGAAGAAACAACTCCGTTAAAACGACGAACTGGCTCAACAAGTTCACCCAAAGTTACGGCAGATAAAGTAGTCGAAGACATTGAACAACATGATATCCAATCTGGCAATACTCCGACTGGTGAACATTCAATTGCTGAGGTTTCAATTGGTGAAATCACGGAAGCTACCATAAGCGAACCAAAAGTCCCCGATCAAAAAGTTGAAGTTTCCGCTGAAATATCTGGTGTCGACCAAACCAAGGAAAATGCACGTGGAACCGGAAAAAGAGATGCCGAACCAACATTAAGGGCGAGTAAAGGTGCTTCCATTCAAAATCAGAAGGCTGAGGATTCTAGTGTAATTCAAGATTCATTGGTAATTGAAAAGAGATCAGTGCAAGAGGGGAAACAGACAGCGGGAATTAAAAGAACTCAGAATTTTCAAAAACCAGCTGCACCAATCCAAACAAGTCCAACTGGACGACCTATTCCACCACCGCCAAGAGGAATGACAAGTTCAACTGGCAAAGCAATTCCTCCGCCTCCAGGGTCTGGAGGGCGAAAGCCTATTCCAAATCAACAGACGCCTCGTACCCAAGGACCGAGATCAAACTTTACACGATCTCCTGGGGCACCGCGTCCTGGACAAAGACCGGGAAGTTCCGTATTTTCTCCCAACGATCCGACAAGATCTCCATTGCAAAAGCACTCTTCTTCGGCTCCGAATACTAAACTTGAATCACCACCTGGACAAAGACCTCCTGGAGGTCCAGGCCGAGGAAGTAGGCCCCCTCAAAAGAGAAGCCAAAAGAGACGAAAACAGACGGATGAAAAACTTGAACCAACTCAATTAACGAGCTATGTTCCTTCAACGGCTCCTGTTCCTGACTTTGAAGTTATAGTAGAACGTTCAAGCACGGCACAAGAACTAGGTCCAAAACTCAATCGGTCAGCTGGTGAAGTTATAAGATTTTTACTTCTTCATGGAGAAATGGTAACTGCAACGCAGTCACTCTCGGATGACATGATAGAACTTTATGCAGCAGAAATTGGTGCAGAAATAAAACTCGTCGATGCAGGGCAAGAACAAGAAGCAACGCTTATAGCAAAGTACTTTTCCGAGGAAAAAGATGACAAGGTTATGGCAACTAGACCACCAGTAATTACTGTAATGGGTCATGTGGACCATGGTAAGACAAAGCTTTTAGACCGAATTCGTCAAACTAACATGGTAGATTTAGAAGCAGGTGGGATAACTCAGCACATAGGAGCCTACCAAGTGACTTGGAATGAAAGATTACTTACTTTCATAGATACTCCTGGTCATGAAGCATTCACTGCAATGAGAGCACGTGGTGCAAACGTAACTGACCTGGTCATTTTAGTCGTTGCTGCTGATGATGGTGTAATGCCTCAAACAGTTGAAGCAATTAATCACGCAAAGGCAGCTAACGTTCCAATTGCAGTGGCAATTAATAAAATAGACCGTGCTGATGCAGACCCTACAAGAGTAATGCAACAGTTATCAGAGCTGGGTCTAGTGCCTGAAATCTGGGGCGGGGATACCGTGATGATTGAGGTTTCAGCTCTTCAGGGAATTGGTATCGATGACCTGCTTGAGCACTTAGTTCTGATGGCGGATTTATTGGAACTCCAAGCTGTTTCGAACGTAAATGCTAATGGGATTGTTCTCGAAGCTAACCTAGATGTTGGAAGAGGGCCGGTTGCTAATGTTTTAGTAAAAGCTGGAACTTTACGAATTGGAGATGGAATCGTCGCTGGTGCAGCATGGGGACGAGTTAAAGCGATGATTGATGCGTATGGGGTGAGCGTAAAAGAAGCTTATCCATCGATGCCAATTCAACTTCTCGGTCTTTCTGAACCACCACGAGCGGGTGATGAGTTACGGGTTACAAACGACATATCTGATGCTCGTGATATTGGTGAAGCAAGAGAACAAAGAAGACGTTTTGCTGGACATGCTGCATCACAAGTCACAACTCCGGGTGCCAAGCTTGAAGACATATTTGAACAGATTTCGCGTGGCGAAGTTGCCACCCTAAATGTTGTTTTGAAAGCTGATGTACAAGGTTCACTTGAAGCAATTACTGAAAGCCTTAAGAAGCTAGAAAGAGACGAAGTCAAATTTGTCTTTGTACTACGTTCTGTTGGTGGCATCACGGAAAATGACGTTCAACTTGCAATCGCTTCAAATGCAACCATTGTAGGATTTAATGTTCGCCCTAACCGTGCCGCAAGGGACTTAGCTGAATACAATGATGTTGAGATTCGAACATACGAAATTATTTACCAGGTTATAGAAGACATGGAACGTGCTCTAGTCGGAATGTTAGTGCCTGAATATGAAGAGATTGTAACTGGAGAAGCTGAAGTAAGGCAGATATTTAAGATACCTAAAGCTGGAGCTATTGCAGGGTGCTATGTTAAAGATGGTGTAATAACCAGAGGATCAAAGGTTCGATTTTTGCGAGATGGTGTAATCATTTGGAGAGGCACGATAAACTCCTTAAGACGTTTCAAAGACGATGCCAGAGAAGTAGCACAAGGTTTTGAATGTGGAGTAAGCCTAACTGACTATCAAGACTTAAAAGTTGGCGATTTAATCGAGACATTTATGGAAAAAGAAATTCCTAGAATATAAACGTATTTCGAGGTTTCATTTTTCAACATCCATTTTGGAAATTTTATTATTTACAGTTATAACGCAATTTGGTTTTCGTACACGTCTGAACTTGTATAGGCTTTAATAATGATTGGTTCATTTTTTGAACAAAAAATAACTTGGAAATACCTTTGAGCAGCTCAGAGTTGTTTAATCGTGCAATTTCAGCAAGTTTTGATGCATTTGTTGAACTTTCAAGCACTTTTATGATTGTTGAATGGTCTCGGCGGGCAGAAACGCTGACAGGGTGGCATCGGGAAGATGCAATAGGTTTAAATTTTTTCGATACTGTTCTGTCCCATGCTGCAAGAGATGAAGTACTTTCCGATATTGGAAGCATCACTAATGGCGATGGCGTGCTGATATCACCGCAACGAGAAGTAAATATTCACACAAAAGATGGCGGTTTTAGCTTGGTTCAATTTATATGTTTCTCTCTGAAAGAGATGGACCCTGAAGGCTTTATCGGCGTCTGGTTAAGAGATATTTCGCAAGAGCGTCGTGATGAGGAGGCACTTGCAGCAGCTTATCTACATGATCCATTGACTAACCTTCCGAGTCGAACAATGTTTATGTATCAACTCTCATATGCACTAGTCAGGCAAGGGGCTACTGACGGGAATGTTGCTGTACTCTTTCTTGGTATAGATAGATTCAAAGGTTTGAATGAGTCTCTTGGTCATCAAGCAGGCGATCAAGCATTAATTCAGATTTCCAAAAGACTTTTGTCTATACTGCGTCCTCGTGACATCTTGGCTCGTTTTTCAGGCGATGAATTTCTAATTTTGTGTGAAGGATTAGCTGCAACTGCTACCGCAATCAGACTTGCGAAAAGAATAGCTGATGCATTTAAGAGATCTTTTTTAATAGGCTCAGAGGAGATTTACACCTCATTGTCTCTTGGCATTGCGACATCATCCAAAGAGGCTTTTGATGCTGAGACTCTGCTCGCAAATGCTGACGCTGCAATGTACCACGCTAAAAATAAAGGTGGAAACCGCTATGAGGTATTTCGTGAAGAGATAATGGCTACTGTGATTCAGAGAACTTCTGTCGAGGCGTCTCTCCACCGCGCTCTAGAAAAGGGAGAATTAAGAGTATATTTTCAACCAGTAATTGAATTAAAAGAGGAGCATATCATTGGAGTAGAGGCACTTGTAAGATGGGCCCACCCTGAACAAGGAATTCTTAATCCTGACTCCTTTATTCCGACCGCTGAAGAAACAGGTTTAATTGTTCCCATAGGAACATGGGTTCTCGGTGAAGCTTGTAAGGTATTAGATCTGCTTGCCACAAGTCTAAAAGGCTCCGAAAATCTTTCGAACTCTCATGGCGTAATCGAAGTCAATCTTTCAGCTCGCCAGATAGGGGATCCAAATCTTATTACGACAGTTGAAAGAGCACTGCGTAACTCACGCCTGCATCCGAATCAACTTATTTTAGAAATAACGGAAAGCGCTTTAATGGATGATCCAGAGGCGGCTTTAGACGTCTTAAAGGAACTTAAGAGTTTGGGTGTAAGACTAGCAATTGATGATTTTGGAACCGGCTTTTCATCCTTAACGTACTTGCAACGATTTCCAATTGACGTACTCAAGGTGGATAAATCTTTTATATCCGAATTATCAGAAGATGGCACTGGTTACGTAATTGTTAAAGCAGTCATCGACTTAGCACACACTTTAGGATTAGAGGTAGTTGCAGAAGGCGTCGAAACTGAAGATGAGCTTAGGATACTGAAAGATTTGGATTGTGATATGGCACAAGGATTTTATTTCGCTAGACCTTTACCAATTGCGGAATTGAAGGAGTCCTTGGCTTAGAAGTTATTCTGGGTAAAGTTATTCTGGGTAAAGGTATTCTGGATAAAGGTATTCTGGGTCTTCTTGTCTCGTGTTTTAAGGAAATGGTAATATTGCAGATAGAATATTTACTGGCTTAATTGGGTGGAGAGATTTAAATTTCAAGAAGAAGAGATAGAAAAGGAGCAGATCAGTGATTGGAAAGAAAAAAGTAGTGGTAGTAATGCCTGCTTACAATGCGGAAAAGACTTTACTTAGGACTGTAAACGAAATTGACCGTGACATCGTTGACGAAGTTATTCTCGTAGATGATTTTTCCAATGATAGGACCGCTGACGTTGCTGAAAATTTAGGCCTTGTTACTGTTCGTCATGACATGAATAAGGGATATGGTGGAAATCAAAAAACTTGTTACATCACTGCACTAGAACATGATGCTGACATAGTTGTAATGCTCCACCCTGATTATCAATACTCTCCAAAACTATTAGTTGCGATGGCTGGCATGATTGCCTATGAAGAGTACGAGTTTGTAATAGCATCAAGAATCCTGGGTCCCGGAGCAATTGCGGGAGGTATGCCTAGATGGAAGTACTTCGCAAATAGGATTTTAACTGCGACTGAAAATATATTATTTAATTACAAGTTAAGCGAATATCATTCAGGTTATCGTGCCTATTCGAGGAATGTTCTCGAAAAGATACCCTTTCAAATACTTTCAGATGATTTTGTGTTCGATAATCAAATAATTGCTCAAATCTTGAAGGGTAGTTTTAGAGTTGGTGAAATTTCATGTCCTGCACGTTATGAAAAGGAGTCTTCATCTATTAATTTTAAACGAAGTGTCAAGTACGGTTTTGGTGTTTTAAATACAGGGTTTCAATTTAAAATGCAATCACTGGGATTTAAATCATACGATTACCTAACTTTTTAGATTTGGAAAACATCTCAGAAGAGGTAATTGACGCAAAGATAAGCTTTCGGTCCTTAATACATAAACAAAATACATCTATTGTCATTTGCTTAATTGTTTTAGCAGTGGCACAGATGACGCTGCTTTTGATAGACAGTTTTCACTTTTATTCAGCTAATGCACGATCTTTCGATACACTGCTTTATGTCCAACCGTGGTTCGAGATACCAAGAGGGCATTTGGATGCTTACAGTACAGCAATTTACGCACCTTTTATTGGCAACCATGGAGAGTTTATAATTTGGATAATTTCTCCACTAAGTACTGTTTTGAGTCCCTTTTCACTTCTAGTTGTACAAGATATTTTCGTTTGTTGCTGTGGAATAGTGGCGTCAATAACTGTTTTTTACTTTTTGGACCAAGTAAATACTTCAAAATATGGTAGCTATTTTCGCGTTTTATGTCTTATTTTAATTTTCCTTAACCCGTTTGTAATATGGTCAACTGCAGCCGATTTTCATGTTGAAGCGTTTGCAACGCTATTTTTACTGTTGCTTACAGTCACAGTTTTGAACAAGTCTAAATGGTCAATATTTTGGTTGACACTTTGTATATTATGCGGATCTGTGGCAATACTTTGGTTAGTAGGACTCTCTTTAAGTTTTGTAATAATTGCAAAAACACGTAAAATCGGCATACTTATGCTTATAACGAGCCTACTGCTGACATTATTATTTCCTGCATTAGGCTTTGATAAAAGCACTACCATTTCAAGTGGCTATGGATATTTAGCTGCAGGTTCATCAAGTGGAATGTTTCCTGTAATAATCGGCTCACTAATTCATGCAAATCGTTGGATTGGTAAGATATTTCAGCGTTTTAGTGATATTTGGGCGTACTTAGCAACTGCTGGAATGCTTGGTATATTCTCAACGCTGGGATTTGGGGTTTCTGTTACAGTGCTCCTAGTTGATACTTTAAATAACTACCGAGGTGGAACTTTTTCATTTCCAAGTTTTCAAGGGCTGCCATTACTCTTTTTTCTAGTCATCGGTTTTGTTGAATTGGTTAAAAAATTCAAAGGAAATGCGAATATAACGAGAATATTTGCTGTAATTCTTTTAGTAAGTTGTTTGTTAAGCGTAGGTTATGCCACAGTTTGGTTACCAAAAGTTTGGAGTAACTGGTCACCAATATCTCCGCTTGCATCAAAAGTTGTCCAACATGCAGAAGACATAATTCCGAAGAATGCTGAAGTCATCGCATCTCAAGGTTTAGCGGGTGATTTTGCAGAACGCAAGTATGTTTTTGCACTAAGAGATAGTAGACCTCTACATTTCTACACACACAATGTATGGTTTGTTATCTCAGCATATGAGGGGATTGAAACTTTAACTCCAGCACAAAGTTTATATATTCTTTACCTAGTGGAGCAATTGCCAAACTCAAGGTTGGTTTTATACGGTGGAAATATATGGGTTGTAGAGTGGGAAAATACCTCTGGGATTAAAACATTAGACACGAATGAGAATAATAGTCTAACCATTCCTGGTTTTGCACTCGAAACCAATACTGGCACAGTCCAGTTTATGGATTCAAATAGCAAGTTTCCAACAGCAATGAAATCCTCTAGCGCCAAACCAGGATATGTAGCCTATGGAGCAATCTATCAAGCGGCACCTAACAGTTTTGTGACTGCTCAAGTAACTCTATCGTCTTACAGTGGAGTGAATCTTGAGGTTTGGGATGATACAACAAATACAATTATTGCGAGACTCGAACCGACTACAAATGGCTTAAATACATCGATTTCGATTTCTGGAACAGTACCTAGATATTCAACGTATTACAATCGCCTAAGAGAGAACAACCAGAGTGTATTTACTGGTAAATCAATCTTTCATGTTTGGCGCGCAATACCAGTAGGCTTAGATTCAATTGAGATCAGAGTATACAGTAATGGCTCCAACCCCTGTTCTGTTTCATCAGTAACAATTACGATAGATAACAACAATTAGGAGAGGAGGAAGTTGATTGAGACTGCCTAAATCATTTAAAGCTGTACTAGCGACAGATCCTATTACGAGAACTGGCGGAGTTGTAGATTTAGACATTGATGATCTTTCAAAAAGAGATCTCTTAGTAAAAGTGGAGTACTCGAGTATAAACTATAAGGACGGTCTTGCATTTTTTGGCGATGAGAAAATAGTTAAAACTCATCCACTTGTTTTAGGGGTAGATCTTGCAGGAGAAGTCATTGCTAGCAGTTGTCATGAGTTCAAACCCGGAGATAAAGTGGTCGCAATGGGTCATGGACTTGGAGAGAAATACTTTGGGGGTTTGGCAGAATTTGCGTCTATTGATGCAGCTTGGGCATTTCCTTTGCCGAATGAAATGTCGACATATGAAGCAATGGTATATGGAACTGCAGGCATTACAGCTCAGCTTTGTGTAGATTCCTTGTTAAATCACGGCATCAAAACTGACGGTTTGCCAATAGCTGTATCAGGCGGAACGGGGGGAGTAGGCAGTGTAGCAATTGCACTCCTAAACTCATTGGGGTATAACGTTACAGCGATTTCAAGAAAAACAACCCAAGACTCTTTTTTGAAGAAACTTGGTGCAACTGATGTAATTGGTAACAATATAGCCGAAAGTTCTAAATCTATACTATTAAAACGACGCTTCCAAGCAGCCGTCGATACAGTTGGGGGAAGACTTTTAGCTGACATTATTCGATCTGTGAACGATTATGGTGCTGTTGCATGTTGTGGAAACGTAGCTGGATCACAACTTGATGTTTCACTCATGCCATTTATCTTAAGAGGAATTTCTTTACTTGGGGTTGAATCAATTAACACACCTAAAGAAATACGTGAAAATGCATTTAGAAAGTTAAAAGCTAACATTAAGAGCGACATAGTTAGCTTAATTGGCAAACCTATCGAGTTAAAAGAAATTGCAACTTATGCTTCAATGATTGTGAAAGGCGAGGTTTCAGGAAGAATTGTTGTCAAGCTTTAAACAATAAAGAAAGATATTAATAGAACGAAAAGTACGAAAGCAGTAATAAATATAAAATTAATGTCTTTGCTCATTAAGAAAGTAATTAGTGATGCTCCAACTCGGAAAATTGGAGTTAGAATAAGACACAACAATCCTAGTAGAGTGATACTTATTCCATTAAACTGGCCAATACCTTTAATTACGGACGAAACGGAGTGTGGGAATTGATATTTTTTATCGATGATTGTTTTGTAGCTGCCCTTAAGCAGAATGTGATCGTGGCTGAGCGTTACTATAAATCCCATAACAATTAGAAATGAGCTAACAAGTACCCCAATAAGAAGGACCATCGATATTATTGTTTCAGCTCTTCTTATCTGTTCCTCAAGACTTACGTCCTTTTCAGATTTCATGAAAACCCTCTTTGCAGCATTTCAAGGGCAATAATCGAAATAACTACAACAAAAATAATGCGCAAATATCGACTGTTTAGCTTACTCAGCATTCTCGATCCTGCAACAGCTCCAATAAGTATACCTATTGCTACAGGTCCCGTCATTAGTGGATTGATGTCACCTCTTGAAAAGTAGACACCTGCTGATGCAGCAGCTGTAACACCAATCATAAAGTTTGAAGTAGCAGAAGAGGCTTTAAGTGGAATCTTCATCGCAAGGTCCATTGCAGGAACTTTCAACGCACCAGATCCAATGCCTAATAGTGCACTTACGAGCCCAGCGATGTACATTAAAAATAAGCCCATTTTTGTACCACTAACTGCATATGTCACTGTTTCCCCTGTTGATTTGTCAATGTATTCACCGTCGAGTCGTAACCGATTTGCTAATTTGTCCGTTGAGGTCTTTAACGGCTCTGGTTCTTTATGTTTTTTGTACATGGAAAATCCTGAATAAGCGAGAATTAGGCCAAACAGAATAAATAGCAACCTGTCTGGAACGTAACTAGTAATGATTGCTCCAGATACCGCCCCGACAGTCGTTGCGATCTCCAGAAACATGCCAACTCGAATATTTGTCATTTTTTCTCTCACATAGGCAACTGCAGCTCCTGAAGATGTTGCAATTACCGAGACAATTGAAGCCCCTATTGCAAGCCGAATATCAACGTGGAAAACTAAAGTAAGGAGAGGAACGATTACTGCTCCTCCACCAATCCCCACCAAAGAACCTAAAACTCCAGCAAAAATAGAGACAACAAATAATAGTATTTCAAAATGAAACGGACTCATGAACTAATTAATAATACCCCAACTTCTTATAAGTTCAAATTAACTGAAAAATAATTGCTTCAACAAACAATCTAAGTTACTCTTCGACAGCTCAACAGTGGACTACTTAGTTTAGTTTTAACGGCATCAATCGAGCTCTCTTGATCTCAGAAAATGCCTGAATTGACGATAAAAATGCTACTGCTTCAAGCATTTCACCATTATTATCTTGTGGAACTTCTGACAAAATAGGACCATGGATGGCAAACTTTCCATTATTAAAGCTAATAACAGGTGATCCGACATCACTTCCAACGTAGCTGAGACCCTGTTTATGAAAAGCTTGCAATTCGTTCAAACCAAGTGTTGGATCAGCTTTGAAAGCTTGAAAATCGCTATCAAACTGAGTGTTAAGAAACATTTTGTCAACGTCTATCTCGCTAGACTGTTTATTTTCGCCATCTTTATTGCCATGAATAAAGTCCGCCTGTGCGAAAAAAATCGATTTTGCATCTACGGCACACTCTGATGCTTTATGGGCCAATAACCTTAAGGCAGGCAAAAGTGACACTAGGCGATTACGAATTTCATCACTCATAGAAGTACTGTCTTTATTTAAATAATATAAGCTAAGGGGGAAGTAACTAACTTTTAAACCAAGCTCTTGAGCTGCATTTTCAAGCCATCTGGCTGTATTAAATGTCCATGGACAACGTGGGTCTCCATAAAAAGAAATTTCATCAATATTTATAGAATTATGAAATATTGGTTGTTCGCGTTCCAACTATTGCCTCCGATTTTTATTAAAGTTCGCTAGAAGTGCTCGACTACTGATAGCCATATGTTATACATAACACATATTTTTTTAAAATATTCCTTGGATTCTCTGCGTGCAGATGTGCTGACAGAAAATATCCGAGATTAACCTCTCTTTGGAGTTCAACTCGTAGATTTTTAAAGTAGCGGAAATATCCTTAACTATTCTCCAAAAAACAAATACCAATCTTGTAACAGCGATACAAAAACTTGCAGTTCGTTAAAGTTTCTATTATTCTGACAAAATTAATGATAATCTCAAAATATGGAATTTCCTGAAGATTTAAAATATACAACCGAACATGAATGGGTTAAAGACGAAGCTGGACAGTTCAAAGTTGGAATAACCGATTATGCTCAGGATGCATTAGGTGACGTTGTCTATGTGTCATTACCAACTGCCGATACCAGAGTAGAAGTAGGTGGAACGCTGGGTGAGGTTGAATCGACAAAGTCTGTATCAGAAATATATGCTCCTTTTACAGGCGAAGTAAGGTCAGTTAATGACCAGTTAAACGAGAGACCCGAACTGATGAATGAGGATCCCTATGGCGAAGGTTGGTACTGTATCATCGAACCTGATGATATAGAAGGATATACTTCCCTTATGAGTGTCGAAGAGTATATTGAATTTTTAAATTCAAAGTAAGCGGTTCAGGCTTTTAGCTTACTGTTCTCTCGATGTTTAGTTCATCTTTAGGACTGATAGGTTAATTCTTAAGCAATTTAGCTAAAATTGTAAAACTTTTACACAGCAGGCTTAATATTTGCTAGGTTATATTTGTGTTCTGTACTAACTGTGGACATAAGAATCCATCTAATGCAAATTTCTGTTCATCTTGTGGATCTGCCCTACAAGGTGAAGATGAGTCAACCACAATTACTTTTGTGCCTATAGACCAGCAGGGTGAGTTAGAAGAAGAGTTTCAGGTACCAATTACTGAACTTTCTCATGGTTTTGGAATTCTGGTAATAAAACGTGGTCCAAATCCTGGATCTAGACATAAACTCGAGAAAGAGATTACGACTGTTGGGAGACATCCTGACTCAGACATATTTTTAGACGATATTACAGTGTCAAGGAGACATGTTGAGTTTATTAAGACTGAATTCGGATACAAGATTAAAGATGTAGGTTCGCTTAATGGAACCTACCTAAACAGGGAAAGAATTGAAGAGGCGGAATTAGCTAACTCTGACGAAATACAGATAGGCAAATTCAAATTAGTATTTTTAGAGGCGACTAACCAGTGAGCTCAACGGACGACACGACAGGAAGTCAGCGTCCTTACTACGGCATCGGAGATGTGCTAAGTCTATTAAAAGAGGACTTTCCTGATATAACGATTTCTAAAATACGCTTTCTTGAAAGCCAGGGACTTTTTGAACCCGAGCGTACTCCATCAGGTTTTCGGAAATTTTACGATGAAGATATCGAAAAATTAAGTTGGATTTTACGTCAACAAAGAGAGCATTTTTTACCACTACGAGTCATTAAAGAGAGGCTGAAAAGTGGTCAGCTAAACAATGATGATGACCTTTCAAAGAAACGGAAGAGGACCCAGGCCACAAATAACAATGTGTTTCTTCCGCTAGTTCCGCACGAAGACCCACTATTTTCCGATTCTGAGGATGAACGTGATGCTTTGGCAACTGTGGACGTTCATAAAGGCCATCCAGTAAATACTTTAACGGCACAACAAAACATCGTACCTATTTCGCCAGAATTTGCGGATAGCGCTTATGATGACCATCCTCGCACCGAGAATATACGCGATGTAATTTCAGTAATCCAACCAGTCGAGAAAAGTGAACCTCAGACAGACAATGGAAATCTCGATAACAGTACTTTTGAAAAAGATAACAATACTGTAAATGCTGACAATTCTCGACACTCAACCTCCTCACATTTAGGCAAGGCTACCTCTGCAACGAAAGACTCGGCAGCAATTGAGTCGACAACGAAAGACTCAGCAGCAATTGAGTCGACAACGAAAGAAACACCAGTTACAGTTTCAACTGACAGTGAGTTACAAATCACAGAGTTGGCATCGCGAATTTCATCATCAAAAGAACCAGCAACAACGTATTTAGCTAATGCACCTTCCCCTGTTCCGAGTGCAGATGCGCCAGATGTGGAAAATTTAGATTCAGACGGATTCGAACAGTCCTTTGATAGTCCACTTGATAAGATTAAAGCAACTGATGATCTTGCCCGTTATTTGAACATTCCTGTTTCAGATGTGGTTGAGATGGAGGAGTATGGCTTAATCGTCCCGGAGCGTTTTGGGCTAAGCGCTAAATACAGTGAAGAAGATATAGAGATTGCAAAACTTATTATCAGTTTTTCTAAATTTGGATTTGGACCTAGGCATCTCAAGATATTGGTACATTCAGCCGAAAGAGAAGCCGGATTATACATTCAGGCAATTGCACCAATCGCTCGCCGAAAATCTCCAGAGTCTAAGAATCAACTTAAATCATTGATGCGGGATCTATCAAAATTAAGCGCTAAAGCACATCAAATATTTCTGAAGCGAGCATTAAAAGCATACTTTAAGAGATAAGAGCCACAAAAAGAAAATTTACTCTGCATCAAGAATTGTGGATGACATAATAATGGTGGTAAGTAGTTACCAAATGTGTAGATATTAAAGTCTGTGGGCGGAGGAAACAACAGGTGACAGTTTTCTAGCTAACCAACTCTATACTTAGCCGTAATGGCTAACACCTACAGCATTGGTGACTTCGCAAAACGTATTGGGCGTAGCCCAAGCACGGTACGTTGCTGGGAATAAGAAGGTAAAATCACGCCTAACTGACTTCACAGTGGACAGGGTTACTTCGACTCAAAGAATGAACTTGGAAGTTTCATATATTTGAAGAGTAAATTAATCATTATGATTACTCACCCCCAACAATGATTGATACCCTCCTTAGATTTATTGTAAACATTCAGACCCCTCAAACGGAATAAGGGCCACTCTTGCATGAGTACGTAAGATATCTTTTCTGTTGAGATTTAGGCATTGGTTTGCTGCTTTGGAATTGCAGGAAGAAACTAATTTTCAAAT
>JAJYFT010000128.1 GCA_021790815.1 Actinomycetes bacterium
GGGCTCATTGTTCCGATTGGAACCTGGATATTTGCTGAAGCATGTAGACAAGCAAAAGAGTGGGAACCGTTGATTCCAGAGGGAAGAGTATTTAAGATCTCCGTTAACCTTTCAACAAGACAGTTTCTTGACCCAGGTCTCCTGGATACAGTTGAAGACATTTTACAAGCTGCTAATTTAGATTCTTCTAAGATCCACATGGTGTTTGAAGTCACAGAGTCGATACTTATGGCTGAACCTGACGAAGCGGTTGCAATTTTACAAGCCTTTAGAAATCTTGGAGTTTCAATTGCAATTGATGACTTTGGAACTGGGTATTCGTCGTTCTCATATCTAAAGAGATTTCCAGTTGAGACACTAAAAGTAGACCGGTCATTCATATCAGGGCTAGGCGCTGATAGTGACGATGAAGCAATAGTTAGCGCAGTCATTCAACTTGCACACGCACTTAATTTGCAAGTTGTTGCTGAAGGCGTTGAGACAACTGATCAACTTTTACGTTTACGCAATCTTGGCTGTGACCTAATCCAAGGATTTTACTTTGCTAAACCGCAACCAGCTGATGACATTTCATTAATGCTAAATACTCCATTTAAAGTCCCGTCAAATTCTGAATAAAGAACGACATAAAACAACTTCGTTAGGCTAATGAATATAGCTCCAATTTTGGTTTCATTTTTAGTCGTATTTCCGGCTGAAATTCCGGATAAAACAATGATTTCAACAATTCTACTGTCCTCAAAGTACAAATTACTTATTGTGTGGCTTGGGGCTGTTTGTGCGTTTTTTCTACAGGTCGTACTGGACGTGACGCTTGGAAGTTTGATTACTAATCTCCCCCATCGATATGTCGAAATTGGAATCTCTGCAATTTTCACAGGCGGAGCAATCTATCTGCTTTTGACAAAGGAACCTGACGAAAAAGAGGCTAAAGAATTAGAAGAGAGAGAAGAGAGTAGACACAAAAAGGCATTTATTATCGCATTTCTAGTAACATTTTTTGGAGAGTTTGGCGACCTAACCCAGATTCTTATAATAAATCTTGCCGCTAAGTATCAAAACCCTATTGGAGTTGGCATAGGTTCGTTTGCAGGGCTTATATCTGTAGTTCTTTTGGGTGGGATCTTTGGCAAAACGTTAATTAAGTATGTTTCATTACAAGTAATTCGCAAGATAGCTGGAATAATTTTATTAGGCTTTGCAATTTACTCTATTGTTGGAGTAATCAATTGACACTCTGTGACTCGGAAATAAAAGGTTGAAATTAATTGGATCCTTTCCTATTTAAACTAGCTCAAGATACTAAAGGCTTCATGCCTGACAAAGAAGGACTTAAACTTTATGAAGTAGCTTGTAAAATTGATCCAGAGTTACCAATCCTAGAGATTGGCGCATACTGTGGGAAATCTACCGTTTACCTCGGTGCAGCTGCTAAAACTGTTAAATCATTACTTTTTAGCCTCGATCATCATCGTGGATCAGAGGAAAATCAAATAGGCTGGGAACACTTTGATGAATCTTTATTCGATGAAAATACGGGAAAGCTTGAGACTTTATTTGAGTGGCGAAAGACAATTACAAAAGCAGATTTTGATCCTTACATCGTAGGTCTAATTGGGGACTCTAGTGCAATTGGAAAGTACTGGAATATTAAATTAGCAATGTTATTTATAGATGGAGGCCATGGCGAAGAGCCTGCTTGGAATGACTTTAAATACTTTGCGAAGCACCTATGCATTGGGGGCATTCTTGCCATACATGACGTCTTCCCTGATCCAAAAGATGGTGGAAGGCCTCCTTATGAAATTTACTTACATGCAAAGAAAAGCGGAGACTTTATAGACTTTGATTCCGAAGGAAGCTTGCGAATACTAAAGAGGATCTGAGACCGAATATGAGTCTTCAAATAAACTTATAAGCCCATCTTTTCTAAAAATATGTGCGGCGCTTCCTGACATTGTAAGAGCAGCATTTGCAAGCAAGATTGCTCCTGAGGTATAAGTTGTCGTCTCTTCATGGGGAAAGGTTGCATTTTCAGGAAATACAATACCAGTCAAATAGGACCCATCGCTTTGACGAAATATATTAGTGCAACTAAGCATTTGAAGTGATTCATTCTTGAGATCTAACGCATCTAGGGCGAGTGCACATTCAGCAGTTTCAGCGGCAGTTACCCACGGCCGATAGGAAACACACCTAACACCTAAACCGTCCATAACGAAAGTATCCCAACTCTCTTTTAAGTGCATTTTCCCATCTTCACCCCTCTTTATTCCAGCCAGCACCGGATAGTACCAGTCCATTGCATACTCCTCTTTCGGCTCAAAAAGATACGGGTGATTTTTTATTGCATTATTAAGTTTTAAAAGTCCAAGTTCCCACTCCGGCTTCTCTTCACCTAGTACACTCGCTACCCCAATGCCTGCTGCTAAAGACATAGAGATTGAAGAAGACCCAGTCAAGAGAGCGTACTTACCTTTCTCTCCGTCTGGTTCAACACACCAGATTATTTCTCCAGTATCTACTTGAAGCGACAGAACAAAGTTGAGAGCTCTTTCAACGGTAGTCCACATTGTTTCAAGGAAGCCTTTATCACCAGTCATTAGATAGTGCTGCCAAACTCCTACAGAAGGATACGCACATACATTAGTGTCAATCCTAAAGTCCTCAATTGAGTCACTTCTGTAGTAGTTGTACCAACTCCCATCTGGTCTTTGACTTGACATAAGCCATTCATAAGCTTTTTCAGCGGCTTTAAACCGACTGGACACGCTCAAAGCCATCGCTGCTTCAACGTGGTTCCAGGGATCACTGTGTCCATTTTCATGCCACAAAATCATTCCATTTTTGAGCTGACACGACTCAATAGAATCTGCCGTTAGTGATACTTCTCTAGGAGTTAACATTGACTTCTTTCTGTGCGTAGATTATTACGCTCTTTCCCATTAATGGATCCGCAATCTTTTTAAGAATATCCATTGATTTTGGTTGTTTAATAATTTCCCATTCAAGTAGTTTTTTAAATACATTAACACTCTTTACATCTTTTCTATTTACACCAAAATAACATTTAAGCCACCAGTAGGGCGAATGCAAACCATGAGCGTAATGATGATGAAACGACTTTAGTTTAACTTCGTTTAAACGTTCATTGAGTTCTATAAGCCTATAAATTCTCACATGTCCACCAGGTACCTCATGGTACTCATTTGAAAGTGCCCAATTTATAAGCTCAGGATAGAATCTTGGGACTGTAATTGCAATTATTCCACGAGGCTTAAGAACGCGGCTAAGTTCTAAAAATGCTGCTCTATCGTCCAGAACATGTTCAAGGACTTCTGATGCAATTATACGATCAAACGATCCATCTTTGAACGGCAGTTCTAAAGCATCAGCTCTTAGTGCTAAGGCGCGAGCCTCAGTTGGAATTCCTTCTTCTTCGCTTAGCGCAACAAAAAGTCCGGCAACATTTTTGAGTTCAACGTCATCCTGGTCAAGCGCCACAACTTGTCCACCGCGCTTAAAAGTCTCAAACGCGTGCCTGCCAGCACCACAACCAAGGTCAAGAACCTTGTCTCCAATATTTAAATCAAAAATTTCATAGTCAACCGTTAACATTGTGCAACCTCATTCTTGCTTCAAAGTTTAGATTTCTCACCAACATAGATTTAGATCCGCCTTTAAATTCCATTCAGATAAAGGGTCTCGTTCAATAAGCACATTAGTATCGAAACCAAAAATCAATTTGATTTGTCTCTCTCGTCAAGCAACTGAATATATTGATCAAGTGTCCCTTGTGCAGTCACTTGCCAAGTGTATCTACTGAGGACTCTCTCTCGACCTTGTTTCCCTAAATCCTGACGTAACTTCTGTGACTTAAGTAAAGTTACTATTCCATGTGCAAGCGCCGAAGGATCATTTGGAGGAACAAGTAATGCCGATTTCCCGTTCTCTCCTACCACTTCTGGTAATGCACCACCAGTTGTAGTCAAAACAGGAACACCACAAGCCATAGCCTCAATTGCTGGAAGTGAAAACCCTTCGTAAAGCGATGGCACTACTGCAACTTCACACTCTGAATATAACTTTACAATATCTTCGTCACTTAAATTGTGAACAAATTTAACGTGTTGTATTAAAGCTAACCGTTCTAAAGTTCTTGGTATTTTTGACTCTTTCTTTAGGCTTCCAATCACGACAAGATGAGCGTCTATTTCAGTTCTAACCTTTGCTAAAGCTTCTAAGAGTGGCAAAAGACCTTTCATTGGAACATCTGCTGAAGCTGTTGTCATTAGCCTTCCAGCGATCTTTTTACTCCCCCTTATCGGTCTAAACACGTTATGATCAACCCCAACTGGAACAACGTTCATTCTTGAAATATCGACTCCAAGTTGAGCAGATACGTCTTTTTTTGATGAGTTTGATACTGTGATGATGCGATCAATCCTAGGTGCAACTTTACGCTGCATATCTAAAAATCCATACCACCTTTTCAACGAAATTCGTCGTCTAAAAGAAGTTGCATGCATTAGATCAAGTTCTCTGTCAACAGTTATAGGGTGATGTATCGTTGCAATTAAAGGAAAACCGTCTTTCTTAATCCCAAGCAAACCTGTGCCTAATGACTGGTTGTCATGGATTAAATCAAAGTCACCTACTCTTGCCTGCAGCATTTTTCGAAGACGCATTGAAAATACTCTTGGTTCAGGAAAACCTGCGGTTAACATTATCATGTACTCTAAAAAGTCATAACGATCCTTAAACTCTGACAGCTTGGGAAGCCTAAAAGGATCAGGGCTTCGGTAGAGATCAAGACTTGGGACAGCAGTAAATTTAACACCTTCGTCTAGATGAGGATAAGGTGGTCCCGAAAACACTTCGACATTTACACCTAAATTCACGAGTTCTCTTGTAAGGTGCCTAGTATAAACTCCCTGGCCACCACACCTAGGATTACCTCTATAGATTGCGAAACCAACTCGCAGTGCAGAATTAACTTTAGCCATTAATATTTTCCATAACCTTAAAGACGAGCCCCCAAAAACAGTCCGCCTTTAGTAGCGAGGCTAAAGTAGTGAGCTTGAGAGCAACTCGTGTTAATTTTACCACGTTATCTAATTACTTAAAAATCGAAGCATAGTTGCTGGTAGACAACGTAAAACATGCTCAGCGTCGAAAATATCTTTCAAAATTACCGTTTAAAACTTATTTACCAACTAAAGTGTCACATCATCATCTTCGTTACAATTTAAGCAAAAAAGTACAAGCAGTTCTCCAAAATAATAAATATAAATATCTAAAAAACTAGAACAGAACGTCAAATTCCCCGTCATTTTGCAATACTTACAATTTATGAAATACTAACCATATCGCTTCAAAGTGAACCCATCGTTTTTTTGTCGCTTTTATGTATCCTTAAAGTGTGATTGTACTTAATAGCAACTTTAACTTTTCACCCGTAGTACCCCATAACATCTACCATCACGTCTGCATTTCCTATTGCATTGTAGATGTTAATTGAATCATTTGAACCGATTTTAACCACTACTAAGTTAGCTACGGTATTTCCCATA
>JAJYFT010000031.1 GCA_021790815.1 Actinomycetes bacterium
TTGCACAAGTACACCTAAAGTGCAGCGAGAACTTCTAAAGTAAAGGCAGCGTAAGATGTCATCACCGAGGGAATCTAACGGCTTTAGCTGTTGGGAGGAGGTCAAAATTTGTATATCATAAATGCTTTAGTGAGTTATCGTTGCGCTAATATCTTTTCATGTCAATGCAATTTCCAGAGGGCTTTAAGTGGGGGACAGCTATGTGTGCTCATCAGGTGGAAGGAAATAACGTATTAAATGATTGGTGGGAGTTTGAGCATCGCGAAGATACTCCATGTGTTGAACCATCACTTGATGCCTGTGACTTCTACCATCTTTATCCAGAAGATATAAAGTTAGCAAAATCTTTAGGTTTTAATACTTTTAGATTCTCAGTAGAGTGGAGCCGAATTGAACCAGATGAAGGCTACTTTTCAAGAGCAGAGCTGAATCATTACAGAAGAGTTTTAGGGTGCATAAAAGATGAAGGAATGGATACTAATGTGACATTTCATCACTTTTCGACACCAATTTTTGCGAGCCGGAATGGTACTTTTCAGGATCCCTTAATCGTTGACCGATTTGCAAAGTATGTTGAGGCGACTTCGAAGGTTTTAGGGGATTTAATCGATTTTGCGGTGACAATAAATGAACCAAATATTGTTGCAGTCATGGGCTACAGATTAGGAATGTTCCCTCCAGGAGTTTCGGATAAAGATGCTCGACTTGAGGCAACTAGAAATTTAATTAAAGCACACAGTATTGGTTTTGAGTTGATTAAGTCAGCAAATTCGAGGACTAAAGCTGGGCTTGCACTATCGATGTCGGACTATCAGGCAGCGGAAGGAGGAGAGGAAAGGCTTGAAAAAATTAGAGGGATCATGGAAGATGTTTACTTAGAAAACGTCAGAAACAATGATTTTATTGGAGTGCAAACTTACTCAAGAACTAGAATCGCCAAAAGCGGTGTTCATATTCGTCCTGAACTCAATGTCACAGAAATGGGTTATGAAATATATCCTGAAGCACTTGGAGCGACCATTAGACGTGCACATTCTATGACAGGTTTACCGGTTTTAGTGACAGAGAACGGTATTTCCCCTGTTGATGACGACGATGAAATTAGAGTTTCATTTATTTCTAAGGCTGTTGAAACCGTGTATAAGGCAATTGCTGAGGGAACCCCTGTTCTGGGCTATACCTATTGGAGTTTGCTAGATAACTTTGAATGGGTATTAGGCTATAGGCCTCATTTTGGATTAGTTGCAGTAGATAGGGAAAGTTTTGCCAGAAAGGTCAAGCCGTCTGGTTATTTTCTAGGTGAAATAGCTACTAAGAATGAAATTTAGTTCACGTTGTGAATTCGTATTATGTTTCTAGTAGAATTGATGATGTGATAGTTGAATCTAGAGCCGAGAGATCGGCTTTACAAAAGGTAAGTGTTTGGGCTCGATCTCATAGCGGTCAGAAGCTTTTAAAGTATGCTGCGTCATCGGCAATAACGACTGTGTTAACGGCAATTTTAATATTTTTCACTTATGATATGTTGAGTATAGGTTCGGCTGCGCTGTGTAGTTTTCTAGCTTCTTCAGCATGTATATATCCTTCGTACTATTTAAACCGAAAATGGGCTTGGGGGAAGAGTGGGAAGAGCCACTTACTTAAAGAGATAGTTCCTTTTTGGGTTATGGCTCTAGCTGGGCTTGGTTTATCGACGTTGAGTGCAAACGAAGCAGCTGAATTTGCACATCATCTAACAAGTTCTAGGCATATTGCATCTGTCTTTATAATAGGTGCAAGTTTTGCTAGCTATGGAATTCTTTGGTCAATTAGATATTTGATTCTAAATAAGTACTTATTTCAGCCAACTTCATCAGTCGAAGAAGCTGAACTTGTCTAACGTGTAAAGTTTTCTTTTGCCCGTACTAAATCTCAAAATTGTGGTCGGGATTTAGAGGTATGCTAAGTTAATGACATTTAAAATCGAGAGTGTTTTAAAGGGCATCGAAGGTCTCTCAAACGATGATTATTTAGAGATGAAAATTATTCAAGATAACCTTTTAAAACCTAAGGGGTCGCTTGGAAAACTTGAGGGAATAAGTTGTAAATTAGCTGGGATATATCACCTTGCGCCGCCGCCGTTTCCAGTGAAGCCAACCGTCGCAATATTTGCAGGTGACCACGGAGTAGTGAGTGAAGGTGTGACGCAGTGGTCAAGTGACGTTACTTCTCAGATGGTAGGGAACTTTTTAAACGGAAAAGCTGGCGTAAACGTATTGGCAAATGTCGCTGGGTGTGAAGTAGTAGTTGTAGATGTTGGGATCAAAAGTGACTTAGAAGATAGGCCAAAACTTTTGAAGAGAAAAGTTGGTTACGGTACTAAGAATATAAGAGTTGAAGATGCAATGAGCCTCGATGAAGCATACTTGGCTGTTGACACAGGCATAAATATTGCGGATGAACTAATTCAAAATGGATCGAATATGCTAATTAGTGGCGATATGGGAATTGGAAATACAACTGCTTCGGCCGCGATTATTGCTGCTATTACTCGAATTGATCCCCGAAGTGCAACTGGAAGAGGCACAGGAATCACAGACTCTGAACTTGAAAACAAAATCAAAGTCATTACGGATGCCATTGCCAGATCTAGTGCTGCAGTAGAGTCTGGATCACCGTTTGAGATCTTAAGTTCTTTGGGCGGTTATGAGATAGGAGCAATTTCTGGATTCATATTGGGTGCCGCTTACAGAAAAATTCCAGTCATTGTTGATGGCGTTATTTCCCTTGCCGGTGCGCTACTAGCTCATGAAATCTCGTCAGTTTCTACTCAATATCTTATATCTGGACATAGGTCAACCGAACCAGGGGCTAGTAAAGCAATTGAGTATATGGGGTTAGATCCAATCCTTGATCTAGACATGAGACTTGGTGAAGGTTCTGGTGCAGTTTTGGCCTACAATATTGTTAAATCGAGTATTCATGTTGCGAATGAGATGGCTACTTTCGATTCATTGTAGATTCAATGAGCATAAAGCTAAGCGATTTCTTTTGTCTTTTCGAGATGTAATGATTTCAGATTGAAAAGTAATACTAAAAGCAACAAGAAAATGCAGATAAACACTGTTGGTAAAGGCCCAACGTTGTCATAAATTGTTTTTCCCTTGTAGAGATTAAGCGTGCCATAAACTACTTGCATGTTCCCCAAGTT
The DNA here is from genome assembly GCA_021790815.1 of Actinomycetes bacterium. GTDB lineage: Bacteria > Actinomycetota > Acidimicrobiia > Acidimicrobiales > JABEUL01 > JAJYFT01. Next base: position 3,191 of record JAJYFT010000031.1, read on the forward strand.
TGACATTGTTTTGATAGTTCCATCGCGAGTTATAACCGCTGAGTAACCTGTTGGAGCAGCTTGAGCCAAATCTCTGCCAGTTTCGATGGCGCGAATTCTGGATGCATAAACTTCTTCAAGTGGAACTTGGATTGATTTATAAGAAGCGGTATTTGTAGGAACAATGAGAACTGTTGCTCCAGCATCAATTGAAGCGAGCGCTCTATTTCCGTAGAAGCATTCGTAGGAAATCATTACGCCGAGTTTTCCTGCAGCCGTTACCAGCAGACCGGGTTTGGTTCCTGCAACTGCATTTTTAGGCACTAAATTTACATTTCCAAAGTGAGCAAAGAACGACCGCATGGGAACATACTCACCAAAAGGTACACGATGGACTTTTAAATAGGATCCAGTAATTTTTCCGTTTGAACTGTATGCAACTGCAAGATTGAAGAAGCTATTATTTCCTGATGGTTCGGTGACGCCGGCAATTAGAGTTGCATGATAGGTTTTCGCTAGGTTTGAAATTACTGAATTGTCTATTGAGTTCTTGAGATTTGTATCTAAACCCACAACGTCTTCAGGCCAGAGAATAAGGTCTAATTTCTTTGACTTTGGTATTTCAAGAGTTGCGTTAACTGCATTATTAAATACCTGTTCTTCGTTTCCATTTATTACAGCTCGAAGCCCTCTAGTCCCACCTCCTTGAGGGATAGCTACGCTAATTGAACCAATCGAGGCTCCACTCGTTGAGTAGGTCCCCAAGATATCTAAAGATCCTATGATGATTGCAATTACTATTGTTGTTGACGCCGTGTTTTTTTCATTTCTGTGTCTTGAAAGCAAACCATGAAGTATTACGCCAACTGTGACGGTTATAAGAGACAGAAGAGTTTCACCCCCAACTGTGAGGGCACTTACAAACGGACTTGAAACTTCACCAATCGAAAAACTTCCAATAGGAAGGCCCCCAAATGGGAAGTGAGTTTTTAAATAGTCGATTAAAGTAAATGCAGGAATAAATGAAACTGCGTGCTTTAAAAATGTTGAAGATGACACAACAAGTGAAGTTGCTCCCCATGCAAATGAATAAACAATCGTCAATACAAAGTATCCAGGGATCGAAAAACCGGTTACCCAATTAAGAGATATTAAAAATTGGACGAAAGCACAGAGAAAACCTAATTCAAAGCGAAGTTTTTTATTTGCCTGATAAAGCTGAGCTGAAAACAGTGCAAACCCAATGAAAGCTAAAAACCATAGTTTAAATGGCGGAAGAGAAAGTGCAATTAATAATCCGCTAAGTATAGAAATCCCATATTTAATTAATCTTTTCTTCAATTTTGAAGCCTCTTAAGCATAAAAACAGATCGCTTAACTGCATCGTCAATTCGCGATCCGATCCCAATGCCTCCAAGTGCACTTGACGCAATAGTTATATTTCCAGTTTCTTCAATAGCACTGCGTATTTTGCTTGATTTAAGCAAATGATCGGGTTCATACTGCGGAAATGCATTTAACCAACGAGTGACTCTTTTGTCAGCGATATGTATCGGCTTTTGAACAGCGAGTTCGAGTTCTAGCTTAATTTCTTTAATTAGCTCGTTATCGTCAAGTTGTAAATGCCTCGTGTCGTCAATTCTTCCACATGAAATGCGAATGATTCCCAGCCCATCGCGCTTTAAATGAGGCCATTTTTCAGACATGTAAGTAACGGCAGTTGTAATTGGAATACGCCTTGATTTTCCGATCTCATGACCAATTCTTGGAACCAAATAGCCCCGTTTCCCTGAGGCAAATGTCATTGTATCAATTGGGAGAGCCAATGTTACAACAGAAACTGAAGCAGTTTTAACGGTGTCTAACATGTTGCTTGCAACCGATGAGATACTACTAAATATCTGAGAGTTGTTATGGGGACCAAGCGCGACTATAATTCCGTCGTAAAATTGCGAAATTTCATCATCCTCTATATGTGTTAAATGTTCTTCGCCAAGTTTTGACGTGTCACTACCCAATGGATCAGAAACTACTCGAAATTGGTTGCCGACTTTTACAATATTCGTAATTTGAGTTCCTAGATTTAAGACAAAATCATCTGATTCAATTAATGAGTTTAAAAGTGCATCAGTGAGTTTATTTATTCCTCCTTTTATTCCAAGAAAAAGAGGTTCTGGTTTCACTCCTAGTTCGGTAGGTTCGCGAGCCTGAGAAAGGGACTTTAAGCCTTTAATGAGACTTCCATGTCCGACGGCAGCAGCTAACAGCTCTGGATTGGTTGCTGCAACACCTAGGGTGGATGCTGACCCAGCATGGATCCCTGCAGCTAATGGTTCGACAAGAATGTTCAGTGCCTCTCTTCCGATGCGAGGTTCTAGAAGATCTTGGATTGTTAAATCTTCTCCTGTATGCTTTTTTGCTCTAAGGTCTGCTTTTAGATCCTTAAATCCACGTTTTGAAAGAATGTTCTTCACAACAATTGGGTCGTTTGGAATACCAAGGTAAGTGTGTTTTGGATATGCAATCAGGGATTTGTCTAGCCAAAGATCAAAATCGTTAGAAGCAGGTTCAACTAAATAATGTTCAAGCCCAATTGCTACTGCTAAGTCTTTGGTAGCAGTTCGTTTTGCAATAAAAGAGTCTGGACCAAGATCCACTTCAATAGAAGCAATATTTCCGGAAGTAATTTTGCCACCGGTTAAACTTTGCTCAAAAAGAGTTACTTGTACATTTTCACCAAGACTCAAGAGTGAGTGAGCTGCTACGAGGCCAGTGATACCTCCTCCAACCACTGCAACTTGCTTCTTCTTAGTTAGTTTCATGTACCAACTCCTTAGGGCAAACTTCTAGAATAAGGTTCTTTAATAGCTCAATAAATTGTGGGTCGTCGTTTAAGGACTCAGTTCTAATCAAATTCACCCCAAGCTCATCTGCAAATGATTTTACGTCAATGTCGATGTCAAATAGAATCTCAGCGTTATCTGACAGAAATCCACATGGGCAAATTATGAAATTTTTACATCCATTTTTTGAAATGTCATTCAAAGCTATTTTTATATCAGGACCTAGCCACTTGCCACCTCGAAGTCCTGCACTTTGATACACTGATGTCCAATTGTGAGAGTGAATACCTAACTGTGTTGCAACCAATGATGAAGTCTTTAAATGTTGGCTTTGGTATTGTTCGTTATCATCAAGTTGAGTTACAGGGAGCGAGTGTGTACTGAACAAAACATGGTAATCTGAGAGACGTTTTGAGGTATGTTGAATGCGATTTGCTAACAGATTGACAAAGTTAGAATTGTCGTGGAAACTTTGGACAACAGCGTAATTAGGGGTATTTTCGTCGATCGTATTAAGTGCTCTTTCTATGTACTCACCCGTACTTAGGCGTGAATGGTATGACGTCATTACAAGTATGACAACAAAAGAGTATTTTGTAGAAGTTATAAGCTCTACGGTGTCTTCAATGGTGGGAGAAATGTGTTTAAAACCACGCACAATCTCAAAATGTCCATCACTATTTAGTGATGTTGCAAGGCAGGCTATTTGTTTCTCAATGATATCGTTTAATGGGGAAAGACCACCAATTAAGTTGTAACGTCTAATAATTTCGTTTAAAAGGTTGTCACTTGGCTTTCTGCCTTTAGCAATACTGGTTAGGAATTGGGGGAAATCTTCTTTGGAGCGTGGCGTTCCATGTGAAAGCAGTAGAACAGCGATAGGTTTTGAAATCATTCTGCCCTCCAAACTACTGAGATGTTCTCTCTACAAGTTCTTCCAAGGGCTTTTCGATAAAGTGCCAATTTTGATTTACAGTTTTTACAAACCTTTCCTAATATTATTTTAGTACCTTCCAAACTCATGAACTAATTCTACGGTTTTTGTAATTGTTGCTGGGTTTGTTTCTGGTAGTACCCCGTGTCCTAAGTTGAAAATATAGCCTATTTTTGTATTTGTGCCCCCTATTCTCATGCCTTCTTCGAGGGTTTGCAAAATTATTGGTTTTATTACATCAAAAGGTGAAAGCAACAAAGATGGATCTAGATTTCCTTGTATTGAATGGTTGTAATTCATTGACTCTGCAGCGGAAGTTAAGCTAATTCTCCAGTCAATACCTATGCAGTCGACTTCGAGCGATGTCATTAAATCGAGCAGATGAGAGGTATTTACTCCGAAATAAATCATTGGCTGATTGAAATCACTAAGTGATGATCTAATCGCATTAATAGATGGAACCACGAAACGTTCAAAATCACATCTATCCAAAACTCCTACCCAGGAATCAAATACTTGGAAAACACTTGCTCCGCTAAGGAGCTGAACTCTTATAAATTGAGCGCAAAGTAACGCCAGATTATTTAGGAGCAAAGAAAAAGCTTCTGGAAACGTGCGCATAAAAGATTTAGTTTTGGACCAGGTTTTGGACGATTCACCATCGATTAAGTAGCAGGCTAGGGTAAATGGTCCTCCAGCAAATCCTATTAGAGGCACATTCGCTTCTGAAACTATCAATTTTACGGCTTCTCCAACAAAGTCCAACTTTGATGGAATCGAATTTACAACGTCTCCATTTAATTTTTCCGTGTCATTTGGAGTGTTAAAAGGTTCAGTAATTTTTGGACCAGTACCAGCTTCAATCCTAAGATCAATGCCGGCAACTAGAAGCGGAAGAACAATATCTGAATAAAGGATTGCTGCATCAACATTATGTCTTGAGACCGGCTGAAGCGTTATTGTTTTCACTATCTCAGGGTTCTTAAGTAAATCAAGAATTGGTGTGGATCCTTTTATGTCTCGGTATTCTGGAAGAGATCTTCCAGCCTGACGCATGAACCAGATAGGTACCGATGTAGGTGTTGAACCATTTAGAGCTTGTAGTAACGAAGAAAGTTTATCCACGTTATTGAGAATATCGTTAAAATGACTAGCATTGTGCTTTTCTATCGACTATAAATGTATATGTGACCCAAGCACTTGCTGTGGACCATATTCCGGATATTAAGGGACCTGCTGGAACGCGCAGGCCTCCAGTTCTTGCTGTCGGTGTAATTATTTGGCTCGGATCTGAGTTTATGTTTTTCTCAGGGTTGTTCGCAGCGTTTTTTAATATTAGAGCAAATGCACCGAGCTGGCCACCAGCTGGGACAGACCTCGACTACGTGCAGGCAAGTATATTTTCGGTGATACTGCTTGCGTCATCTGCAACTATGCAAAAGGCAGTTTTTCTAATTGAAAAGGGCAGGAAGGCATCAGCCAAGAAGTGGCTGATTGTAACTTTCTTTATGGGATTTGCCTTTGTCGGTAATCAGCTCTATGAATGGATTACACTGCCATTTTCTCCATCATCATCAATTTATGGCTCCCTATTTTTCGTCATGAGTGGATTACACGGTCTTCATGTTCTTCTTGGTTTGATAGCTATGCTGGGGCTAATGGGTAGAATTGCTGGGAAAGAAAACGATCCTGGCGAAGCATCTGTTTTCCAGGCTGTAAGCTATTACTGGCATTTTGTTGACTTTATGTGGATTGGACTATTTTCCTGTTTATTTTTATTAAGTTGAATAATCTTAAGTTTATTTTCTCGACGGCATTATTACTATCTTTGTTTATTGCGGTATTGGCTGGTTTTGCTGATAGCGCATCTAACGCTGCTTCGAATTCACAGTCCTCAACTTCTCAAATGCCGACTTCCATTAGTCATGTAAGTGCTTCGACTACAACCTCGATGGCTACTTCTTCAACTACATCTGTCAAGAGTGTAGGTACACCTACAGCAAAGCAATCTAGTGTATCGGTAGGTCCACTTTTATATCAAGGAAGTTCTGTTCGTGCCACTCAATCTCAAATAAATCAGGGGAAGGTACTTTTTATTGAAAACTGCTCTTCTTGTCACGGAATTGATGCAAGTGGATCAGTGAGAGCGCCGAATCTTGTTGGATTGGGCCCTGCAACTATTCAATTTTGGGTAACGACCGGCCGGATGCCGTTATCGAATCCAATTATTCAACCTATTCGTAAACCATCAAGGTTTAATTCTTCCCAAACGCTAGATATTGTTGCCTATGTATCTTCTCTTGGTCCTGGTGGAATTTTGATTCCAAACATGAATGGAGTTAACTCCGCATCAATATCAGATGGAGCGAGTCTTTTTGCTCTTAACTGTGCGGGTTGCCATACAATTACGGGTGCTGGTGATGCTCTCGCAAGTGGTGCGTATGCACCTAGCTTGCATCAGGCAACTCCAACGCAGGTTGCCGAAGCAATAAGGACTGGCCCTGCGAATATGCCTCGATTTAACTCAGGAAATATTTCAGACGCTCATTTGAACGATATTGTAAAGTATGTTACCCAAGGAATTCAAAGACCAAACAATGCGGGAGGCTGGGGGTTAGGTGGAGTAGGACCAGTGGCGGAAGGTTTTATTGGATTATTGATTGGAGTCGGACTTTTAGTTCTGGCCTCTTTATGGATTGGTGAGCGAGATTGAGCACAGAACAGAATGAGCACCATTTGAAAGAGTCTGAGATCGAAGATCCGCAAAGTGACGAACGGCTAAGGCTACTTGCCAAGGACCCTAAACAGATGGAGATCTTAATTGGAATTTTATTTGTAGTTGCAACTATTTTTTTTGTAGTCATGATGGTAGTTTATGTTAAGGGCAGTCAGACACAATTAGAAGGTGGGTTAATGGCCGCAGGTTTTGGCTGCCTTGGTGTTGGAATGGTTGCTTGGGGAAAGTATTTGATGCCGAAGGGCCCGTTTGTCGAAGAAAGACACCAACTGGCCTCGTCAAAAGAAGAGCAAGATGCGTTTGCCGATGTACTCTTAGGACGAGGGAAAATTGCGATTGCAAGAAGAAGCGCGCTTGGAAAGTTGCTATCAATTGCTTTAGGAGTTTTTGGTATTTTTACTCTTGGTCCACTTTTAAGATCTCTGGGCCCAAATCCAGATGCATCATTGAAAAAAACTGCATGGAAAAAGGGGATTAGAGCTGTAACCATAAATGGAAGGCCAATAACGGTAAATGATATTGCAGTGGGAGGATTTATGACAGTATTCCCAGAAGGAGATGAAGGTTCATATTCAGGTCAGACTCTATTGATTAGAGCTGGGTCGGATAATATTACTACAATGTCGGGGCGAGAGTCTTGGGGGCCTGAAGGGTATTTAGCGTATTCAAAAGTATGCACACACGCGGGATGTCCTATAAGCCTTTACCAACAAGAAACTCAGCAGCTCCTCTGCCCGTGCCATCAGTCTCTTTTTAATGTTCTAACTGGTGCTGAACCTGTCTTTGGTCCAGCACCAAGACCTCTTCCTCAGTTGCCGTTATACATTGATTCAAAAGGATTTTTACGCGCCCAAGGAGGCTTTAGCTATCCAATCGGGCCAGGTTACTGGGAAATTGGGTCGTAGAACGTGGAGAAACTTACCACAAAAGATCTATTAAAGAATCTTAAGCCAAATAAGGATAATAAGCTTTCGCCACAAGAACGAGCGGCTAATGCTGGACGGTGGATTGATGAACGTTTAGGGGCAGCTAAAGGCGGACGAACATTTTTTAATAAAATCTTTCCTGATCACTGGTCTTTCATGCTTGGTGAGATTGCACTTTATTCGTTTGTAGTTCTTTTGGTTACAGGCGTATTTTTATCGCTTTACTTTGACCCATCTTCAACAATGCTGACTTATCATGGTTCTTACAAGCCATTGGACGGCACACAGGTTTCAGCAGCTTACAATTCTACCTTAGCTATAAGTTTTAATGTTAGGTTCGGCTTGCTTGTAAGGCAGATGCACCACTGGGGTGCAGATATTTTCTTGGGTGCAATCGCCGTGCACATGTGCAGGATATTTTTTACTGGTGCATTTAGAAAACCTCGAGAGATCAATTGGATAGTTGGAGTAACTCTCTTAATTCTAGGTATTGTAAATGGATTCTTAGGTTACTCCCTTCCAGACGATTTAATTTCAGGTACTGGTCTTAGAATAATGTTCAGTGTTTTAGAGTCAATTCCTGTAGTTGGTACGCACCTTGCATTCTGGCTCTTTGGAGGGAACTATCCAGGAAATGGAGTAATTATCCCTCGGATGTATATGCTCCATATCCTCGTAATTCCTGCAATCATTGCAGGTCTGGTTGGTGCTCACCTATTTATGTTAGTTAGACAGAAGCATACGCAGTTCCCAGGGAAAGGCCGGACAGAGCACAACGTTGTAGGGACTCCAATGTGGCCTGGTTTTATGTTCAAGACTCAAGGTTTTTTGTTTTTAACTGTAGCTGTATTGGCATTACTGGGTGGCTTAGCTCAAATAAATCCAATATGGCAGTATGGTCAGTACTTCCCATATAAAGTTAGCTACGCGGTTCAGCCTGACTGGTATATGGGATGGTTGGATGGTGCTTTGAGAATTATGCCGAGTTGGGAGATTTCCGCTTTTGGGTATATGATTCCAAATCAGTTCTTTCCATCAATCCTTTTCCCTGGAATTGCCTTTAACATTTTCATCATATGGCCCTTTCTTGAAGCAAGAATGACTAAGGACCGTGATATCCATAACCTGCTCGATAGGCCAAGGGATAGGCCTAAAAGAACTGCAGTCGGTACGGGGGCGTTGGCTTTCTTTTTTATGTTATTTTTTGCTTCTTCAACAGATGTATTAGCTAATTACTTATCTGTCTCATTAAACTTGGTTCTTTGGTTCTTTAGAATTGCTACTTATGTCGTTCCGATAGTAGTAGCTTTAGTCACCTACAAGATCTGTATAGAGCTTCAACTTGCTGGAAAAAATGCTGGGAGAAGAAAGCGTTTTAACGTTGTGATTAGAACTGAAGAAGGTGAATACGTAGCTCAAAAGTCACCTGCAAGAGAAGGGGACATGGACGTATTAAGTGAACATGGTGAAATACCTCTTGAGTTAAACGACCGAGTTTCTCACGTAATCCGTCAAAGTGCAGACTCAATTGGTGTCGAATCGAAGAAAAGCAAAACAACTACTTGAACTGAGAGAAAATTGAGTGATGATCGAAACTGGACAGCAAGTTGATGACTTTAGTTGTGGGTAAAAGGACACTGAAGGCGGTTGCCCCGATATGCCTATGTGATGTATTGGTCCTGCGAACTTGGCGTGTCTCTGGAAGAGTTAGATCGTTCTGCTCTCCATAAATTCGACGGCTAAAGCGTCAGGAGGATGTCATTAAAGGCAAATCACGTTAAACGTAGATTATGCAAAAATAACTAGACTTGACCGCCACGTCTGCTTTCTGTAGCAACACCTATCATCGCTGAAAGCGTCATTGCACCGCCAATAAAGGCAGTCCAAATACCAAGTACAAGAGACAGTGCAAACATCGCTGCACCGACTCCGAAGATAAATGGCCAAATGCTTGTATCTGGGAAGGCGGCAATTACACCAGATCCTTCTTTAATTGTTGCGTCGTCTCTGTCTTCGGGGCGTGGTTCCATTCTGTTGGACCACCAAAGGTAGTAAGAACCCGGCAAAAGTCCAAGCAGCACACTTCCTAAAAGCATTATGGACCCAGCCCATTCTTTCGAAAAAAAGGCATAAGTTGCAAAAAGCACAAAGAAAAAAAGCGCAATTACCAAGAGCATCTTAGCTTCAAATTTCATATACTTCCTTTCATACCCTTACTTTGTTGGCGCCGAAGAATGGGACTTTAACCATGACTCAAATTTCTGGGGTGAAACAGCTTTTATCCCAAACTGCATTTCTGTGTGGTAAACACCACAGAACTGGGTACATCGACCTGGATAGTAACCTGCGTTTACGATATTAAGATCAAACGTGTTAATGTGACCTGGTTGAGCATAACGGCTGAAATTAAATTCTGGAACGTAAAAACCATGAACTACATCTAATGATTCGAGTGTTACAGTCACAGTTTCTCCAACTGGCAAGTAAGCTACAGGGACAGTTGAAGTGGAGAAGTTCCCACCTCCATCATTACCATAAACAGTTGCAATAACGCTGTTCCCTGAACTATTCATGTACTTAAACTCCCACCCCCATTGAAATGCAACGATTGTTACACGAACATTTGGAGTCGTTGAAACTGCATCAACTTGATTTTCAGTTATGACGGTAAAGTAGAAAAGAACGAGAACTGTAATTAACGGAATTATGGTGTAGAGAAATTCTATAAAACGGTGCTCGTGAAACTGTGCTGGCATAGATTCGTCACCTTTTCTTCGGCGGTAACGGAAAATGGACCACAAAATTAATGCCCATACAAAAATGCCAACTATCATTGCAGCAAGATTAAATCCTGTATAAAGTTTGTACTCAGCCTGAGCTTGAGTTGTCGATCCTTTGTAAGCAAAAAAAGACGGTACTTGACAACTAGTTAGAAAAACGGGCGCGACTGCAAAAAAAACAAGTTTTTTGCCAACCAATTTTATATTTTGAATGAATTTACCGTCTAATTTCACAGCTTTCGCTTTAATCACAAATCTAAATTTACACCAAAAACATACCAACATGCCAACATATTTTAAAGATTAAGTCAGCAGTTTAACTGATAATGTAAAAATGCTTCTTAGGACTCTTTAGTCTCTTTGGTCTCTTCCGACTCTTTCTGTCCGTCTTCTAAACCTTTTTTGAACTCATGTGAGGCAGATCCTAAACCTCTTGCCAACTGAGGTAATTTCTTGCCTCCAAATAGCAAAACGGCTGCGATGACAGCAATTAGAATTATAGGGTCCCAACCTGCAAATATGTCAGCTAGCACTTTACCTCCTCTGTATTTCTCTACATCTTTAGTTTACACCTTTAAAGCAGCAAATTAAAGCAGTTTAGCTATCAAACCAAGTAATTACCTATAGTTATTGCGGATGACTACGTATATTGAGGCAGAAAATTCGTAAAATCACTGTAAAAAAGTCAATTTTTGGCAACAAGTGAAGAGTTGTAGCTTCGAAATAGTTTTGTTTTCACGTTTGATCGTCGTACTTTCGGCATTCAATATGCCTTGGATCTCCTCCCGACGGCTAAATCGGTGAAAGTGCTTTTATGGCTGTAACGTAAAGGATTATTTGTAAACTTCTAACCAGATATAAAAATTCCTAGTATTAAAGTTGCCACTGACGAAATCCCAGCAATACTTCCCCATAAAGCTAGACCTAATTTAGAGGTTGATTTCATATGCAAAAATGCACTGAATCCTGATAGCAATGCTAAGAAAATCTTTACGCCCAAGACTATATTCCACGCAGTTGTTGCGTGGTTTGGGTTTAATGCTGCCAAATTCCAGAATCCTGTAGCAACAAGAACAAAGTAGGCCGGCCAAGTAAGTTTTGCAAACTGGTTAGCTAACTTTTTAGTTGCATCGGGACCTAGAGGTCTAATTGTAGGGAGAAGTCCTGCTAAAGTTATTTGACCGCCTACCCATATTGCAGCACTTAATATATGAAGACTTAATCTAAGAGCATCCAACCAAGGAGTCAAAGTAACATTAGTCGCGGCGATAATCTCAAAGCTATTCATTTATTTGCACCTTTTTCACTTACACAAATTTAGCAGCACAGGTAAGCAGCATCGCAACAATTAATTTGATTGTATTGTCTCTAGCAATCCATCGCTTACAATGTGTGATGTCTGCTTTAGCAATTTTGTTACAGTTGTGGCGAAAAATTATCCAGAAAAATTATCCAGGGAAAGTATCTAGCTCACCGACCAGTTTGGTTTTCTTTTCTCGGCAAAGGCCATTGCCCCTTCAAAGGCATCAGGTCCTGCAAAGATTCCTCCGAAAGCCTCGTTGCTGATATTCCATGCCTCTTGCTCCTTGAGTCCATATGTTTCATAGATTACTTTCTTAGATGCCTTTACTGCGACTGGTGCGTTTTCGGCAATCTTATTTGCAAGTTCTAAAGCTGTGTCAAGTAAATTATCCAATGGGACTACTTTATTGATAAGACCGAGTTCAAAGGCTCGTTTTGCATCTATAGGCTCACCAGTTAAAGCAAGTTCTAGTGCAATTGAAAGGGGGAGACGCTTTGGAAGCCTAAGTAAACCACCGCCACCAGCTATTAGACCTCGTTTTACTTCCGGAATTCCAAATACCGCATGATCTGCCGCAACAACTAAATCGCAGGACAGCATTATTTCACAGCCTCCAGCTAAAGCTGCACCATTAACAGCTGCAATTAGTGGTTTTTTAAAGTTCCTATTAGCGATGTTTGCAAAGCCATTCTTGCCTCCAGCAATTTCTGCTATTTGACCACTTGCAAATGCTTTTAAGTCCATACCTGCTGAAAATGCTTTGTCGCCAGCTCCAGTTATGATTACAACCCAAACATCGGTGTCGTTTTCGGTCGCTTCAAGTGCCTCTCCAATTGCAGTTGAAGTTGGACCATCGATTGCATTACGCGCCTCAGGTCGATTGATTGTAACTATTTCAACGTTACCGCGTTTTTCTCTATCTACTGACATTTTCTCTCCTTTAAATAATCTCGTAAGTTAATGGTTCTTTATTAATTACGACTTTTTGCGAAACTAGATTTTTCCCGCTTAAATCTTTAAACATACTACTATTAGCATTTGCAACTATGCGAGTTTTATCTTCAAGTTCAATTATTGCTGGTGCCATTGAAACTTCGCCTAATGGATTGTAAGACACACTTGAAGCAAGCACGGTGCCATAGGTTATGTTTTCAATCTCTTGAGCCGATCTTACCTGAACGGCTTTGTTGTCAAACTCAAGCTGTTTTTTTGAAGTATCAGCCAACCGAAATCCGTTTTTGGGAGGCTCACTGCCATAAAGACCGTAGCTGTGTTTTGTTGCATACCAGCCTAAGCCGCTAACAAGCCCAAAACCACTTTTAGCGAGCAATGTAGAGTGCATCGAAGCTATTGAGTGTGTTGTATAATTATTCCCCGGACCACCAAAGTATGGCAATCCACCCGTGACACTTAATGGCCGTCTGTCTTCTGAGTCAATTCCAATTCCGTCAAGCGCTAATTCGACTGCCGAGGGAAAGCACGAGTAGAGATCAAAGAAATTGATGTTGTCAACATTAATGTCACCTAGCTCTAATGTTTTTTGAACACACTCTTTTATTGCTGGTGAATGACCTAATTGTGGACGTGTGGAGGTAAACCAAGTATCATTCAAGTCGGCGCCTGAGTGGACAAAGATTGACTGTGAAGAAAGACCTAGTTTTTCAGCAACTTCGTAAGATGCAAGAATTATTGCAGCACCCTGGTCTGACCCTAAAAAAGCACAGTGTCTTTTTGTGTATGGTTCAGCAATAAGCCTGTTTGTTGGAGAGATCTCATAAAGTTCGTCAGGTGAAATTATATCCTTAAACCAACTGAATTCATTTTCGGCAGCTATTTGAGTAAATGGAGAGAAAAGTTTAGAAATGAACATTCTCTGTTCTTCCATTGTCCTATTATTTTCATGAGCAATTGCCGATTCGAAAAGTGGGTAAACGTGAACGGGGGAGATGAGCCCTGCTGCTATTTCATGCTCTGAAACCCCCATTTTGTCTGACCCAATAATTTGATCCGCTTCTTGGTCAAGAACTAAAGAGTCAAAAATCGAATCTGAAGTTTGGGTTTCTAATGCTCTTCTTTCTTTTGAAGATCTCATTGCTTCTCCGCCAGTAATGACTGCTGCCTTTATTTCACCGTTCGCAATCTTATTGCTAAGAATATTAACTAACATTTGAGGAGTGTTACCTCCTATCGTGGTGGTATAAGGTTTTACATTGTTCAAGCCAATTTTGTTGATAATTAACGAAGCAGGATGAGATCCTACCTTTCCGAGCACGTTGACAACAATTAGTTCATCAAGATAGTCTTCTATTCCGTGTGCACTATCGATTGCACGTTGCGTTGCTTCAAGAATAAGATCAAGTGGTTTAAATATTCCAAATCTTATAATTGATTGTCCAGTTGATAATATTACTGGGATATTGTTTTTAGTTGTTGACACTTGACCTCCTTCTGGGCAACAAGCCTTCTAGTAATATCTTTAAAATTAGATCAGACACTTTTTCGGCACTTATCCCGTCATCGGTTTCAAGTCTGCGATGAGCAAACTGTGTAATTAGTGCAGCTATTGAGAATGCAACTAGGTGTGGTGGAAGATCGATGATGTCACCATGGTTTTGGTACTCGATTACAACTGATTTTATGTCTCCAATAAAACCTTCATATATGTTATAAAGGTGTGCCTCAAATCTATCTCCAAGGGCATAAGAGTCTCTAAAAAGTAACTTGACAGCAGCTTTGTCTCGCTCAAAGAATTTTATGGTTGCTGCAATTGCCGCCCGAAATGTTAACTCGGGTTGTTCAGGAAAGTTAGAAATAGCTGTTGCTCGTGCAATTTCAGTTTTTAAGGATTCCTCTTCTGATTCCATAAGTGCGTGAAAAAGAGCGTCTTTTGAATCAAAATACCAGTAGATTGATCCATATGAGAGTTGAGCTTCCTTAGCAACATCTGAGATCGTTGTAGCGTGAAAACCGTTTTTAGAAAATACCGTTTTAGCAGCACCAAGTATTTCTTGACGTCTAGCATCTTTATCAGCTTCAGTATTTGCGCGCCGTAAAGTTCTAGTAATTACAGATGAATCTGACAAATCATCTATTTCTGGTTTACTAGTTGCAGGTGTATTGTGCTTGGTCAAGTTATCTGTCCTAGTTAGTTTTTGCCGATTCCAGCCCAAGGAATATCTTTATCTACTTCAACGTCGCGCGGTAGTCCTAAGATTCTTTCCGACATTTGATTCCTGAGTACTTCTGACGTTCCACCTTCAATTGTGTTAGCTCGTGCTCTCAAGAATCTCGTAGCCAAATCTTCAAAGTTTCTATCTCCGCTTTTCCAAGCGATTGACCGCAGACCATTTGCGTTCATTGAAAACTCAGTTTTTCGCTTATTGAATTCAGCGTTGAAGACCTTGTTTACTCCGCCTTCAGGACCCGGAGAGTTGCCAGCCTTCCTAGCAGCGTTTGCCCGGAAAGAGGTTATCTCCTTAACTTGGGTTTCGATGAAAAACTGTGCCAATTGCTGTCGAATAAGTGGGTCTTCTTTGTTCGGAACAGAATCTAAAAATATCTGCCAAGGATCTTTCTTTGCTGACCCACCTAGAAAAGTTGTCTCATCAATGGATAGGCCCGCTAAAGCAGTTCGTTCGTTCATTAAGGTAGTTCTGGCACACCTCCAACCATCACCAACTGAACCGACCAAATTTTCCGCGGGAATTCTTACGTCATTAAAGAATACTTCATTAAATTCGGATGAACCAGTCATCTGTTTTAGTGGTCTGATCTCAACTCCTTTTGAGTGCATATCGAGAATAAAGTAACTTAAACCCTCATGTTTTGGGACGTTTGGATTAGTCCGTGCAAGGAGCATGCCAAATTTGGCAAACTGTGCAATAGTAGTCCAAACCTTCTGTCCGTTAATGACCCATTCATCTCCATCTTTAACTGCTTTAGTTGAAAGGGAAGCTAGATCTGAACCAGATCCAGGTTCTGAGAATAGTTGACACCATATTTCTTCACCAGTTAGTATTTTAGAAAGATAGCGTGTTTTCTGATTTTCATTTCCGTGTTCAATAATTGTCGGACCGGCTAAACCAACACCTAGTAAGTTAATACCCGCTAATGGGAGTCTATTTGCACTTAATTCTTCTCGAATTATCTGTTGCATCCATGCAGTACCTGATATCCCGCCATACTCTCTCGGCCAAAGTGGTGCAGCGTATCCACTTAAACCAACAGTTTTCATCCAGGAAAAAATATCCCATTTAGACCTTGACTCCTTAAAAAGCTCTTCATCGCCATTTTTAATTGATTGCACCCAACCGTCAGGAAGGTTATCTTTAAGCCACTCGCGAAACTCTTCTCTAAATTCCCTTTGCTCATCGGTGTCATCTGTATCGAAACGCATAAACTCCTCGTTTACCTTGCCTAATTGATTTTCTAATCAGGATAGCAAAAAGGGAAATAATCACGCCAATTCAAAACAGAATTAATCAATTACACTGGCAACTTTCTCGTCAGCGGTAAAATAATACGATGTAAAATCGAGCCCGCTATTATATAGTTATCTGGTTTGAATGTGAATAAAAGAGTTATGGATCATCATTGGATAGTCAAATGATGACTGCGGGTATCAGATAAGGCAAGACGTATAGGTTAAGTATGTCCTCAGGCATAAGAGGAGATAAATATAGTCAGTACATGCAGATAAAGTCTTCTAAAATCCAAGTGAATTAAGCGGCCAGTTGGCTATCAATCAATCTTTCCGTCAAGTGCAATCAGTTTATACGGTATATCCAACGTTTACAATATTCGAAAAATATTTATCAAACTAACGGTGAATCAATTTAGGATATTGTGGGACAAACAAACTATGGCAAGCACTTGTCGAAACTCTGAGCCAACAAGTTAAATACTTAGGCCTATCAATTCTCTAACTTTAAAATCTTATAACATCTACTAATAGATCAGCTGATTCAATAGCATTGTAGACATTAATAGAATTATTTGTATCAACGTTTGTTACCCTAAGACACCGTACTAAAAGATCAAATGGAGCTTTTTTAAAGAAAGTGCGATGTCAATAATATTTCAATTAGCAAAAGAAGTTTAAAAAATCATGAAGAACTATTTTAACTTAAAAAAATGGCTCTTCGCGCCAATCCGTGGGTGCCCTGACCTGCATTTAATAGTCACAACGCCATCTCCAGGCTATATTTTAGGTATTAGAAAATCGAAAAATAGGAAAGGAAATGGCGTTGTTAAATACTAATA